>CAYUGI010000168.1:0-14856 GCA_964444105.1 uncultured Pirellulaceae bacterium
CCCTCCGCAGCATTTCATGCGCTAGCCTCACGGCCGGCCCTCCGCAGCATTTCAAACGCCACGCCTCAAGGCTGGCCCTCCGCAGCATTTCATACGCCAAGCCTCACCGCTGGCCCTCGGCAGCATTTCATTCGCCAGGCGTTCGTAGCACTTTTGCTAGATCGCCGAGAGCAAACTTTTCAAATATTCACCGTACTGGCAATCGGCATATTGTTGCGTCAGTCTCTTAAGCTGTGTGTCGCCGATCCAGCCTTGCCGATACGCAATCTCCTCGGGACAACCCACTTTCAAGCCCGTTCGTTTTTCGATGGCCCCGACAAAGCTGCTTGCATCGTGCAGGTTTTCGTGCGTGCCGGTGTCCAGCCACGCCGTACCGCGGCCAAAGACTTCGATACTTAGGCTGCCTTCTTCTAAGTAGATTCGATTCAGATCGGTGACTTCCAATTCTCCTCGATCGGATGGCTGCAACGACTTTGCGAAATCACAGACGCGATCATCGTAGAAATAAAGTCCGGGAACCGCGAAGTCAGACTTGGGCTTGGAAGGTTTTTCTTCCAACGAGATCACTTTGCCTTGCGGATCGAATTCGACAACGCCGTACGACTTCGGATCACGGACTTTGTAGGCGAAGATTTTCGCGCCCCGTTGGAGTTTTGCTGATCGCTGAAACAACTCAATCAAGCCTTGGCCGTAAAACAAGTTGTCACCCAAAGTAAGGCAAGAAGGCTCGCCATCGATGAAGGACTCGCCAAGTAAGAAGGCTTGTGCCAGACCTCCCGGTTCCGGCTGAACTTTGTGTTTAATTCTTAGCCCCCATTGGCTGCCATCGCCAAGCAGCGACTCGAATAATCCTGTGTGCTGCGGTGTCGCGATCACCAAAATGTCTTGGATGCCGGCAAGCATCAATGTTGACAGCGGATAGTAGATCATCGGTTTGTCGTACACAGGAAGCAGTTGCTTGCTGATCGCTGTCGTCAGTGGGGCAAGCCGACTGCCATTTCCACCGGCAAGAATCAGACCCTTCATGCTTTCTCTCCAGGGGCCTTCACGATTTATCTCCAGGCGAAGCTCCGTTGGGAGCTGCAGGTTGGTGTTGTTCGGCCTGTATCCCCAGACGTTCCAATTGATACGTGCTGTCCAGGATGCTCTGCCACCAAGAGGCATTACTTAAATACCATTTGACCGTTTCGATCAGTCCTTGGTCGATGCAGTGGCTTGCCCGCCATCCCAGCTGATCTTTCACTTTGGTGGCATCGATTGCGTAGCGAAAATCGTGTCCCGGGCGGTCGGTTACGAAATCAATGCGGTCGGAGTGAGGTTTGCCGGAAGAACAGGGATGGTGCGAATCCATGATTTTGCAGACGCGATTGACCAGGTCGATGTTCTGGAGCTGGCAGTCACCGCCAATGTTGTATGTTTCTCCCGGTACTCCACTGGCCAGTATCAGTTGAAGTGCGGCAACGTGATCGGCAACGTGTAGCCAGTCTCTGATGTTCGTGCCGCTGCCGTAAACTGGCAGCGATTCTCCTTGGATACACTTCACGATCATCAATGGGATGAGCTTTTCGGGGAATTGAAAAGGTCCGTAGTTGTTGGAGCAATGGGTCACTATGACGGGTAGGCCGTAGGTGTCGTGCCACGCTTTGGCGAAATGATCCGAAGCTGCTTTGCTGGCAGAGTACGGCGAATGAGGATCGTAGCGAGAGGTTTCAGTGAATTCGCCACTCTGGCCAAGTGATCCGTAGACCTCATCGGTCGAGACGTGCAGAAATCGAAAGGACTTTCTTCGGTCTCTGCTCAATTGTGAATAGTGATCTTGCGCGGCTAATAAGAGATTGAACGTGCCGACAACATTGGTTTGGACGAATTGGCTTGGCGATTGGATACTTCGGTCAACGTGAGATTCGGCAGCTAAGTGGATGATTGCATCGGGCTGGTGTAACGCAATCGTTTTGGCTACGAAAGCTACGTCGCCAATGTCACCTTTGACGAAATGGTAGCGTGATGTTTCGGCGGCATCGGCAAGCGACTGAGGGTTTGCTGCGTAGGTTAACGCATCAAGATTGATGATTTCGTTTGAAGTCGATTCTAACAATCGGAGCACAAGATTGGTGCCGATGAATCCACATCCGCCAGTGACAAGTATCTTCATGCGACAATCTTGTTCCCAGAATTGAGCTTCGTAGCCTCTGCCCAGTGCGATCGCTACGTCGTAATGCGATCGCTACGTCGTAGTGCGATCGCTACGTCGTAGTGCGATCGCTACGTCGTAATGCGACGCCGGTACACCCACACTAGCCCAATACTAGTCGATGCCAAAACGCAGATGCTGACCCACTGAGAAATGGAAAGTGCAGTGCCGAATTGCCCGGCCTCATCGACTCGAACGATTTCCAAGACGAATCGCAGCACCGCATAGCTGGCCAAGCCGATCATCATGATCGCCCCTTCGCGGCGAAACCAAAGTGACAATCCACACAGGAAGCCGCAAAGGATCAGCGATGAACCGCTGCTGATAAGTTGCGCGGCCTGCACGGGCAGCGCGCGATCTGGCAGTTGGTCCGGTGGCCAGTAGTAATCACGTCCATCCACCTCTGCGATCGCGCCAGGTAGGACGGATTCCGCAGGTATGTCTCGAGGGGCGTTTGCTGCTGGAACGGGGGCAAACGCAATTTCGTTTAGCTTCTCACCGGACTGAATCCCCTTTTGGCTTGCCAAACTATCCGCGGCGACTGAGGTGATATCACGCGTTAGCGGATCCGCTTTCATGCCCAGCAATTCGCCCGATGCGAGTTGTTCGTTGTAGACCGCGCTGCCTGCCGGGAACTGAATCGAGCTCCAGTTTGGTTCACATCGTCCACCGTAGCAGCAGCCGTTCATCAAGCAACCGACGCGGCCAAGGCAAACGCCCAAAAACATGCACGGAACAATCGCGTCGCCCAGCTTCAACAGTGGCAATTTGTTTTTGGTAATGAAATACGCGCCTGCGACAAAGCCGCCGATGAAGGATCCGTAAACAACGAGTCCTCCTTCAGTAAAGGCGAACAGGTTTCTTAGGTAAGCCGTTGGGGATTCCCACTGAAACCGATCGTGGTACTGAATCAAGTAGAAGATTCTTGCGCCGGCGATGCCGCCAATGAAAACCCATGGTGCCATCGAGTAGATGACCTCCGGGTCGATGCCGCGATTTTTTGCACGGTAGGCCGCCAGTGCGACTGCAGCGACGACGGCGATCAATAGCATCACGCCGTATCCGCGAATCGCCATTCCAACCGGTTCACCCATGGCGTTCGCCAATTCAACGCGAGGCAGAACCAGGGCGACTGCGGCAGCGGCGATCACCCACATGACGGATTCGCTGGCGATCAGTGTTTTGACGTTTTGGCCAGATCGATAAGCGAACAGAAATCGTGAGGCGGCTGCTAGCAGAATTAATCCCAGCATCCAGCCGAACCCAAAGACAGGAATGCCGGCGATTTCGTGAGGGATCAGGAGCAGCGTTCGTCGCATGGACTGTGATGATGCGTTTTGCGGGGATTTGGCGTTCGATAAGGCACGCGAGTGCTCGCCGGGGTGTGTTTCACGAAAGCACGCGGTGGCGTTTCGCGAACGTGAAGTCGTACATGTTTTAGGCCCAGACATTGATCTGGACGTTATCGAAACGGTTTTTCTACGCTCTGGATGTCTTTTCTACGCCCAATGCCTACGAAAAGTCTAGGTCGCTCCACCGTTATTCAATGCGCCAGCCAGTACGCCATCCGTTCGGACACTCTCAAATGCGATCCCAATCAGGAGTCCTTCGATGCGTTTGGGGCATGTGCTTTGTGACGTTGGCAAGTTGCGGTGTTGCCTTTGCTGCCGACTTTCAAGCGTCGTTCGTCGTGACGACCGTAAACCATCAAGCAGGCGTCGAGGCTCCAGTCGCCACGCACCGAATTGTCTTTGACGAAGGTGTCGTCTACGACTTTGACGAATTGGACGACAACTCGATCACGGTGTTCGATACCAAACGAAATCGGATTGTCTTGCTCAATCGGGAATTAAAGTCGCGTGCGATCGTTAGCATGGATCAACTGACAAAGTTTGCTGCGGAAATGCGGGCTAGCGCGACAACGCCGGAGCGAAAAGAGAAATTCGGGATTTCTGCCGAAGTGCAATTGGATCCTGGCGACAAGTATCGGATTGCGTATGGCGGAATTCAGTACACATCGACTTCGCAACCTGCGAAAACAGAATCAGTAGCGAAACAATTCGGGCAGTTTGCGGACTGGGCGTGCAGACTGAACATGAAGCGGCGGCTGGGTATTCCGCCGTTTGTGAGAATGAGCTTGAATGCCGCTTTGGCGTCACGCAATCAGCTCCCGTTGGAGCTGGCAGTGAGTTTTAAGCAACAAAACGAAATGCTGCGGCTTTCTTCATTGCACACGGTTTCGCCGCAACTCTCTAAGCGTGACCACCAGCGAATCGACGAAGTCAGCGGAATGATCGCGCTCTTCAAAGAGATCCAGCTGAAGGAACTTCCTTAGCAACGGCGCTATTTGTCTGCTGGCTTTTTCTTCTCCGAGTTTGCCTTCTGTGACTTTTCCTTTTGTGCATTGCGACGCGCGATGATGCCTGTCAGCTTGTCTGTCTCCGCCTCAAGCGTTTCTTTGCTCAGCTTTTGGGGTGTGACCGGGGTGCGATCGATTTCGTCATCACTGCCGAGTTCGCGCCAGCGAAGATTTCTATACCAAACGGGGTCTCCGTGGTCTTGCAGGCTCAGTTTTGCTCCGCGTTTTTCTAAGTCGCCTCCTCGTTTGCGAAGCAGTTCGACTTCAGACGCCCACCGGGGATCTTTGTAATCGAACCCCACAACTTTTTTGCCGTTGAGCCAGTGTTGGATGACGGTTCCCTTGCAAACGATTCTGCCTGTGTTCCATTGACCGACAGGGTTCGTCGCATCCTCTGACGGTGGCATGCAAAAATAAAGCGACGCCGCGCTCGTTCGAGGGTTCTTGCCGTCCTTGTGAACGCCGTTATCGAGGACTTGGTATTCATACTGCGTGGGGCGGTAGTACAAGCCACTATTGCTTCCCTTGGCGACTTTCCATTCAAAGCGAAGCTCAAAATCCTCTGGAACCTGCTTGGTCTGGTAGACCAGGCTCCCACCCTTGCCATCGCGAGTGATGACGCCGTCTTCGACTTTCCAGTTGCCAGCGTTCTTCCAGCCCTCAAGGTTCTCGCCATTGAAGATCGCAACAAAACCCTGTTGTTGTTCTTGAGCTTCAACGCTTTTGGCAGAGTCGGCGTGACTCGTTGCGGTCAAAGCGATCACTGTCGCCGTCATTGTGAAGAGTCGTCGTAGCTTCGGTCCCATTCTTTGAATTCCGTGGCAAAGGTGCTGGCTAATTTCGTGTCGTCATTCTAGCCAATGTTTGGGGGGTTAATGTTTGGGGAGTTAAGACGCTTGCTTGCCTGTTTCCACGTCTTAGAACGGACAAACATGTCGCCTTTTAGCTGCTGGCTCGATTTTGGCGTATCAAGCAGCGTCTAGATCGATTCGCTCTCGCATCTGAACACTATTTGCTGTTTGTTGCGATAGGCTACTGGTCCATCGTCTCGGGAGATTTGTTCGAACCGGAATCGGCATCGGTCCGTCCTTTAAGTAGGGAATGGCGAAAGCCGAAAATGCTCTTCGAACGTCGAAGCGAGATTGGCTTTCTCGTCTGTCGTCCGCCAGTTTTCAGTCGCTAGCCATATCGGATAGATTGCTAAGAACCTGAAGGTTCGCTATTCGTCGGCGAATCAAGTCGAGCACTGACAAAGGCAGGATGATGCTACAAAGTGCTCACCACTGGGAGGAATGAAAGTGTTTAAGCGTGACCATTCACTCGGTGGCGATGGAAATCCTCCTTCGCCTCATCGTGATCGATCGGAAGATGTTTCGTCCACGTTGCTATCCGAACAACAAACTCCAACTCGAAATGCCATGCCTAGCATCGAATCGAATGACGCGCACCAAGTTTCGACCCTACTGGATGGTATCGAGAAAGTGCGGTCCGAACTGCAGCGGGTGATTCGAGGTAAGGCGGATGTAATCGATCAAGTTCTCACTGCGATTTTGGCCGAGGGATCGGTTCTGCTTGAAGACGTGCCGGGTGTCGGGAAAACAACGCTGGCAAAATCCCTCGCTGCTCTATTTGATCTGCAATACCAACGCATTCAATGCACACCTGATTTGTTGCCAGCAGATATTTTGGGGAGTTCCATTTTTCAGCCAGCCAGTGGCGAATTTCATTTTCGTCCAGGTCCGATCTTTTGTGATTTGTTAATCGCTGACGAAATCAATCGCGCTTCGCCGCGAACTCAGAGTGCGTTGCTGGAGGCGATGGCAGAGGCGCAGGTGACGATTGATGGAAAACAGTACCAACTCACACAGCCGTTCATCGTGATTGCGACGCAAAATCCGAGCGGCTTTGAGGGAACTTTCCCGCTTCCCGAATCGCAGCTTGACCGTTTTCTTTTTCGGCTTTCGATGAACTACCCAGACTTTGAGAGTGAAATCGCGTTGCTGATCGATCAAGCAAGCGAAGATCCGTCGGAAAAATTAGATCCGGTGATGTCGCGTGACGACTTGGTGCGTCTACAGCACGCGGTTCGAAAGGTGAAATTTGACCGAAAAGTTGCGGAGTACTTAGTTGAGATAGTAGGGGCGACACGGCGTGATTCACGACTGCGGGCGGGTTGTAGCCCGCGTGGATCCAAAATGTTGTTGCGGGCTGCGCAGGCTCGGGCCGCATTGTCGAAACGCGACTTTGTTCTTCCCGACGATGTGCAGGCGGTTGCCGTCGATGTTCTGTCTCACCGCGTGGCGAGTCGTAACTTGGCCGCCACTAGCGACGAGTTAATGCATATCGTCAGTGAGTTAGTCACTCAGGTCGAGGTTCCGATTTGACAAGCGCGATGGATAGCGAATTGCCAACAACCCGACGCATGCATCCGCTGCGTCGAGCATTTGGCTTGATAACAGCTGGCGCGGCGAAAGCACTGCGTGCGGTGATCAAGTTACTGCTGCTGCCATGGAGAATATTCCTCAAGTTGAAGCGATCATTGACGTCCGCGTCTGTGACTTTGATGCTGATGGCGTTCATGTCGCTGAACATTGTTTGGGGCTATCCATGGTCGGGCATGTTAGCGGCCTGTATCGCGTGTCTCTTCATCGGTTGGATTGCGAATTGGTTGACGCGCGCAAAAATTGATGCGGGTTGTTCGTTGCCTACCAGTGTCCCGGTCGGCCAGCCTTTTCGGGTGGTTTCGCACTTGGTGAATACCAATCGATTGCCTGCGCTAGATACGTTGGTGTCGTTTGAACTTCAGCCCATGCCGGGAAAGCTACGTAAAAGAACCGTGGCAGAAAACAACGTCATTGTCTCGCGGCCAGCGTTCTATCCGTTGATGCGATCGGGCGAACGAATCGAGTTCGAGTCGCAACTGAGTTTCTTTCGTCGCGGCTTGCATCATTTGCCGCCTTTGTTGATTCAGTCGACGTTTCCGTTTTATCTGTTCCGATGGCGAAAGACGATTTTCTTGGACGCGGAAATCGCTGTTACGCCGGTTCCGCTTGACGAAGAGCATCATCAAGCTGCCAGACAAGTGTTATCTGCGGTAGGTGGCTGGGCACGGCGGTTGTTGGCTGGTGATGCGAGCGAGTATGCGGGCAGTCGCGAATATCAAAGCGGAATGTCGGTGCGTCGTTGGGATTTTGCTTCTTGGGCAAGACTCGGGCGTCCAATCGTTCGCGAATTCCAATCGCCATCCGTGCGTTCGATGAACCTTATCATCGATACTGCAACTGTTACCCACGGTGAGAGCGATACGTCTCCAAGCGAGTCGTTTGAGTACCTGATGTCGATGACGGTGAGTGTGTTGAATTTGTTTTCGGGTAGTTCCGTTTCTGCGCAGATGTTTTTGACCGACGAGCCTTTGGAATCCCATGCGGATCAATCAAATGCGGGCGGAGGACGCCAGGGTGGTGTGAATCCATTTTTGAATGACCGCGACGCGCAGTTGATTCGCTTGGCCAAATCGAAACAGGTCGATCCAGCAATAGCTGATTCAAGAATCGAGGCGATTTCAGAACAGCTGGGACGTAACCCCACATTGCTGCTTTCCAGGCGTCATGCGGAGCACTTTGATTGGCTTGATGGCGATTTTTCGGTGTTTCAAGTGGGCATCAGCGGTGATGCTCCAGTTGCCAGCAACGAAGCTTCGCGAAGTTCAGAATCACCTTTGGCCGCGGATTCAGTATGAAACGAAATTCTTGGATTCTTCCGCTGCTATTGTTCGTGCAAGCCTTGTTCGCCGGAACCACTTTTCGAACCACAGTTGCCGTTGTTTGCGCCTACATCGGTTTTGAACTAGCTGCCTACTTCGCAAGAAAACGCAAGTCCCGTCGCGACAAGATCGCACCTTCAAGCAGCGTGTTGTCTCCGGCTTTCGTTTGGTCGATTTCGCTTTTCTTTGTCGCAGCATTGGTGACCACTTGGCGGCTCTCCAGCCACTACGGAGAGTCGTTCAACCCCGTTGCCTTTTTTGTCGATTCGTTTGCGCACGTCAGTCTGGTTTTTGGATTGATGTTTCATGTCAGGCGGCCTGTCTATGGGCATCCCGCGATGCTTGGATTGGGAATGCTGGTTGTGATGTTGTCGATGGCATCGGGGGCGTCATCGCAGTCATTGACCGCACAGGTCACGGTCTCACTTGTCGCCTGCGTTGCATTCTTATTCGCGTCGCGTTTCATCTTGCATACTTGGTATATCGACCAACGAAGCAAGGGGAACCGAAAACGCATGAAACACCGACAGGGAATGAAGGTTGCTGCACGCGATTCGGAATCGTTGGCAAATCAATTCCACGCGAAAGCGGAGTCGATCGAATTCTCCGGTGTAGATGAAGTGAAGGGCGATGATCGCCTACGGATTGGCTGGTTGTTCACCATCGTGACTGTGTCGGTGTTGTTGATGGCGACCAGCGGTTTGGCAAGTTTGACCAGCGCAGTGCTGCCGGAGGTTCAGCGGATTGTTCAAGACCGTTTGAAGTCTTCGCTTGACGCTGTCAGTGCGTCCGCCTCCCTCGGCAGTTCTCACTATGTCCGAGGCGCTCGTATAGGGTCGATTCGTCGCTTGATGATGGTGAATCCTACGGAAATCGCGTTGAGGGCGCACTCGGAGTATCGTCCTGGCTATCTGCGCGGCAGCGTCTTTGATTACTACCGTAAAGGGCGTTGGGAAGAATTCGACAACTCCCAGATTCAATCCGGTCAAGCGATTCGTTCGTACGAAAGAAGATTGATTTCATCCAGTGGAGCAGGAACCGTTTCGCTTCGTGGACGTTCAGCAAACCGACTGAGGCGATTCGATTTCGGGGAACCTGCCAGTCGGACGATTGCGACTGTTGAAGTCGAAAACGATCCTGCAAAAGGGTACGTGTTCTTCAGTCCGCTGGGGACGCAGTGGATCGAGGCGAGAGCAAGTCAGATTAGGATCAACAGTCACGGCGTTATCGAATCAGGCATCAACACCCAGTACCCTTATGTTGCCGGTGTCGGGAAAGGTTCAGCCGTGGATCTCATGGATTCGCAACGTCGGGAGATACTCACTTATGTCGAAGATTCGATGAAAGGTGCTGTCTCTGAACGGGCTAGAAAGGTTTGCAGCGATCAGCTAACCAACGTCAATAAAGCCGTTGCGATTGCCAATCACTTTCAAGAGAACTACGAGTATTCGCTGCAAGGAGCTCCGGTGCCTGGCCGCGACGATCCATTGGTTCACTTTGTCAAAACGAGGCACCCAGCCCATTGCGAGCTGTTCGCGTCGGCGACTGTGTTGATGTTGCGAAGTGTGGATGTCCCAGCCAGGTACGTCACGGGTTATGTATCCGATGAATACAGTGACGAGGAAGAGAGTTGGGTAGCGAGAAACAAGGACGCTCACGCTTGGGCCGAGGCCTACGATGATGTTAGGCAGACGTGGTTTGCGGTGGAATCGACACCCGGTAGAAGTTACATGACTTTAGCGATTGATGGTCTGGATCAAGATTTGCTTACCGAATCCTTGTCGCTTCTGGAGGATCAACAAGCCGAAAATCAATCAATGGCGAGCAGGATTGTTGGGTGGTTGATGTCGAGTCGTGCTACCGATCCGCTGTCGCTTTTGATCCGGTTTGCGCAAGGCCCCGTGTTCTTGCTGGGGATCTATTTGCTCTGGAGGCGACTACGCCGTGGCCAGCATGCCGGGTTGGACGAAGATGATATCAAGAGTCGAAAGATGCTCGCGTCAGTCGATCGGAAGCTATCTAAACTCTCGTTTTCTCGCGTCGCTGGCGAAACACTTCATCAGTTTGCTGGTCGAATTGAGAGCACGTACGATGAGACCGAAGGTGACCTGACTTCGCGAAACATCCAGCAGTACGCGCGTTGGTACCGCCAGTTCGCTGAATCGCGATATCAAGGTCTCCTGCCGGAGCCCTATGCAGAAGTTTAGTCGGTAGCTGGTCGACAATAGACAGACGCTATTAGTGCCGTCAGGCGGTGGGATGAAAGCGACCACGGTCTGGCCAGCAGTAGGTCTGCCAGCGTCAGGTTTTTGGCGTGACTGCCATGGTCATGCATCCTGGCACGAAAGCGGTGCTGCACGCAGCGTGTTTCACGCTTGCTTTCTGACGGCGTGCCTGCGCACAACTGACTGCATTGCGAAAAAAATGCCAACAACCGCGTTTAGAAGTGAACATGAATGAACCGATACAACCCTTACCGAGGGTCATCATTTCGCGGAACGTGCTGATGCGCTGATCTTGCCTCTCGTTTGTTCGTCTCGAGCGAAGTTGAGGTTTGGTCATGAGCGACCTGGCGGAAAACAGCGATTCCTCAAACCCTGACGCGGAATCAATCCGTGAAACAGGGCGATGGTGGACGCGCCGTTTGCTGGCGTTCGTTTTGACATGTTTGATTCGCCTGCTAAGCATGACATTTCTGCGCGTCAATCAATTCTACGGTGCGTGCGTTGGACATGTCCTCTATCTGTTTGCCGGAAAAACGAAGCGGATTGCGCGAGCAAATCTGGAGATTGCATTTCCTGATCTCTCGGCTGACCAGCGTGAGAATCTGTTGAAATCACACCTGATCGAACTGGGCAAGACGATCGCGGAACTCGGGCCCATTTGGAGTTGGGGAAAGCGGCGAACATCAAATTTGATCGTCGATATTCAAGGCGAAAACCACGTGGATGAGGCGCTCAGTCACGGTCGAGGTGTTATCGTCTTGGTACCGCACTTTGGCGCTTGGGAGTTGGGCGGACTTCATCTATCGATTCAGTACGGAGTGGTGAGTCTCTATCGCCCGCCTCGCTTGAGCGGCATCGCCGAATTTGTGCGAAATGCTCGCCAGCGATTCGGCGCGAAACTGGTTCCCACCGATCTGTCGGGTGTGCGCGCCGTTCGCACTGCCCTGAAGCAAAATAGAATGGTCGGCATCTTGCCCGACCAAGACCCTGGCGAAGAGGGGAGCGTCCGAGCACCGTTTTTCGGTCGATCCGCCAGGACGATGGTTCTGGTCTCTCGGTTAGTTGCCAAGTCCAAATGCAAGGTGGTGTATTTGGCGTCTGAGCGTCTGCCGAAAGGGGCCGGCTATCGACTTCACTTCTTGCCGGCGGCCGAAGCAATCGCTTCTGGGGACGAGTTGGCTGCCGCGACAGCGCTGAATCACGGCGTTGAGTCGGTGATTAATCTTGCTCCGGCGCAGTACCTTTGGTCCTACCGGCGTTTTCGTGGCCGAGTCGACGGGAAAGCAGACCCCTACAAACGCTCAGACGTTCAGGATGCACCGCGCCGAGCCGCGTAGCAGTAGCTGGAAAAAACCGTCAGGTGCCCCGCCAACGTGCGAAAGGCAACTGTCGCGTCAGTGTGCATCAACTAACTTGGATTCCAGGTCCGACGCGATTTGTTGCAAGCGGCTAATCGCCTGCTTCATCGCCGCGGTGTTTATCTGATGGACGTTGATCGCATGCCCAACGCCGTTAAGCATCGTGATCGTCAAACGTCCGCCAAGATGCTGGCGAAATTCTTCGAGCCCGGCCATTAGTCGATCGACTGGTTGAAGGGCTTCGTGCCACAAACGCACGCCCATATTGGTCAGGCATTCGCAGACTCTGATCGCATCGTCTTCGTCGAGTCCATGCTGAATCGACGAATAGAGGCAATCGATTGCAACGCCAATGGCGACGGCTTCTCCATGACGGATGTTGTAGCCAGTAAGTGGTTCCAATTTGTGAGCAGACCAATGTCCAAAATCCAAAGGACGCGCCTCTCGCGTTTCAAAGGGATCGCCACCTTCGGTGATATGCAAAAGATGTAACATGCAAGATCGATGAATTCCGCGCGATGCGACTGTCATTTCCCGCTGGCGGATTGCCGCTGCGTTGTCGCAAAGCCAATCGAATTCACTGCGGTCTTTCAGAAGCGATACCTTGACTGACTCGCTAAAGCCGCTGCGGAAATCTCGGTCTGGTAATGTGCTCAGCACAGCAGAGTCGTTGATGACCGCCCAAGGGACGGCAAACGTCCCGATCCAGTTCTTTTTGCCAAAGTAGTTGATGGCGTTTTTTACGCCGACTCCCGAGTCTGCTTGTGCCAGTGTGGTAGTGGGAATGCGAATCAATCGGATTCCGCGGTGAGCAACCGCAGCGGCGTATCCGACCGCGTCCAGCATCGCGCCTCCACCGATCGCAATGATGTAGCTGCGACGATCTAAGTCATGCTGATTGATTTTCTGAAGGACGTCTTTGGCAACCTTGGTCGAATTTTTGATTGGCTCTCCCCCCTCAACAATCAACGGGTTGCTAACCAAATTGATTTCACCAAGCACGCTTAGTTTCGCATTTAGTTGGTCGATCCGGTTGCTTGACTTGGCAACGGCGGTTTCCGCCACGATCAGAACCTTGGCAGAGTCACCACCGCCCGGCAGCAGTACTTCATGCAACTGGCGAAAGTCGTCTCCAGCGACATCCGCGGTTACTCTCAGGCGATGCACAAACGGCACTGAGAAGCTGATATCAATCGATTTGTTTTTGGCGTCAGCCATGTCGTTAAGATTTTCGATACTTAAGGTGTTTCGTTTTCCCAGCCGCGCCAGAGCCATCTCAGCGAATCCGGGAAAATCGCCCCGCCGTGTTTCCCATTGTGTGCTTCGGTGCCAAAGACAAACTTGTAATCATAGTCCTTGAAAGCGAGAGCCTTTGCCATTTGCTGGTTTGCCAGCGGCCAATTGCCATGCTCGTTGTCCAAGTCATTCTCGCCGTCTTGTAAGAGCACTCGAAGCGGCTTTTTGTGCGTTTTGCGGATCAACGCCGGATAATTGTGGCCACCTCGGATGTTCGTAAAGCTCCCGATGTGGCTCAGCACTTTGCGGAATTGATCCGGGTGAAACCAACCAACGCTGAACGCACAAATGCCGCCAGAACTGTTGCCACAAATCGCTCTCAATTCGGGGTTGTCCGTGATTTTGTAGGTCTTTTCCAGGTCGGGCAATATCTCGCTTTGCAGGAACTCAGCGTAGTCGCCCGTCACCGAATCGTATTCAAAACTTCGGTTGGACGGACGTGGCTTCCATCCTCGTTTTTGTGGCAAATCACCTTTGTGGCCTGGATCGATCATGACGGCGATCGTCGTCGGCATGTCACCTCGGTGGATCAAGTTATCGAAGACGATTGGCAACCGATAATCACCATGCTCTCCCTCAAAGGTGTGTCCGTCTTGAAAAACCATCAAGGCAGCAGGTTTGTCGCCGTCATATTGGGCGGGAACATAAACGCTGTAACGCCGCTTCGTGCCAGGAAAAACGTGGCTTTCCAAGTGGAAGTGTTGCGTCACTTTGCCCTTGGGGACTCCTTCCTGGATTTCCGAATCGGGTCCGTAAACATACGGGGGCAAGACCGTCTCCTGAGCCAGAACGCAAGCCGGTAACGCAACAAAAAGTATCAGGGCGGTGGTACGCATCTTGGTACGTATCGTGGTACACATCGGTGATTGGGGGGTGTCGAGGACGAACTCGTTCATGGTGAGCAGGTACGAACGAATTCGGCGGGAGGAAGTGCTGCACGATGGCAGCACTATGGCGCGGGACCACCATCTTAACCCAAGTTCGCAATGCCGTTTAACGAACAAGAAGTTGCGGTCAGGACCGGCCGTGATCGCGATGCGTTCTCTTGCTTGATTGTGAACTGACGCATCAGCGAATCCAATTCCATAATTGCTTTGGGCTAACGCCTTAGCGGACTTTTGTAGCCGGATTCGCCAGAGTTCGGGGCGTGTTGTTTTGTCTTCCAAAGTCTCGCGACTCCGGCTAGGACAGGGGCCTCGTAAATACCGCTTTTGAAATCCGCTACGCCATTGCCCGTCGGGAGATACGCCATTGCCCGTCGGGAGAGTCGACGCTTAGCACCGAGAGGGCCGATCCAGATGACCAGTGACTTCATATTTTCAACAGGAAATGCGGTCAACGGTCGGTGCTCAGTCAGACTTTCCCGGAGGAAGTTTGGAGTCGCAAGAGTCCGCTGCGGCGCTGCCTCGCGAGTTGATTCTTGTGCTCCTTCTGCTTCTTCGCGGCGCGTCAGCAGGCTCGTCTGCACGCATCGGCTTGCCCAAGAATCTCTTCCTTCGAATCAACAGGGACAGAGTTTAGGAAAGATGCATAGAATGTCTGGGGTAGCCCAACGCGAAAACCAATGAGATTCACGCGGTAAATCGTTGGAAAAACAGTTTTCTACCGGAGATTGTCCCAAGAGGTGTTGACCGGAAACAGCTGATCGCTATCTTTCTCTTCTC
>CAYUGI010000169.1:0-14766 GCA_964444105.1 uncultured Pirellulaceae bacterium
GTCATTTCGTCAGCTGGCATCCGGCCGCTATACCATGGAGCCATCACACGAGTGTGCTTACTACCAGCCGGTGGCGTTCCTCCGACGATGCTCGTTTTTTGTGCCCGCGCGGCATGGTTGCCGCTCATGATCGCACACCGCGACGAAGAACAAACCGGAGTCGGTGAATAGCCTTGCCAGAACATGACTCCCTTTTTGGCAAAGGCGTCGATATTGGGCGTTTCCATCGGTGAAGGATCGTCGATGTCGTAGCACTTCACGTCTTGCCAGCCAAGATCGTCGGTAAGCAGCAGAATCACGTTCGGCTTCTCCGGTCGATCGGCGCGCGCCGTCGCAACCGCAATTGATGCCAACGCAATCATTGACAGTATTCTTGCCATGTGTGTTTCCTGTCGACTCTGTAAGCCGTGAAATTTCTATCCATCGGTCGCGTGATAATTGAGCCGCCTGGATATCGCTGAAGACTGGCGATCATGTTCATCGATTGCCAGAGCGCCGGGCACCAATAACAAAAGCCCCGTCAAAGACGAGGCTTTTGTCAGTTCTTGTCATCAGTTGTCGGCGGATGCTGACAATGATGAATAGATGGAGGCGGCGGGAATTGAACCCGCGTCCCGCGATGCATCCACGACAGCGTCTACGTGTGTAGTCGGACCATTTGTAGTCCCTCGAAAGGACCTATTCGCTCGCTACGGCGCTGCCTGACAGGCTCCGCAACTCACTAACTCGAAACTTGTTTAACCCACCGCGTCTCGAGTAGGACGGCAGGCGATTTAGAATTGTGACGGACAGTCGGGCGACTCTAACGATCCCCCTCAGTCCGGGCACCTTTAATTAGGCAGCCAGTGCTAGATTTTCATCAGCAACTAAAAATTGTGATCAGCTTTTTACGTGGCCAACTGATCAACCACGACACGCAACTTCCGCTTCTTGTCATCCGGTCGAATCCAGATCACCCCCAAATCGGACTCATACCCGAAAGTATTAATCCGCTGGGAAAGCAATTGCTTCCATCTGCTGCTACTATCGGCACCCAAGTGGCAAAAGTCAACTGGAAGTAGAACGTCAAACCCCTCATCTCGCATCAATCATTTGCTTCGCAGCTGATCAGTCGCTGCGGCGACAGCGTCGCTCAGATCATTGATATCTTCGGCGGTGTTGTACATCCCGATCGATGCTCGCGTGGTGGCCGGAACGCCCAATCGTTCATGAAGCACCATCGCACAATGATGCCCGTGTCGCGTGAAAATCCCTGCATCGTTGAGTCGAATCGCTAGGTCTTCCGTCGAAACACCAGCGATGGAAAAACTGACGATAGCGCCTTTGTTTTCAACTGCCGGCCCGTAGATAGTGAGACCTTCAATCTTTGAAAGTTCTTCGTGGGCCTGAACCAGCAGTTTGTGTTCGTGCTGACCAATGGCATCCAAGCCCACCGAATTGACAAATTTGATCGCTTCCCCCAACGCGATGATCTGAACAATTGGCATCGTGCCAGCCTCGAATTTTGCTGGCGGCAAAGACCAAGTCGATTCGTCGCGGCCCACTTCGGAGATCATGTGACCGCCGTACAAGAACGGATCCATCTCGGTCAGCAGATCGTACTTGCCATAAAGAACACCGACACCGGAAGGTCCGTAAAGCTTGTGTCCTGAAAAAACCAGGAAATCGATATCCGATTCGGTAACGTCGGTCGCACAGTGCGGGATACTTTGAGCCGCATCAACGAGCACGACCGCTCCATGCTGGTGAGCAAGTTGCGTTACTTTTTCGACAGGCGTCATCGTTCCCAGAACATTGGACATGCTGCAGATAGCGACGATTGCAGTCCTTTCATTGATGGCTGATTCCATTGCCGTTTCGTCCAGCAATCCGTCTTCGGTGATCGGAATGATTCGCAACGTTGCGTTACGGCGTTTTGCCAGCGCTTGCCACGGAACGAAATTGGCGTGATGTTCCATTTCAGTGATAACAATTTCATCACCGGGTTTGACGAACTTATCGCCCCAAGCGTTGGCGACCAGATTGATCGACATGGTTGTCCCCGAAGTGAAGACGATCTCATCAGGTCGCCCAGCACCAATCAAGTTCGCAGCGGCTTGCCTGGTTGATTCGATTGCATCGTCGATCCGCTGGCCGAAGTAGTAGCGTCCACGAAAAGCATTCGCGTAATACTCTTCCTGAACTTCGCGTTCCCGATCAATCACGACATGCGGCTTTTGGGCTGACGCACCGCTATCGAGGAACACCGGGCGTTTTCCATTTGGCAACGTACGATTAAGAATCGGAAACTGCGATGCAATCCCGTCGATGCTTCGCCGAATCGTCGCTCGACCGGCCTCGGAATCGACCGCTGGTGTTGCAATCGGTGCGGCGGACTTTCCTTGTTGCGTTGCAGCAAAGTCACGAATGGTTTTCACCATCGAGAAGAGCCCATTTTTTCGCTGCGGCGTAATGAAGTGCGAAAGACGCAGCCTGTCGAAGTAGTCGGCATAGTCAACGTCCAGAACTTCCTGGGCTGTTAATCCGTGGTAGAGGTGCTTCAGGACATGAACCAGTCCTTTGACAACAATCGCATCGCTATCGGCTTGAATGTCCAGTTGCGGCGGATCCGACTGATCGAATGATTGCAGAATCCAGACTCGGCTTTGGCAACCGGCGACCAAGTTTTCTTTGCTGTAAGCCGATTCGGGTAGTCGAGGCAACTCGCGTCCAAGTTCGTCGAGCACTTGATTCGCTTCACGCTCATCCAGGTCCTCGAACTCTTCGATCAAATCCTCGACAACACTCACGTTCGTATCTCACTTTAGTAGGGTTCGTTTCTACAAGCTTTTTCTATCGCAACCAGCAAGGAACCGTCTCGAAATCAATTCCGTACGACGAGCATCCATGTCCGTCGAAACTAAGCGACCGACTAGGAAGTCCGTCTTACAATTCGGGAAGCTAGTTCGGGACAATTCCTAAGTAGTTCCCGCACAGGTCCGCCGAAGCTTAACACTCTTCGCTTAAGCTAGGACCGCCGAAATTTGGGCCATCATCCTCGTCGCCTTCATCCAAAACCGGCGATTGCAACGCGGTTTGCAGGATTCGCCACGGTAACAAACAACACCGCTGCCTATCAGAGGCTAGAGGCGCCCCCAAGAGCTGCAGCATGCTTTCAGCCGAAAAATCACCCAGTTGCTCCGCTGTAAACCCGTCGATGTGTTCCAGCAACATTGAAGCCGCAGCTTGGCTCAGCACACAGCCTTCGGCGTCGAAGCCTGTTTCGATGACAGCACCGTCAGAGTCCAGCCGTAGCTCAACGCGGACCGAGTCGCCGCAAACCGGATTCGCGCCTTCGGCAAGATGCGTCGGACGTTGAACAGGTTCGCGATGAAACGGATCTTCGTAGTGGTCCAGGATTCGTTCACTAAATTGGTCGCTCATTTGCAGATCATGTTCGCTTCTCGTCCAATCTTGGAAACGCAGCGACGGTTCGGTGGTGGGGGGAGGATAGGTTCGCAGCTTCGACTCGAGGACTTGATTTTACGTTGGTTTGAAATAGGCGACGAGTAGCGACAAACTCAAAATGATGGCTCGCATCAGCGAGGCCCGGCGATTGACACTTGGATGAAGATCGGACGATTGCGATTGGTGGGAACATCAACAACTAACCGGTAGGGGCGGAATCGTCCCCCCAGCAGACGATCGCGGCACTGGATCGGTGCGGTGTCCTCCGAAGGCATCGATCAAACCGAATATCGCGGTTAGAACGGGGGCAAATACAACATCGGATGCGCAAGATTTTGTCTTTTCGCATGGAAAGAACAAGTCCGAAGGGTGTTCGATCGACTATCGTGATTGTGGAGTTTACCTTCACTGAACATGGCGGTAAGCGTTCTGGGGCGCGGGGGCAACAACCAGAATTTGCGTTACGTTTCCCATTCGTCGAATCCAACCGCAGCATTAATTTTACCTTGAGCGTGCAAGCGTCTGACTTCCAAACCAGCCTCAGTGCCGATTCGGCCAACACGCCTGAAAGCTGCGTGGCCGGGAACAAATCGACCGCGGCAGCTCCAGCGGACTCCGCTGCATCCGACGGAACGACTGCACTCAACAGCATGTCTACTTCCAGCAGCCTGCAACAATCGGGGGCACGCTCCGTCCAGGTCGTCTCATTTGACGAATTGACGCACGACCAACTGATGCGTTGGGAGTCTATCCGAAGCACACGCCCTGAATTTGCGACACCGTTTTTCTCGGCTCGCTTCAACGGTGCCGTCCACAGCTCACGCGGCGATGTTGATGTCGCGTTGATCCGCGAGAACGATCAAACGATTGGCTTCTTGCCATTCCATCGGATTGGCAACGTGGCGTATCCGGCTGGGCGCTGCTTCAATGACGCCCACAACATCATCAGCGATCCTTACACGCGAATCGATTGGCTTTGGTTGCTGGGGCAGATCAGAGCCAGAGCATTCGACTTCCACGCGATGATGGGCGAGGATCTTGATGATTTGGGTAACCAAAATTACCTGGGCACGATCCAGTCGTTCAACGCTGAATTGGGTGACGACTCCAAAGCCTTCTTGAAGACACTGGGAAAACAACACAAGACAGTTGGCCGACAGCCGCAAAAGACTCGCAAGATGGCTCGAGAGATTGGCCCGGTCGAGTTAGAGATTGACTGTCGCGACCCAGATCTTTTAGAGCAAACGATCCGTTGGAAACGAGAACAGTATCAACGGACTGATATCCTAGATCTCTTCACTCCTGATTGGACTCGGCAATTACTTCGCGAGTATTTTGACGGGGAGACACAGACGGAGATTCCCGGTAATTCGCGAGGCATGCTAAGTGTTTTGCGAGCAGGTGAACAAATCGTTGCCGCGCACTACGGAATATTGGAAAACGGATTACTGCACTATTGGTTCCCCGCGTATGACCCGACCTACGCCAAGTACTCGCCCGGAACAGCATTGTTCACTGCGATCGTTGCCGAAGCGACGGAGTACGGTATCCACTGCATCGACATGGGTTATGGAGAGCAGCCATACAAGTTGAAGCAGACCGATCAGACGGGCGAAGTTGCGTTCGGTTGCGTTTCGCGTTCTTCGTTTTATCGACGCTGGCGAAACATCGAAACGGTCGCGATCACGACGATCAAGAAGGCGCCGATGAAAGAGACGCTCAAGCGGATTTGGCGCAAGGTCCAGCCGCACGCGGGAATTTCTAAACTACGCTAGGTGCCCCAGGCTGATGCAGCAGTTCCCTCAGTACGGTTGCTTTCCCAGATGGCCGGAGGACGGGCAGGGATTCATCCATCCCGACGACGTACCTGTCGCTGTTCGCTGTCTGCCCAGCGAACGTGTGTTTCGACGCGATGCGTTTGACGATGTCTATTATCACTACCGGTATGGAAACGTCCGCTTTCGACTGCGTCCGTGCCTCTGGCTAAAAGTGAACAGCGAAGGCATCGACATCGGTGACGCAGTGGAGACGAAAGGCGTTGGCTTGGAGCGGGAGTTATTTGTCGCAACGGTTTGGGGAATGCACTTCGTGCGACGCAAAGGTTGCATTCTTTATCGTTTGCGTCGAGGCGACTCAATCGTGCCTCGGCTATACGCCCGGCATCAGATGCAATTGTTGACGGAAAAGGCGACGATTCGAGAAAGTGGGATCGAATACCCGGAGCCCAAGTGGAGCGGATCAGCCGACACGATCAAAGATGTCGATCTTTAGCAGCGATGATCTGGGCAAATCACCCGGTCGCGAGTTCGAGGTACTGTCGCGAGTTCGAGGTACTGTCGCGAACTAGAAGCAATTTCGCGAGCTAAAAACGATGACCTGGGCGCGGCCCATCGTGAGTCAGCGTCAGAATTTCCGGTCCTGCATCGGTCATTAAAATGGAATGCTCAAACTGGGCACTCGGTTTGCCATCCTTGGTACGGACGGTCCAGCCATCTTGCTTGTCAGTTTTGGTGAAGCGTGAACCGGCGTTGATCATTGGTTCGACAGTGAAGCACATTCCGGGGTACAGCCGATCGATTCTGGCTTGGCGATTGGCGAAGTGCGGAATTGACGGGTCAAGATGGAATTGTCTCCCCAGTCCGTGGCCGACGTATTCGCGAACGACAGAAAACCCGCGGCGATGAGCTTCGGGGACAATCGTTTCGCCAATTTTTGAAACGCGGCATCCTGGCGTCAATGCATCGATCGCCATGTACAAACTATCAAAAGCACACTGCGTCACTTCACGTTTTTCTTCGGAGACATCGCCAACAAGAAACGTCTCGCTTTGGTCACCATGCCAGCCATCAACAATCGTAGTGATGTCCACGTTGACGATGTCGCCGTCTTGAAGTGCATAGTCATCCGGTATGCCGTGGCAGATGACTTCATTGATGCTGGTGCAACAGCTTTTGGGGTAATTTTGGTATCCCAATGTTGCCGGCTTGTGCCCGCGGTTCATCGTCCACTCATACACCATCTCATCAATTTCCAGCGTGGTGATGCCGGCCTTGATGTGTGGGCGAACATAGTCGAGCAGGTCTGCGTTGGCACGCCCGGCCTGTCGCATTTGATCCTGCTGGGCCTCGGTCAGGATCAGCTTCTTTTGCTTCTGCAGCATCTTCACGATAGTTTCGTAGGATAATGATTGGAAAACGCCCTCGTTCTCGCAGGCCGAGATCTTAACACTCAGCGGCGTGCCTCCCAAGATTCGGTTGGAAAAAACCGTGGATTAGTCGATCGTTTCGGCCTTCGCAGGATTCTAGCTGGGCGGCGAGCGATCTTTGTCGCCGTGTCGCAAATTGCCTTCGCTGACGGTTCTAGGGGTCATATCGACGAATACGATCGAATTTCCAGTCGCAAATCGTGCTTCTGGCGACCCATCCGGCAGAACTTCGCCCCTTTGAAGGGGTTAAAAGTTGTGTGCAAGCGGTGTCAGTTAATTCAGTCCGATGCCCTTCATCTCTGCTCATCAATCGCTGAAAAGCCAACTAGGATAGAGATAGTGGCTGTGCCCGTGACATTAACGAAGCGACTGAAGCGACGCCGCCGGGCCCTTCCCGGCACCCTCCTCATCTCGATCGAACGAACCTTCGCAATACGCCAAAGCCTGACGGCAAGGCGCCCAAGCAATATGCATCCTCTCAATCGACCCATCGTTGTTCTTTTTCTTGCGGCTAACCTTTCGATCTTGGGGATGCCTTGGACGGATGTGTCTGGCCAAGACACGCTTGAAAAGGGAGCAGCGCAGAATGCTTCTCAGCAACCTGCGCCGCCACAGTTAGCGCCGCAGCAAGCGGTACCCAGCAAGACGTTTCCCAACCCGGCCGATGTGACTCCGGCGCAGGCAGCCGCCATTTTGAACCAGCAGTTAGGGCGACCGACCCAAGGCGAAACGCAACTGAGATTCAATTTTGCTGGAGCAAGCTGGAAGGATGTACTTGATTACATTGCTGACGAAGCGGAGCTACAGCTGCAGATCGATCAAGCTCCTGCTGGAACAGTGAACTTTAGAGATCCCACACGGACGTACAGCGTTGGTGAAGGCCTGGACTTGATGAACCAACTTTTGTTGGATCGCGGCTATGCATTGGTACGTCGAGGACGAATGCTTTTTCTGGTCGATTTGGAAGCCGAAAACGCAGCGAAGTATTTGAGCGAAATCGCTGAGTCGGTTTCGATCAAAGAACTGGACAACCGAGGACGCAGCGAAATCGTTAGCTGTCTTTTCTCGCTTGGCAGCATCACTCCTGAACAAGCCAAAGAGCAACTGCCACAACTGATCGGTCCATCAGGTCGTGTCATCGTTTTAGAAAGTGCTCGTCAGGCGAAAGTGACCGACACTGTTGGGCGCCTGTTGGCGATTCGCGACATGGTCGAAGCTTCCGCTCAAGAGGTGATTGAAATCGCCCTGCAACATCGCGGTGCCGAGGAAATTTTGGAGCTAGCCCGACCGTTGCTGGACCTTGAGCCGGGCTTGAACATCAGCGATGAGATCAAAATTTCGGTGAATGTCTTCGGCGACAGAATTTTTGCCACGGGACTACCTGCAAAGATCACGGTCTTGAAAGGTATCGTTGAAAAAGCAGACAAGGCATTGGAAATTGCCGCGAACGATGATGGCGCTGAAATACAGAAACCAGTCTTTGAAACTCACTCGGTGAAGACCGCTGATATCACCGCCGTGTTCGATGTACTGCAAACGTTGCTGCAAGGAACCCCTGATGCACGTGTCGCGATCGAACCATCCACCAAATCAATCATTGCATTAGCGCGGCCCGATACTCAGAAAGAGATCACGCGAATCGTTTCGCAAATGGAAGGCAACGGCGAAGACTTCAAGGTGCTGACATTGCGACGACTCGATCCGGCTCAGGCGCTGGCGTCTATCAACAAGTACTTCGGAATCACCGAGGAAGGTGGAGATGGCCCGACAGTGGACGGCGACCCTGTGACCGGGAAACTATGGATTCGTGGTACGCCGGATGAAATTGCATCAGTCGAAAAGCTGATCGAGGGCTTGGAAGGCCAAGATGAGCTGGGTGATTTGAACGGCAAAGTCCGCTTACTACCGTATTCCGGTGCAGCAGCGATGGACGCGATCAATCAAGTTGAATCGTTGTGGCCTATCACAGGACGCTCTAACCGAATTCGCTCGTTTTCACCCAGCAGAGGTGCCGGCAGGGAAAGTCAAAACGGTATTAAGGAACGAAAAATTGACCGTGAGGTGGATCGTCGTCCCTTGCCCGCGATGAAGCCGGGAGACTTGGATGCCCGCGACGAAACGCGTCCGTCGACAAACTACGACTATCACCTTGTGGGCGAAAACGATGCCCTCGATTCCCAAACGACAAAAGAACAGCAGATTGTTATCCCGGGGGCTGGAAGCGACATCATTGTTCAGTTGACACCCGCGGGAATCATGATTGCGTCCGAAGACACCGAAGCGTTGGATGCTTTTGAACAACTGCTTTCGCGGTTCGCGCCGCCGGCCAGTGTTGCATCCGATTTACCAACAATCTTTTGGCTTAAATACACCAAGGCGGATGTGACGGCGGAACTTGTCGCCGCGATCCTGGGAGGAGCCGAATCGTCCATGTCTTCGATGACTGATTCGATCATGGGCGGTGCTGGTGGCATGCTGGGCGGATTGATGGGGATGGCGACAGGCGGCGGTGGTGGCGGTGAAACCAGTAGTTCAAAAAACATCCTGACGTCAACTGGTTCCGTAACCATTACAGCGGATCCAAGGTTAAATGCATTATTTGTCCAAGCGAATCCTGCGGATCTGGCAATGATCGAACAGATATTGGAAAAGGTCGATCGCATGGAAAGCCCGGAGGATATTGAGCTGGTTTCAAAACCAATGTTGATTCCGGTGTACTTTCAGGATGCGGCGGACGTTGCCGGCACCGTCAAAGAAGTGTTCGCTGACCGCATGGCTGGTGCCGAGAGCTCCGGTGGTGGTGGCGGGCGGGGCGGCGGAGGCGGGCAACCATCGCCACAGGACTTCATCGCAGCGCTTCGCGGCGGTGGTCGAGGTGGACGAGGCGGCGGTGGCCAAGCGGCAACCAGTGAACCCAACAAGATTACAATTGCGGTCGATGTCAAAAGCAACTCGCTGATTGTGACTGCGACGCCACAGGATTTTGAGGAAGTAAGGATCTTGGTAGAGGCCCTGGATGAGGGCGGCCAAGCACAGAAAGAAGAAGTCGTGACGGTAACAGTTCCTGGCAACGTCAATCCGGAAGCCATGGTTTCGGCGATCGAGGCACTGCTAGGCACGACAGTGGAGAAAACCAGCGACGCCGCAAAAACAGCCGGCAGAACGGCGGCTGGTGGTGCGGGCGCGCAACCATCTGATGCGGCGCGCAGTGCAGCCATCGAAGCGTTTAGAGCACGAATTGGCGCCGGCGGATTTGGCGGAGGACGAGGTGGTGGTGGACCTGGTGGAGGAGGATTCGGTCAACGCGGTGGCGGCGGACCCGGCGGGGGCGGCGGGGGCGGCGGACGAGGCGGCGGCGGTCCTGGGGGCGGCGGCGGACGCGGTGGTCGTTAGAGCGTTACACTTTCGATTCAAATCCCCCCTCAAGTACTCTACCCGTCATACCCATGGTCGAGCTGAGCGAATGACGTTGTTCGCAATTCAAGGGTCTGCGAAGTGATAAAAAAACAATGATTATGCATGCTGGCGAAATCTTACGACGCCGTGGATTGCTAACCGACGAACAGCTTGAAAGCAGCCGAAGCAATGATTCGGTCAATGTGATTCAGTCGGCTGTCGACTTGGGGTTTGTCCAAGAACGTGATGCGCTGGCGGCGCTAGCCGAAGAAGTCGGGCTGAAATACATCGACCTGCGCGAAGCCGAAGTCGATATTTCGGCGCTTGAGGGTTTTCCGCAGAAGTTGATCTATCGACAGTCGCTCTTTCCGATTGGCATCGAAGACGATTCGATTATCGTTGCTACCGCTGATCCTTTGGACTTGTATCCACTGGATGAAGCGAGTGCGGCAACCGGTAAGAACATCATTCCGGTGGTTGCCGAACGCGTCGAAATCGCGCGGTTAATGAAACAACACCTTGGCGTGGGTAGCGAAACCGTCGAAGGCCTGATGGCCGCCAAGGAAGAGAACGAGAGTGAGCTGGAACTACTGGACGATTTGGAAATCGACAGTAGTGAAATGGGCGAGATGGTCCAAGAGGCCAGCGTGGTCCGCTTGGTAAACGAAATTTTATTGGAAGCGGTCAACACACGGACGAGCGATATTCACATCGAGTCGCAGTCCGACGGGCTTGTCATTCGCTATCGCATTGACGGAATTTTGCATCCACAACCGGTACCGCCCGAGATCAATCGTTTTCAAGCTGCGATTATCAGCCGCCTGAAAATCATGGCACACTTGAACATCGCCGAAAAGCGATTGCCCCAGGATGGCCGAATCAAGCTGCGTGTCCGCGGACGCGACGTCGATGTGCGTGTCAGCGTCATCCCCATGATCCACGGCGAAGGCTTGGTCATGCGTGTGTTGGACAAATCGTCGATGGTATTCGACTTGGCCGGACTGGGCATGTCGAAACCGATCTTCGACCGATTCAGCGAGATCATCGGTCTGCCGCACGGAATCATTCTTGTGACGGGGCCAACCGGTTCGGGTAAAACAACGACGCTTTACAGCAGCCTGCTGCAGATTCGATCTCCCGAAACGAAAATCATCACTTGCGAAGATCCGGTCGAGTATCAGCTGGACGGTATCAACCAGATTCAAGTGCACAGTAAAATCGGGCTTACCTTCGCGGCGTCGCTACGAGGTATCCTGCGGCATGACCCCGACATCGTCCTGGTCGGCGAGATTCGTGACTTAGAAACGGCGGAAAATGCGATTCAAGCATCGCTTACCGGTCACCTTGTTTTCAGCACCCTGCACACCAACGATGCTGCCGGCGCGTTCACTCGAATGGGTGACATGGGCGTCGAACCGTTCCTGGTCGCGGGCACGGTCGAAGCCGTGATGGCCCAGCGTCTTTTGCGACGTCTTTGTAAGCACTGTCGCGAGCCCTACACGCCCCCGAAGTCAGAGGCGCCGAAAGATTTTCCTTGGGACTTGGCCGGTGACGCGCAGCTGTACCGTGCGGTGGGTTGCCGCGAGTGCCGCCAAGTTGGCTACAGTGGCCGAATGGGTATCTATGAATTGCTGGTCGCGAACGATGACATCCGTGGGCTAGCTCAAGATCGAGCCAGCAGTTGGGATATTCGCAAAGCAGCGGTCGCCAATGGCATGCGGACCTTGCGAATGGATGCCTGGGACAAAGTCATCACCGGGGATACCAGTATCGACGAAGTGCTCCGCGTGACCAAAGGCGAGGCGCTCTAGTCGATGCCAACGTATGCATACACAGCCCGCGACATGTCGGGCAAGCAAGTCTCGGGAACGATCGAAGCGTCCAACGAGCGCGAAGTCACTTCGCTGCTGTCAGACCGCGCTCTGTTTCCGGTCAACGTAAATGACACGGCAAAGTCAAACACCGTCGCAAGTTTTGTCAGTCGCGGCAAAAAAGTGAATGGCGCGACGATGGGCGTCTTTTATTCGCAGATGGCATCGCTGCTGCGAAACGGCGTGCCGATGATTCGTGCGCTCACCGTCCTGGGAGAACAAAACTCCAATCCCGCTCTGGGCGAGATCATCAGCGACATCAAAAATCGGGTCGAAGATGGCGAGCCAATGGGTGATGCGATGGCGCGCTATCCGCGTGTGTTCTCGGACATGGCGACCAACATGGTTCGGGCGGGAACCGAAGGCGGATTCCTAGAGGACGCTCTGGATCGCGTCGGTGATTTCACCGAGCTGCAAGAAGACCTCAAGGGCCGTACCGTCAGTGCGATGGCCTATCCGATCTTTCTATTCGCCGTCGGATCCGTCGTGCTAACGGCACTCCTGGTATTCTTCGTGCCAAAGTTTGATTCGATGTTTGATCGTCTTCGTCAAAACGGCGACATGCCCGTTTTGACCGAGGCTCTGCTAACATTCAGCAAGTACTTTGCCAGCTACGGATGGATTGGACTGGTTGCCATTGCCGGAGTTCTGGTGGCCTTGAAAATGCACTTGCAAACCGAGGCGGGAATGGACTGGGCGGATCGAATGAAACTGAAGATTCCCGTCTTAGGAAACATTCTGATGAACTTGGCAGTCGCCAGATTCTGCCGAGTATTGGGAACGCTGCTCGGTAACGGGGTTCCTATTCTCAAATCGCTTGAGATCAGTCGCACGGCGGCTGGAAATCGTCTTCTGAGCCAGTCAATTGCTGATGCGAGCGAGAACATTCGCAGTGGTGATAGCTTGGCGGCACCTTTGCGTGCATCGGGACACTTTCCGATCGCGGTTGTTGAGATGATTAGTGTTGGCGAGGAGAGTAATTCGCTTGAATCAGTATTGCCGGACATCGCGGACAATCTCGAGAAGCGAACCTTCCGCAGGCTCGATCTTTTTGTTCGCCTGCTGGAACCTCTGATGCTACTGATCATGGCAATTTTGGTTCTGGGCGTCGTGATGGCGCTTCTGGTTCCCGTCATCAAGAGCAGTACATCGATCTAGCCAAACTGGCGATCGCTGCACTCCTTAATCGCACCTCAATTCCGCACAAAACTCTCCGCACGGTCGGTTTCGCGTGCGGTTCAGTTGCGTCATAATCGCGTAGACTTGTGAGCAAATGTTCACAAGCTGGCCCCTCTCGATTCGTTACAAAATGGCAATTAGCCGCGGGGCCTTTTCACCGTTGGCGATCAACGAAGGTTAAAATATCGATGGCACCTGTTCACACTATCGATGTTGTTGCTTTCAAGGGGGCTTTCGAGTGATATGAAACCACTGCGTCTAGTGCAACTTAATGAACGCGAAGTAGGCACGATCCATTATTTGGCAAAGCCGCTGATTTCGGTCGGACGCGCGACGAGCAACGATATCGTCATTAACCACCAGCAAGTCAGTCGCAAACACTTGATGGTCAAGCTCGCTCAAGACGACGACGCGGCAATCGTTGAAGACTGCGGCAGCGCGAACGGAGCGTTTGTCAATGGAGAACGCATCAGCGAACCAGTCGTGATCGCGCCGACGGACACGTTGACCATCGGCGACATCGATTTTTTGGTCGAGAGTGTCGATCCGCAAGACGAAGTGATTCGCGAATCGTGGATGCAATACGAGACTCGGGGGACGATTGAGGTAGAGGAATACGGCTCCGAGGAAGCTCTACTGGCAGCAAGGATTGCCGAACTTGATGCGTTAGGATTGCGAAATGCAGAACCTGACGAAGCGATGGACGAAGTCGCGCAAATCGCCGCGACGCTATTTGCTGCCGACAGCGGATTTGTCTCCATCGCGGGGGACCAAAGCGTTTTCTACAAAGGAGCGTTTGGCATGACTCAGCGACAGTGGGGGCGATCCGAAACGCCTTGCTCGCTAGTGATTTCGGCCCATGCTCCGTTTTGGATGGGCGAAATGTTTGCGGACGAAAAACTGCTTGCCCTTCCTTTTCTCAGCAACGGAGTCGATCGACACTTCTACGCTGCAGCCCCATTTCGCGGCCCCTCGGGCATCGTGATTGGAACGGTTGGCGTGACCGATTTTGCCGAACGTTCCCCCACGGAAACCCAGCTGCAGGCACTTGATAACCTGGCGAAGTTTGTCGAACGCCAGATTCTGTTGCAGCTGGAAAAGAAGCGAGCAAACGAGCTTCACTTGAGACTGTTGGCGATGGAGGCCAAACAGGGTTCGGGCGATCCAGCGTCATAGACCGAGGAAACAGCGTGTTTTTGCGGCCGATCGTCGAAATGACTAGTCGCCGGAAGCTCCGATCGTTCACGCCTCTATTCAGCCGTTTTCCGCTAACACCGCCCCGAGACGTCAAATACAGCGTTCTGGGCCGTCTCTCCCTTGCTGGTTTTCCATAACTCCGCTACCCTCTGCGACTTAACCACGGCGATTCCATCACTTGGGAGCGTCGTCATTCACTTTTTCATACCACGGCTTTTGGGATGAAGGGCGAGTGGTTGGAGGCCGTTGTTTGGCCGACTTCCCAATGCCCTGGATTCATTGTCTGCGGACATGTTTCTTGAAGCCCGCCTTGGTCAACTGCAAGGATTTTTGTCGGATGGCAAATGCGATCGTACAAGAGATGATCGAAGCTGGTGTTCATTTTGGGCACCGAACTAGTCTCTGGAATCCGAAGATGGCTCCGTACATCTTTGGTCGTAAGAACCAGATTCACATCATGGACATTCGCGA
>CAYUGI010000170.1:0-14570 GCA_964444105.1 uncultured Pirellulaceae bacterium
ACTTAATACCCGGCCGCTTACGCGTCGCGGCTCACAAGAATCCGCTACGGCGTTGCCCGGAGGGAGAGTAAAATGCGATATCCAGGCGAATAGACGCAATACGGTTCGTCACGGCTTTGCCGCTTAACTCTGTCGCAGGCGGGAGAGTGAAATCATCGTGTTGTTCACCGAGAACAGCCCTAAGCGCTGGCCTCTTTTGCGACAGCAGTTTCCGGCGGGAGCTGATTCTCTTTGTGGAGCTTGTACTCGACGGAATCAACTAAGGCGCGCCAACTGGCTTCGATGATGTTCTCGCTGACGCCGATCGTTCCCCAAGTTTCATCGTCGTCTCCGCTCTCGATATTGACTCGAATCGACGCCGCCGTTCCCGACCCCGAATCGACCACGCGGACTTTGTAGTCGAGTAGTCGCATTTCACTCAGGCAAGGATACGTATCCATCAGAGCCTTGCGAAGCGCCGAATCAAGTGCATTGACAGGCCCGTGCCCTTCGGCTGCGTCGAACCACAACTTCTCGCCAACCTTCAGCTTGATAATCGCTTCAGCGAACACAGTCGATTCGGCACTATTGCGGTCGCCGGCGACGATGCGATATTTGATCGGCTCGAAGTGCGGTTGAAACGAACCGGCCACCTTCTTGATAAGCAAATCAAACGATGCGGTCGCGTTCTCGAACTGGTAGCCCTGGTTTTCTAAACGGACCACCTCGGCCAAGATCTTGTCCATCAACTCGCGATCGTCTTGCAGATTGTGCTGTGTGGCAACGGCGACAATGTTGCTTCGGCCGGACAATTCGCTGACCAATATCCGACGCTCGTTTCCTACCGACTCCGGGTCAATGTGTTCGTAAGTCTTCGCAGCCTTGTTGATCGCATGAACATGCATGCCGCCTTTATGTGCAAAAGCACTTTGCCCCACAAAAGCCTGACCGCTGCGCCACTGCAAATTGGCAGTCTCGTAGACAAATCGGCTCAGCTCCGTCAGATGCTTCAGCGAATTATCACCAAGCACTGAGTAACCCTTCTTTTTCAAAGCGAGATTTGCGATCACGGAAATCAAATCAACATTTCCACATCGCTCGCCGATTCCGTTGATTGTGCCTTGCACCTGAGTCGCACCCGCGTCCACGGCAGCCAGCGAGTTCGCAACAGCCAGTTCGCTATCGTTGTGGCAGTGAATGCCAAACTGAACATTGTGTTCGGCAAGCTCTTTGATTGCGTGCTCGGTGATTTCAGCAATCTGTTCGGGTAATGATCCTCCGTTGGTATCGCAAAGTGACATCCAAGTCGCACCGGCCGATGCGGCGGCCTTCAACGTTTCGATCGCATACGTTGGGTTGGCGCGGAATCCATCAAAGAAGTGTTCCGCGTCGTAGATCACTTCGCTGTGCCGTGCCAAAAACTCGGTGCTTTCACCGATCATCTGAACGTTTTCATCAAGCGTTACCCGCAGAACCTCGGTAGCGTGGTAGTCCCAAGTCTTGCCGACCAAGGTGATGATGGGCGTCTGAGCAGCGACGAGCGCTTTCATGCCAGGATCATCCTCGGCTTTCATGCTCTTGCGGCGCGTCATTCCGAAGGCACAGACCTTTGTGCCACCTAGATCTCTTTTGCGGATCTCCTCGAAAAAAGCAACGTCTTTTTCATTCGATAGTGGGTAACCGCCTTCGATGAAGTCGACTCCGACTTCCGCCAATCGCATGGCAATGTTCAGCTTGTCGTTCAACGAGAAACTAACGCCTTCGCCCTGCGAACCGTCGCGCAAAGTCGTATCGTAGATCAGGATTGGTTTGGAATTCATGGATTTGTTGTCAGTGTCAGCTGATAGGACGGAAAGAAATCGGGCGTCGTTTCAGCGTGATGTGATGATACAAAAAAACCCCCGATGGCAAGCTATCGCCTCGAGGGTGAACAGTGTCGATACAGTGTTTCAAACAGAACTCAATCAACCAGCTGCATACTGGCTGCCATCGAATCGATGGTACAGCTCACCCCGCGTCAAATCCGGCAAATGAGGCCGGCGACGCGGTTGGTAATCGATACGTTGATCGAGATAACGAACATTGGATTGAGCAAAAAAGGTGCGTTGGTGAGCCCTAAGGATACGCACATTGGCCCGCCTGTCAATTCAGCTGATCCAGGCCATTGCGTTGCGTGCCTTTACTGAACGGTCGAGCGGCCCTGAACGAACGAGATCGCGTAGGACATGATGAACAGCAAGCTTAAACCGGCCAAGGAAAGCCCCACACGGACCACATATTGTTTGATTTCGGCCTGCTCAGTCAGTGACATTCCTGCACGAATCGCCAGGGTAGAACCAACAACGAGCCCCAGAGCACCCACTGCGGCCGCATTAAGCATGGCATTTTTGCGGCGATGGGGATTCAAGCCGACAATGCTGCAAAACAAAATCGGTATGCCGATCATCATGGGTACAAAGAGAGACGGCATCTTCGCAGTGGTGTACAGCAGCGCGACCACCGTCAATGCACACAGGAGCAAACCGAAAACAATGCCGACTCGAGCCATAAAGAATTTGTCCGCCTGAAGCCGCGAACTGCTTGTCCGCCAATGTGCTGGTTTGCCAATGATAGGGTGACTCCGCATTGTAGTCGCAATCCACCATTGTCAAAGACGCCTGAAACCCAATGCCAGCCCCCTGGATTCTTGATCCAGCCGCTTTCCGTCGTACGACAGTCAGAATACGTCGTACGTCAGTCAAAAGAGGGATGCGATTTCTTGATTTGCTTGTCACCGCTAAGACGATCAAACCCGTCAGGTGTCAGCGTTCCTTCGCCATCGAATGTGTCACCTGTCTCGCTTTGCCAGTCCTCTAAAACCTCTCGCATTTCCTCCATCACTTTCACGTGTTCTGGACTCGACGCAAGGTTCTGTATGCACTGCGGATCAGAATTCACGTCGTACAAAAACTCGGTCGGGCGCGGCGTTGCAAAAGAAGTTTGTTCCATCAGCGTGGCCAGCTTGCCATCAGAACGAAGCCGTTTCATCTCACGAAACGTAACGCTTTTCACTGCGTCCGCCGGTGGCGTGCCTGCGATATTTGGTAGCCAATTTCTGACATAACAATACTGGCCCGAGTGCACACCACGCTCAAACGCCCGATAGTCATGCCAATTGTGTTCCGCGAATGCATAGTCGCGAACCCTTTCCTGCGGGTTGGACAACAGCTTTGCCAAGCTGACACCTTGAAAGGAATCGAGCGGTTGCAACTGCGCTAATTCCAAGACCGTGGGCGCGATGTCCAATGTGCTGACGACACTCCTGCAAATGGTCGATGGGTTCACGTTAGCCGGCCACCGCACCACAAATGGTGTGCGAACACCTGGGACGTGAACCATTGTTTTGCAGTAGGGAAACGGGCGACCATTGTCACTGATCACCAACACAAAGGTATTCTCTGTCAGCCCTTGCCGCTCCAGTTCGGCAAGTGTTTCTCCAATGTGCTTGTCGAACCGACCGATTTCGTCGTAATACAAAGCTAGGTCATCGCGAACGATCGGAGTGTCCGGCAGAAACTCTGGAACGCGTGCATCGGATCGTACGTGGGGCGGATCAATGGCACCCGGTTTGTATCCCCGGTGCGGATCACTATGAGCGGCCCAGAGAAAGAATGGCTTCGCCTGATCTCGCTCTTGCAACGCAGTCACCCAAGCATCGCCCATCTTCTGTGGCGACGATGAGCGGATGTAGTCCACCTGCGGCTTCACGTCGTCGCCCAAATGCCATTTGCCAACCGCCGCCGTCCAATAGCCAGCTTCACGCAGAGGCGTTGTCAGCAAGGTTTGCTCAGCTGACAGCGGCAGGTGCAATTCGCCCGCTCCTGTGCTGTGTGGATAACGACCCGTCAGCATCGAACACCGACTAGGGCTACATGACGAACATGTTAGATAAGCGCGGTCAAACCGCATTCCCGATTTCGCCAACGCATCGATGTTGGGCGTACGAATCGAGGGGTGCCCATATGCACCGCAATCGTTGTACGCCATGTCGTCGGCGACGAAGATGATGAAGTTAGGGCGTTCCGCCGTTGCGAACGGGCCGACAGCAATACCGAAAAACGCGAAGGCAAGGACGCTCAAAATCTTCATCATCTCTAACTCGCAGCAGGGGCAGTGGATTGGTTCAGGCATTTTCCGATTTGACGCACGGCTTGGCGAAGACGCTGTTCGTTTTCGACCAAAGACATCCTCAAGAAACCTTCTCCCGCGGCACCGAAACCGCTGCCGGGGCTGACCGCAACGTTCCCTTCTTCCAGCAGACGCATCGCGAAGTCCATCGTGCTCATCTCATTGCGATAGGGCTCAGGTACTTTTGCCCAGACGAACATTCCAGCCTTGGGCGGATCAACGGTCCAGCCTAGTCGACGCAAACCGCTGACCAACACATCGCGTCGACCTTGATAGATCACCGATTGTGCTTCGACATTGGCCTCGGTCTCTCGTAGAGCCACGATCGCAGCGATTTGAATGGCTTGGAACATGCCGTAGTCGTAATAGCCCTTGATCGTTCCTAGGCCACGAATCATCTCGGCGTTGCCGGCGCAAAAACCAACACGCCAGCCAGCCATGTTGTAGCCCTTGCTCATCGTCGTGAATTCGACGCCAACGTCTTTCGCTCCCGGCGCTGATAGAAAACTAGGAGGCTGATAGCCATCAAACGCAACGTCTGCATAGGCGAAATCGTGAATCACCAAAAAGCCGTACTTCTTGGCCAAGCGAACCACTTCAACAAAGAACGACGGCTCGATCACTGCCGAAGAAGGATTATGCGGATAGTTGACGATCAAGACTTTCGGTGTCGGCGTCAAGTTCTCGCACGTGTAAGCAACATTGCTAAGAAACTTGTCCGGGTCCGCCACATCCAACGCAACGACGTTGCCGGATGCCAAGATCACACCGTACATGTGGACGGGGAAATACGGCGACGGGATCATTGCGGTATCGCCAGGCCCCATCAGTGCAAGGCACATGTGCGAGAAACCCTCTTTGCTACCCAAGCAGGCAATGATCTCGCCCTCGGGATCCAGCCGAACACCATATTTGCGGTGGTACTTTCCGGCGACTTCACGGCGCAGATTGACGATGCCGTTGGACTTGCTGTAGCCGTGGTTGCCTTCATCTTGGGCGGCGTCAATCAGTTTCTGAACGACGACCGGGTCTGGCGGGTCAGACGGATTGCCCATTCCCAAATCGATCACATCGTCACCCGCACGCCGCTTTTGGTAAAGCGAATTATTAATACGACCAAACATGTACGGCGGAAGCCGTTCAACGCGCGATGCAAATTTCACTTCAAACGGATCCGGTGTGGGATCCGTCGTTGGCGTTTGAATAGCCGGGGCGTCGATATCAAAAGGTTCGTTCGTACTCATGGTGAATGCGAATGAGGAGTGTTGCTGGGTGAAAGTTCCGAAATTTAATTGTCTGATAACCGACTGCTAACGCAAAGGGGGCGAAATCAGGGCGAATCACTTTTTCGAATGGGTTGATCTGAAAAACGGTAGCCCGATGCGCTAGTTTCAAAGTCGCGCTTTTCATGAACTACTTTACCTTTCGTTATGAGATTTGCTCGCTTTTTGGTTTTCACACCTTCACTCTCTCGCGGGGAGAGTCGAGCCTTAGCGAGGAGAGGGTGTCCTCCCCGGACGCGACGAACGGTCCGAAGTGCCAGAACGCGACGATCAACACCTAAACGCAAACGACGCTCGCCTCGCCTTTGACAGCGAGCCAAGAATCTGTAGTATACAGGTAGGAGGCTCGCTCCCTGTCGCTAAAAATCCAGGCTTACAACAAATGCACTTTGACTCTGAATCATCGCCCGGATTTGCAATCGGCCGCGTTGCGTATCAGATTCGATCGGGCATGGCAGTCGTTCTGAAACGTGCAGGTTGGCCGTTTTCGCCCGAAGAAACACAAACACTGATCACGTTGTCAGATGCCGATGAACCGCTCAGCATGAACGAGCTGGCGGCACTGATGATTCGCGATCCGACGACGGTAAAGCGGCAGTTAGATCGGCTTGTGGAACATCAATGCGTCGAGCGAACCGCAGCGACTGATGACGCTCGCGTCGTGATGGTTGGTTTGACGCGACGCGGGGTGAAGAAGCTCGCAACAGTGCTTCCGTTGTTGGACGACTTGCGAAAATCAACGTTGAAGGGCATCTCGAAGTCAGAGCTGGAAGTGACGCAAAATGTGCTGGCGAAGATGCAGAAAAATTTGACCACACTCTCTCTTTCGGAATCGTGACATGAAAAAGATCGCAATCTCTGTCTGCCTTTCGCTGTATCTCGCTGGTTTCGGCATCGCTCAAGAACTGACGACCGCGACCCAGCGGCTGACCAAACAAAGTGAGCAGTTTGACGAACAGATCGTCAAGGTTGCGGACAATGTCTACACCGCGGTCGGATACAGCGTTTCCAACGTTTCGATGATTGTGGGCGACGACGGTATCGTGATCATTGACACGGGCATGATGGTCGATGACGCCGATCGAATCATGACTGAGTTTCGCAGGATTAGTAAACAACCCGTTAAGGCGATCGTCTTCACGCACTCGCACGGTGATCACACTGGCGGTGCGACCGCATTCCTTGGTTTCGCCCGTCCGCAAATCTGGGCACACAAGAACTTCGGCAGTGAAGCAGGTCCACTGGTCGCTGGCGGTGTGACTTTCCAAAGCGTTCGTGCGGCACGGCAGGCTGGTTTCAAATTGCCGCCGGAGCAGCGAATCAACAACGGAGTCGCACCCGTGCGATATCCGAAACTCGGTGGTCGTGCGTTTGCGACAGACAGTAAGATGAAGCCGACCCACTTTCTCGAAAGCGATCGCCAAACCATCAAAGTCGCTGGAGTCGAACTCGAATTGGTCTCGGCACCGGGCGAAACGAACGACCAACTTTTCGTTTGGTATCCAGCGGGGAAAGCACTGTTCGCTGGTGATAACCTGTACCGATCGTTTCCGAATCTATACGCCATTCGAGGAACCCCGAATCGTAGCGTTCGTCTGTGGGGCGAGAGCCTTGGGAAATTGGCAGGCAACGATGCACATGCTCTCGTCGGCGGGCACACCAAGCCGGTTCTCGGTGCAAAGAACGTCAAGGAAGTCCTGAATGACTACCGCGATGCCGTGCAGTTCATTCACGACAAAACTGTCGAAGGCATGAACAAAGGCCTCACTCCAGATGACTTAGTCCAGTACGTCCAGCTTCCCGAAAATCTCGCCAGCAAAGACTACCTGCAACCCTTCTACGGACATCCCGATTGGGGCGTGCGCAGTGTTTTCAACGGGTACTTTGGTTGGTTCGACGGCAATCCCTCCAACTTATTTCGACTCACACCGCAAGCGGAAGCCACGCGGGTAGCGAAACTGGCCGGAGGAAAGGACAAGCTCTTGGCATCAGCCAAAAATGCATTGGCAGCGGACGACCACCAGTGGGCCTGCCAGCTTGCCGATCACTTGCTGGCAATCGACAAAGACGGTGCGACAGCGAAGCAAATCAAAGCCGAAGCCCTGACGAAGATGGCCCGCAACATGGTCAATGCCACGGCCAGGAACTACTACCTGACTGTTGCTCGCGAACTTCGTAAATAGGTTTGTCGCCAACGAAAACGCATTTGATGGCCTGAAAACACTCAACGCAGCGTCATGCGATGGCCGCAATTGCAAGATCGGAAATCGTCAAATTTCGGGTTAGCGAAAAGGATCCAATTCCAAATTTGTTGATGGATAGTCGGTTTCGATTTCAAGTTGATCCACGTCGCTTTTTCTGGATCAAGCATTACGGCATGCTAGAATATCGAGATGAATTCCGAAGAGAGATTATTTGCTGTCGCAACCACATTGCCGGACTCTGAGCGCGCCGCGTTTGTGCGTGACGCATGCATTGGCGATACCGCGGCTGAAGATCGGCTGATGAACCTGTTGTCGGCACATGAATCCAAGAACCTCTTCCTCGATTTGGCCGATGATCATGCGTTTGCACAGATTCCCGACGTATCCAAAGACGATCAGATCGGGCCGTATCGCCTTCTGAAGGAGATCGGAGAAGGCGGGTTTGGCGTTGTCTATCTCGCTCAACAACAACAGCCCATTGAGCGCAAGGTCGCCATCAAGATCATTAAGCCGGGCATGGATTCACGTGCCGTAGTCGCCCGGTTTGAAGCGGAACGGCAAGCTCTTGCGATGATGGATCATCCGAATATCGCCCAGGTGTTCGACGGCGGGGCAAGCAACAACGGCCAACGACCCTATTTTGTGATGGAGCTTGTTCAGGGCGTTCCGATCACCGAATTCTGTGACACCCATTCAGTGTCAACAGGTGAAAGATTGGAGCTATTCATTTCTGTTTGCAACGCCGTGAATCACGCTCACCAAAAAGGAATCATCCACCGCGATATCAAACCAAGCAACGTGATGGTCACGCTGCATGATGACCAGCCAGTTGTGAAAGTCATCGACTTTGGGGTGGCAAAAGCCCTTCACGAACGACTAACCGCAAAAACGCTCTACACCCAATCCGGTGCAATGGTTGGCACGCCACAGTACATGAGCCCCGAACAAGCCGAGACAACGTGCCTCGATATCGACACGCGTAGCGACATTTATTCGCTATCGGTGCTACTTTACGAGTTGATGACGGGGTCGACGCCTTTGGAAACGCAGGAGATACGAACCGCCAGCCTAAATCAACTGTTGCAAATGATTTGCGAAGACGAGGCCCAACGACCCAGCCTGCGCTTATCGATGGCGGGCGAAAGACTGACGATGCTGGCCAAGCATCGCAGCGTATCGCCGGAGCGACTTCCGCGAGAACTTCAAGGTGATCTTGACTGGATCATCATGAAGGGGCTCGAGAAAGATCGTTCCCGCCGCTACGAATCGGCCAAAGATCTCGCGGCCGATATTCAGCGGGCGCTGAACCACCAACCGGTTAAAGCGAGCCCACCTTCACCAATGTACCGTGCCAAGAAATTCGTACGACGAAATCGAGTTCAGCTCGCGTTCGCAACCGCCGCTTTGGGGATCGTTGCAGCGTTGCTAATCGGACTGATTAACAACCAGCGACAGGAAATGGCAGAAGCAAGAAAAGATGAAGCCCGACTCAACGATGCAATCGACGATGCAAACTCAGCGCTGGTGGCGGCCGTGAAAGACGCCGGCTCCAAAGCACTTTGGGCTGCCGCAACACTAGGGAACACTCAAGTCGAAAAGCTCGCTGGGGAGTCCACGGCTGGACAAGCAACAATATCCCGCGCTCAGTCATTCTTGGAGCAATTTGAAACCGCCAGCCTCGACAGACAATTTACATCCTCGATGGAGGAACTATTGGTCCTTCATTCAACGAAGCAATCCGTTGAAGCTCTGCGAGACATGGAAAGCGGATTCCGAGCGATTCTAAAAAATCGTGGCTATGACGTGAATTCACTGTCACCTGATGACGTTGCGATGCGACTAAAAAATGATCACGCGCCCATCAAATTGACTGACGCCCTGGAACTGTGGCTGGCAACACGCATGAAACTCAATGGCACAGGCGTTCAAGAAATCGAGACCGGTGAAATTCGTAGCTGGATTGAAGCCATGACTATCGCTGATCCACATCCGCTGCGCGCTGCCATTCGCGTTACGATTTTCCAAACGATGGAACCAAACAAAGCGATTTTGGACAAGGCCGTCAGCGCTGGCGATCTTTCGGAGATGTGTGCCAGAAAACTGTCTTGGCTCGCACAAGGCTACGATCAAGTCGGCGATCGTCAGGAGGCAGCGGAAATTCGTGACTATGCATTGACGTTGCATTCGGGCGACTTGATGCTGAATTTTGAACACGCGGTTCGTTTGATGGAGCATGACCGTAATGGCGAAGCGATTCGTTATTTGATGCGTTGCACGTCGATTCGTCCGGGCAGTTCTGGTGTTTGGAAAGAGCTGGCTGTGGCGTTGAGTCAAAACGACGAATTGCCGCACGCTAAGAGTGCGATCAAGACAGCGATCGACCTGAACCCAAACGATGCTGCCGCGTACTTACAATTGGCGAATTGGCAGCTACAGGACGATGAGAAAGAGCAGTCGATCAAGACGGCCCAAGCCGCGTTAGCGTTGAACCAGAAACTGCATGATGCCTATCGCATTATCGGTCAAGCGAACATGGATTTAAGAAAGTACCCGCAAGCACTGGTAGCATTTGAGCAGTTCAAAAAGCGAGCGGGGAAGGGTCAGAGCATTTCTGCCGACGCCCTCATCATCGAGTGCCAGCAACAAATTGGATCGGGCAATTAGCTGGACAAATTAGACAAAAATTTCTAACGGCGATTAGTGTGCAACAGTGACGCGAGTTGACCATTCTTTAGCTCTCTGCTTGGCCCAACAGGGATTCCATTGATTGGACAATCTCCTTGCATTTGGTTGGATCCAGGGCATCCGAGTGCGGTGAAGCAAACCGCCCCAAGTCATTGTCGAAGTAACGTCCAGTCGCAGCCGCAAATTCGTCGTCCAAAGCAACGCGAGTCAAAATGTCTGCGCCGATGCCTAGGTCTTTGCCGTCTGACCCGTACGCTTCTTTGACCATTTTACTGCCGAGAAACGAAGCTGGATTAACCGCGATGATGGTGGGGCCTTGATCGCCAAGCGATGCCGCTAAGTTGAACGACCACATGGTCAGCGCGAGTTTGCTTTGCGCGTAGGCTTGACCGTCATCGAGTCGGCATTTTCCGAGTACTGCGTCGATGTTGACAGGAGCCTGTGCAGCCGACGAAAGGTTGATGACGCGTCCAGAATTGCCAAGCATCGGCAACAATCGCTTGGTCAACAGGTAAGGCGCGATGGTGTTGACGACGAATCGTAGGTCAAGCCCCTCTGGCGTCAAGGGATTGGCCAATTTGAAGACACCCGCGTTGTTGATCAGAACGTCCAGCCGTTCATGTTTTTCAGCGACGGCTTTCGCGAACGACTCAACCTCCGGCATATGCGACAAGTCGGCAACATACGTCTCGGTTTTCGCGCTTCCATTCAACAACCTAAGTGACTGTTGAACAGATTCAAGTTTGGCCGCGCTACGACCATGCAAAAGAACTTGATGGTCAAGCGAGACCAACTGCTTGGCTGTCTCCAATCCGATTCCATCGGTTGCTCCGGTCAGCAAAATCGTCTTCGTCATGACATCCTCACTTGTTTCAATTCTCAACGACTACTTTGCCCATCGCCTGGCCGCTTTCCAGTCGTGCATGGGCTTCCCCAGCTTGATCGAGCGAAAATTGATTGTCGTCAAGCACAGGCTTCAAGCCACCCGCTTCGACGATCTTGGATAGGTCGCCCAGCATCGCAGCGTGTTTTTCTCGTTTGAAGTCATGCAACATCGGAATCAACATGAACACGACATGCAACGACAGACCTTTGAAGTGAGCCGGTGTCAAATCCAGCTCGCACATCGAAACGGTGGTCACGACGTGGCCGTTAAGTGCAGCGGCCTCGAATGAGTTCAGCAGATTTGCCCCACCGACCGAATCGTAAACGACATCAAACCCGGTTCCATCGGTGTGCTTAGCGACGTAGTCCGCGACTGATTCCGTTTTGTAATTGATGCCTGTCGCGCCTAAACTTTCGATCAATGCGAGCTGCTTTTCGCCGCCGCCGGTTGAATAGATATCTGCCCCAAAATGCTTCGCCAGTTGGACAGCAACGTGACCGACACCACCCGAACCACCGTGAACCAGAACTTTCTGACCAGCTGCAGCGTCCGCCGTAATTCCTGCCCGAACCAATCCCTCCTAAGCCGTGATCGCGACCAAAGGTAACGCGGCTGCCTCGCCCATCGAAAGGCTGCCGGCCTTCTTCGCGATCAGTTTGCAGTCCGCAACAATATACTCCGCCAGTGTTCCGGGCAGATCTGCCAACCCGCCCGCGCAACCGTAGACGTCATCACCGACTGAAAAACCTTTCACACCATCGCCGACAGCTTCGACGGTTCCCGCAAAATCCATTCCCAGAATAGCTGGCGTGTCGGGTGACAAAGGCAAGTCCTTGCCCATGTTGCGGATCATCGTGTCCACGGTGTTGACGCTAGAGGCCGCGATCTTGACCAAGACGTGCCCCTGTTTGATTTCAGGTTTATCGACCTGGGCTAATTCAAATACGCTGTCCGCACCGTAAGACTTCAGAATCATCGCTTTCATGTGTATCTCCTGTTTTGATTCATGACCTTCAAAATGGATTGATAGTGGCTTAGGTTCGAACCCATCATCCAATGACACGGCCCACAGACTGGTCCACTAGACGCAATCACAATTCCTAGTTGATTTCTTGAACGCCCTCGACCAGTCCGTTCCAGTTTCGTTGATTTTCCATGTCCAACTGCATTTTCTTATCATCAGCAATCGTGAAACGTTTGATGGCTGGCGTTTTGCTGGTCGCTTGGTACAGCCAGTAAGCTTCCGCTTTGAGTGCTTCGTCGATTGGCTTGTCGATGGATTCGTAAACGGTTTGCTTACACGCATTGATGGATTCGGCCGGAAAAGTCGCGATGCGTTTTGCCAAATTGTCGACATAGGGGCCGATTTCGTCAGCTTCGAAGACTTTGTTAACCGTGCCGTAGGACTCCGCTTCGTCCGCCGAGAAGTCTCGCGCACTCAGGATGATCTCAAGTGCTCGACCAAGCCCTGTTTGACGAGCCATGCGTGAAGCTCCGCCACCACATGGCAAGATCCCCATCCCAACTTCCATCTGCATGAACTTGAATTTTTCGCGAACCGCAAATCGCATATCGCAAGCCAACGCAAACTCATGACCGCCACCGCGAGCGAAACCTTCCAGTTTAGCGATGGTGGCTTGCGGCAGTCGACTCACACGCTCGAGCACTGATTGAAGATCCAGCAATTTGGCTTCCTCTCGCGAGACCGCCTCGGTCGCCATGTCTTTCAGTAGGTTCGTGTCATAATGACAAACCCAAATTTCGGGATGTGCTGAATCAAAGACAACGACCTTAATGTCGCGGTCACGCTCCAATCGCAAGCAAAGCGTATTCAAGTCAGCCAACATCTCTGGCCCTTGAAGATTCACAGGTGGAAAGTCGATCGTGACCGTCAACACGCCGTCGTTGTCGACACAAGTGAATGTTCTGAATCCTTCGTATGACATCTTGATCTCCACTTTCTTTGTTAATACGAAACGTCGCGTACCACGCCTTTCCGCATCCCAAATTTGCGTTCTGGCTGGGCGGTCGGGTGTTTTCAATCGGTGCTCTTTCGTTGTCTCGCCTACATCAGCATTAAGGCCGCGAACGAGCGTCCAGACACGAACATCTGATTGCAGTAAGAGCAACGTGTGGGATACTATGGAGTATTGATCTGAATCTCAAGAACGCACAATTTGGACACGTAGGTACAAAATGGTACCCAAGTCGAAAACACGGCATTCAACCTACGAAGTGACGGCATGTCCGGTCGAGGCAACCCTGGAGTTGATCGGTGGCAAATGGAAAGGCATCATTCTTTTCTATTTGCTTGATGGTCGAATTCGCAGTAGCGAGATGAAGCGCCGAATTGGATGCGTGACCCAACGCATGATGACTAAACAGCTTCGCGAACTCGAATCCTGCGGCCTTGTAAACCGGATCGTTCACGCGGAAGTGCCACCACGCGTGGAGTACGAACTAACCAAGGAAGGCAAGTCGCTCAAGCCGATCTTGAATTCACTTAAAAAGTGGGGCGAGAATCACGCGGTCAAACTGCTTGAAGAACGGTCAAATTCAAGCAACGTCTGAGACGTTGGGCAAGCCGTCAGTGGAGTGACGAATGACAACAGATCCGGATAGCCAGTCGACTGGCTCGGGAGATTAGTCAAACAGGTTATGAAGGTCAGCGTTGGAACAAATCACTCAAATTCTCGGTCAACTCGATTCAGGTGATCCTGAAGCCGCGCACAAACTGTTGCCGCTTGTTTACGACGAATTGCGAAGGCTGGCAGCGGCAAGGCTGAAGCATGAGCGTTCTGACCATACCTTGCAGGCGACGGCGCTGGTTCATGAAGCATGGTTGCGAATCGCGGGCGATGATCAAGCTGATGACAAAAAGTGGAATTCGAGAGGGCATTTCTTCGGCGCAGCAGCGGAAGCGATGCGGCGTATTCTGGTCGATCACGCTCGGGCGGCGATGGCGGAAAAGCGTGGTGGCGATCGAAACCGGATCGAGCTGGAAACTTGGAATCATCCAGCGGCAAATCGCCCCGAGAAGCTGCTGGAGCTCGATGAAGCGATTGAAAAACTTGGCCAACAAGATGCGGTGAAGGCGGAGTTGGTGAAGCTGCGATTTTTTGCCGGAATGACGGCGAAAGACGCCGCTTCAGTTCTCAATATTTCGTCCGCGACCGCAGAGCGGTACTGGGCTTACGCTCGGGCGTGGTTGCACACCGAAATGCAGTGAACGAATTGCATTTTGCAGTGGGTGCGCAGGAGATCTTTAAGCATTTTCACTGTGAAATTTTGCCCAATACCGCAAAGTTAAGTGACTTGGAGAAACGCGAAGCGCCAGTTTTGATGTTGCGCAAGTCATTACCCTCC
>CAYUGI010000171.1:0-14501 GCA_964444105.1 uncultured Pirellulaceae bacterium
GCCGTCGCACGCGAAGAAACCGAAGATGGCACCAATATTTTGGAAGACTAATCCTCTGCGTTTTTCAGTGAGCTAGAGATCGCGTATATCCATGTCAGCCAACGCAAAATATCTTTTTCGGACATGGTTTTTGGGCGTCATAGTTGGCACAGCGATCGTTGCTGTCACATCGCCAATATTTGTTCGTAGCTACGTGCCGCTGCGTTTTGATTCGGTGCGGGGAGTCTATAGACTGGCGTCTGCTCCTAGCTACCGATGGCGGAGCGAAGGTTACGCCGATACGGTCATTGGTCCGTTGGGAATGCCTGGCCGAGTTGACCTGCCAGATGCTGACGAAAAATCCCGGCGAGTCGCGTTGTGGGGTGATTCGCAAGTGGAAGGCTTTGCGGTATCGGACGATGACAAAATCTATGCGCAAACTGAGAGGATGGCTGCGAAGTCGTTTGCTATTGATGATTCCAAAACACTCGTCGTCTTGCCATTCGCACGCAGTGGCGAGGACGCCAGTGACTGGTTTTCGCAACTTTTGCAAGTCGAGACGCAACTTGCGATCGACGTTCACGTGATTTTGGTTGCCGAAGTAGTCGACCTAGCGACAAGCAAAAAGGCGACCGTTGATGTAGAAACGGCGGAAACGCAGTTTGAGTTTGCGAATGACGTACCCGCTTTTGCAATACAAGCGGCACGGAATCTTCTGACGACTGGGGAAGGTAGTACACTGCGTCAACTGCGTTTTTCAATTGGACCGACCGCAAAGAAGGCCGAGCTGAACAAAAATGATGTGCTTAGAAGGGTGGACTGGCAATCTTTGATGCGCGCGACCGCCAGTGAGACAAAGAAGCCAATTGTCCTCGTCTATGCACCAGTGTTACCGTCAATTGTTGGACCAAGAATCGGTTCGATCGATCATGACGCCATTGAATTTGAACGACTCAAACAGTCGGCTCAGTTCAACGGAATCGTGGTGGTTGATCTTCGTGATGAGCTTTTAAATTCTGCCAGTAACGGTAGGTGGCCACATGGTTTTCACAACGGTCGATTCGGCAGTGGGCACTTGAATCGAATCGGAAACAAAATTGTTGCTGGTGGTGTCCTGCGCGGCATCCAACAAGCCGTGCAGGAAGCAGCGCAGCGCGATGGTGAAGGTTCCAACTAAGTATGCTATTCACGCAGTTGGAATTTCCGATCTTCTTTGCGATGGTTCTGATCGCTGCTTGGATAGCGCGCGGTCGAGTTGCACGTAACACGCTATTGCTGATCGCCAGCTACTACTTTTACGCTTATTGGGACTACCGTTTTTGCGGGCTCCTGATCCTGTCGACGCTGGTGGACTTCGTGGTAGCACGTCAAATTCATCGAAGCGAAAACGATGCGTTTCGCTGGCGAATGTTGATGGTTAGTTTGGCGGTCAACCTGGGTATGCTTGGCTATTTTAAGTACTGCGACTTTTTCATCGCATCGGCGCGACCGCTGTTGCAATCGATGGGCCTAAGCGGTGAAACGCTGGGTATCATCCTGCCGGTCGGTATTTCGTTTTTCACCTTTCAAACGCTCAGCTACACCATCGACGTTTATCGGCGAAAGTTGTCTCCGACAAGAAGCCTGTTGGATTTCGCCTTGTTCGTCGCGTTCTTTCCACAGTTGGTGGCCGGGCCCATCGTGCGCGCTCGAGAGCTGTTGCCACAGTTGGCTTCGGTTCCAAAGTTGTCGCGCAGGCGAATGTATGGCGGTGCTCAGCAAATGCTGCGTGGGGCGATCAAAAAGGTGCTGATTGCTGATCGTTTGGGCGAAATGGTGGATGTGGTCTTCGCTGGCCCTGAGTTGTACAGCGGCATCACCGTCTGGATCGCCGTTGTCGCCTACGCTGGTCAGATCTACTACGACTTTGCCGGGTACAGCGATATCGCAATCGGTGCAGCGAAGACACTGGGTTATCGGTTTCCGGCCAATTTTCGACATCCCTATTTGGCAACTTCGGTCGCCGATTTTTGGCACCGTTGGCACATGACGCTTTCGCGTTGGCTCCGCGACTATGTGTACATTTCTTTGGGCGGAAATCGCCACGGTCACGCTCAGACCTATCGCAACCTGCTGCTGACAATGGCACTGGGTGGATTGTGGCACGGTGCAGCTTGGACGTTCTTACTATGGGGGCTTTGGCATGGACTTGCCTTGGCTTCGGAACGTGCAGGCAATATTGGCAAACGAATTCCTCGTTTCGTCGGTTGGGCGATGACAATGTTTGTCGTGCTGGTCGGCTGGATTCTGTTTCGATGTGCTGGTGATCTCCCGCAGGCACTCGCGATGATTCGACAAATGATCACTTTAGGCGATGGCATTGCTTGGTATCCTCCGCTGGCGATCGGAGCCATTCTGGTCATGGTGGTGGAACATTTGGCATGGCGGACGCGGCTTCGCCAAGCCATGCGATTGCCATTTGATCGCTGGTATTCGCCTGTCGCAACGACGATCATGTTGTGGGCACTGCTGCTGTATGCTCCGCAAAAATTCAGCCCGTTCGTCTATTTTCAGTTTTGATTTTCGATTGGAGACGTTTCTTGTCCGATAGACTTGCCCGACTCTCGCCGGGGATCACTTGGTGTTTGTTTGTTGCTACAGGATTGCTGTTGGCCTGGGTTTCAGGACGGTTGACGCCACACTTTGTCAGTGACTCGTTTAGTTATCAACACTACGACTTCGGCTCGTTGGAGAGCATGGCGCGTCAACCCCGAATGCCTGGTTACCCGCTGTGGCTTGCCATCATTAATGCCGCCTTTGGCATAACATTCGTTCCCGCTGCACAGGTCATTGTTCATGCGACTGCGGCCTGGCTGCTTGTGACGGAACTACAAAGCTGGGGATTGTGTACTATCGCATCGTTGGTGGTCGGTATCACGGTGGGTGTCGGCTGCACCGCGACGGACAATCTCTCGACCATTTCCAGCGATGCGTTGGCTGCTTCTCTGGGCGTGATTGCAGTCGTTTGTGTTCTCAGCTGGGCAAGAATCGGGCCTTCAAAGGCGACGATAACGCTGACGATTGCCGCGACGACTGCGGCCATTTTTGTGCGTCCAGCGTATTTGTTTTTGGGTCCATGGCTGATCGTTGCAGGCACCCTACTTGGATCGATGTCGGGGCGCTATCAAAAACCTGTCCTGACGGTTTTCAAGTCGGCATTGTTGATGGCTGTACTAAGCTCCTTCCCGGTGCTCGCATGGATGTCCTTTCGGCTAGTTGCTGTGAATGACTTCGGAGTATTGCCGTTTGGACATCAGAATTTGGCGGGTGTCCTGGTGCAGTTGCTAAGCGATGATGAACTGCAATCACTCGAGAGTGGTGCGGTCGCCGGTAAAATGGGGCGCAAAGTCGTCGAGTTAAAGAACCAGTACGAAGCCGAGACGGGCTTTGAGCCAGGAGAGTTCGGCGCGACGATGACGATCGATAATCGCTGGGACGAAATGACCTACTTCGTCGTTGTTCCCGCTTCTGTCCAAATTGCTGGAGAGGATACCGTTGCCGGCAACCGCGCCATTGCCGCCATGAACAAATCCATCGTGAAAAGCTACCCGCTACGTTACGTGAAGTGGTTGTTGAAATCAGCACGCCGCGGGGCTTGGGCGATCGCTGCGGATATTGTCATGCACCCGATATTCTTGGTAGCGATCTTGGGGATGATTGGCCTGGTAATCTACCGATCGTTTCGTGGAAGTTTTAGGTGCGATATTGAAAACGACCAACTAGCTTTGCGCGCGTTGACGATCGTGACATTCACTTACCTGTTCTGCAAACTTGGGTTCGTGATTTTGACCAGCCCGGCAATTGGCCGATTCAGCGATGCCGCGGCGATCTTGTTACCCGGTTGGATTGGTGCCGTCTTTGTGACTTGGTGGATCGGTGGAACGGGTAAGAAGCCTACGATGCCTTCCTGATCTGGCCCCAATCGATTTGATGTCGCGTGGTCGTGACGCGAAAGAACGTTTGGCCCAGTGCGAGCATGACGCCCAGCGCGATTGCAGCCGCGATGACAAACATGATCATGATTTGATATTTCACCGCTTGAATCGGCGGTGCACCGGCCAGCAATTGACCGGTCATCATGCCGGGAATGCTGACGATGCCCGCCACTGACATGGTGTTCAGGATAGGGATCATCGCGGTTCGGGCGGACGAAACAAAGGCCTCGCGGCACGCTTCCCATCGAGTTGCCCCCAATGTCAATCGCATCTCCACTTCGGTCCGTCGTGATTGAAGATCTGACAGAAACCGATCCATTCCCAGCGAGATTCCGGTCAACGAATTGCCCAACACCATGCCAAGTAGAGGAATCAAGACGTGTGGGCTGTGCCAGGGCTCAGGTCGCACGATCAGCAAGACGGTAATGGCCGTCACCAGCCAACTGCTGACCCACACGGCGAAAATGGCGGATGGGTATATGCGATCGTAGCGGTGGTCGATTCGCCTTACAGCGGAGTAGCCTGCAATCAAGGTCATCAATCCGGCCAGCAATAGCACTGGCGCTGCGCTCGCTAACGCGAAAATTTGATGCAGTACCAAACCCAGCAGAAAAAGCTGCAAAGTCATACGGATCGCTGCCCAAGCGACACGCTTTTCCAATCCCAAACGCAATCGCCAGGAGATCAAGGCGTTGACCAAGATAAGGACGGCAGCAACACCGACAGACCACCACGAAAGTGCGATGGGTGCGCTGGATTGTGCGATTAACTGCGCGATTGGGAAGAACATCAATACAGCTAAGACGAGGAAGGAACTGAGGGATTTGATATTTCAAACTTGAAATTCACTGTTCTTCCTCACGGCTACTGGCTTGGGCTGTCGCGTCAGGCAGGAAGATGGTTTTACCGTTCGCGATTGTCACCGATTGCGTGGTCATCCGTGAAAGTTGTCGTTCATCATGGCTGGTCCAGATAAAGGCTCGGCCTTCATTCGCTGTAAACCACTGATTGACCACCTGTTCAAACTGCTGAACCATTTCCGAATCCAACGAAGCTGTCGGTTCATCCAACAGCAACACCGTCGGGTCCAATTGAATGGCTCGCAGCAAGGCGATGATTTGTTGTTCACCGCCGCTGAGCGTTGACACATTCTGATCCAAAATTGATGCAGGTTTGTCGAGTAATTGCAACCGATCGGTGACGCGCTTTTCATCGTAAGCCGATTGCGAAGCAGTCATCGAAAACGGTAACTGCAAGTTTTCTCGCACCGTGCCTGGCATCATTGCCGGTCGCTGATGCAGATAGACCACACGCCGACGATAGACTGGAAAATCACTGACAACTTGGCCTTCAAACAGCAAGTTGCCGGCTGCAATCGGGTCCAATGCTGCGACAGCCCGCATCAAAGTTGTTTTGCCGCTGCCGCTAGCTCCGGCAAGACCCATTCGATCACCAGTCTGAATCGTCAAACTGAGCTGATCCAGCAACGCTTGCTGCGTTCCAGGAATCAACCGCGTTAGCTCGCGAAGTTCGATCAATGAGTCTGACATTCAATTTCGTGGCTTCAGCCCGTTGTGGGTCGCCTTGGCAGTCTTAGGGTCTTCGGGCCAATGGTGTTTGGGATAGCGACGTCGCAAGTCTTTGCGAACTTGCGTGTACGTCTCATTCCAAAAGTTTGCCAAGTCATCAGTAATTTGTTGTGGCCGACGGTTGGGACCCAGCAAATGTAGTTGTACGGGAACTCTCCCGCCAGCGATGCGGGGTGTCTCTGCCCAGCCAAATAATTCCTGTATGCGTGCGGCGAGCACCGGTGATTTGCCGTCGGCGTACTGGATCTTTGCGTGGTTGCCGCTGGGAAGGGTCAGCGATTCGGGCGCTAGTTGATCAATTTGCTTGAGTTGTTCGTAATCGTATCGACCTCGCAAAAATTCCCACCACGGGGCGCGTCTTAACTGTTCCACCGAAGTGCGCGATTGGCACAATTCCAGCAGCACCTCTTGGATCCCTTTATCGCTAAGCGTTGGCAACTGGGAATCTTTGACATGTTCACAGACGAAACGAACGCGGGCGATGAATGCAGCGATCGTTTTGTCTTTGGCGGGAAACAACCGATCCACTTGGTCGCGGGTTGCCTGGAACAGCAATTTCGCGACCGTTTCGCTCGGCTTGCATTCGATGGGCGACTCGGACAACAACAGGTCAACAAAGTACCGACGGCGACGAGCGACAACCTTTTCCGTCGGTTCGTTGTAAAAGGGCTCGCTGATTTCGCGAATCAAACGTTCCGGTAGCCAATCTGCTTGGACCGCCGATGCCATGCGAACCAGCGCCTCGGTCCCTTTCGCATCAACATCGATACACAAAAACAGTTCACTCTGTTTGACCAAAGAACGCCGGTCCAGCTTGACGCCACGACCACCTACCATGACGCCTCGGTTATTGTTGTTATCGCGCGTGGTATCGCTTATCGCATCTCTGCGACGCGCCAACCGATCGGGATAGGCTTCCAACAGACAACGCATCAGTCGCTCTTCGGTGGAGACCGATGGGTCGGCAGGGCGTGACTCAATCTTCTCGACCGTTCGTTCCAACTGTTTGGCGACGCGCTGGATTTGTTTTGCAGAGCCAGTCTGAATGGGGCCAATCTGGATGTCGCCTGCATTGGAACGAGCCCCCGCCAAGGAAAAGGCATGCATCTTTTCAACTCGATCGACGACATCGCTTTTCGCGTGAACCGTTGGCGAATTGCTTCGATGGCCGCTCGTTCCTTGAAACGGATCGCGCTCAGTCAACAGCGCTGCGGCAACCGCTGCGTCTTTCGCGATGCCCGCTTGCGCTCCGGCGACCATGAACCGAGCCAAACGCGGTTGGAGTGGGAGTTTCTGCATCTCTTGGCCCACGGGCGTCAGCGCACCAACGTGATCGATGGCTCCGATTTCACGCAGCAGCTGACCAGCCGTATCGATGGATGCTTGCTGTGGCGGCGTTAACCATGGAAAGATCGAAGGATCGCGCTCACCCCACGCCGCCAAGGTCATCATGGCCGACGAAAAGTCATTGCGAAGGATTTCCGGCGTATCGACTTCGCGCCTGGCACGGTGCGTGTTCGCGGGCCACAGTCTTAGGCAGTACCCCGGCTCGGTACGTCCCGCGCGACCAGCTCGTTGCTCGGCGGATGCTTGGGAGATCGGCTCGATTCGCAGTGCCGACATCCCTACTGCTGGGTCGAAACGCATGACGCGAGCTTGTCCGCTATCGATCACGCCGGTCACGCCGGGAATCGTGATCGAAGTCTCAGCGACATTAGTGGCCAGGATGATTTTGCGAGTCGTGCTCTCTGCCAACACTGCGTCTTGAGCTTTGGGTGATAGATCACCGTAGAGAGGCATGACGATGGAATTCCGATCTAAACCTCGCTGGGCAATCAAATTCTCTGTTCTGCGTATTTCGCCGACGCCAGGCAGAAACACCAAGACATGACCCGCGGTCGCCCTCAAAACGGCGGGCAAGGCATCAGCGACTTGGTTTTCGATCCAGTCTCGCGAGAGACTTGCTGTGTGTTGAATATCGACCGGGAACGCTCGGCCTTCACTGGTGAAGGCGCGGGCGCCACCCAAAAAGTCGACAATCGGTTCGGGATCAAGCGTCGCCGACATCACAATCAATTTCAGCTCTGGACGCAAAGTCTGACGAATGCGATGGATCATGCCCAAAGCAAGGTCCATCTCGAGCGTGCGTTCATGAAATTCGTCCAACACGACACAGGCGACGTCATCGAGCAGCGGATCGGAGTTGAGCCGTCGGAGCAAAATTCCGGTCGTCATCGCAACGACTTTGGTTGCGCCCGTGGCTTTGCGATCAAAACGAACGTGATAGCCAACGTCGTCACCAAGTTTGGCACCAACGAGTTTGGCGATTCGACTGGCGGCGGTTCGTGCAGCCAGTCGACGCGGTTGCACCAGAATGATTTGACCCGATTTGCCAACGCCCGCGTCCAGCAATGCTGGCGGAACACCTGTCGTCTTGCCTGCCCCTGGAGGCGCTTTCAACACGACAGCGATGTCAGCTAAGGTCGCCGAAACGATTTCGTCAAGACAATCTTCGACGGGAAGTTTCATCAGTGTCCAAGTCGTCCTGCGACGATTTCGTTTGGCAGTGGCGAGACTACGAAAGCAATTTTTCGCAGCGTTTGGCGGATACTTTGACAGATGTACCCAAGGGTTGGGCGAAGAGACTCACGCGGAGCTCTTCGACCATCCAGCGAAATTCACTTGCCGCCTGGGTGGTGGCGTTTTGATCTTGCTCGGGCATCGACACTAGCCACTGATGATTCAGGTCGGCGATCAGACGATTGGACTCATCATCGCGTGCTGCCGATCCGCTACGGAGCTTGTCCAGCCGGTATGCGATGGCTTTCAGGTACCGCGGGTAATGTTTGAGCCACTGCCAGGGGGTGAAGGAAAGAAAGTCGGGCGGCATCAGCCACTTGATTTGGGTTCGGATGTCCCCGATCGCAATGCCGTTTTTGTTCTTGTTTGCCGATTCCAACTGACGACGCACTTCAAAGTAGGCATCGGCGAGTGCCGTCAACCAGGTCGCGACTTCGTGTGTGGCTTTGGCGATGCGTTCAATGCGATTCGTGCGACGTGCTTCAAATTCCTCTGGCGTACGAACGAGCGGTTGGTTTTCGACGAAGGCAATTCGAGCCAGTAGATCGATCAAACTCGATTCCATCTCGCTGGATGAAACCACGCCTGTCAGTTTGATTTTGGCCTGCTCCCACGATGGCAAATGGCGGACTTGGCTTCGCAATTCTTTGCGATCGGCAATCGCATAGAGCCGCATCAAACCGAGGCGCGTTGACGTTTCCGCTGAAACTTGATCAGAGAAAAGTCGCGTGGCAACGGCGTCTCCTGAATCGACGAGCCCGGGGTACTGGGCGACTCGCACGCCGCCACGCTCGCGAAGAATCTCTTTTGGCAACGCGTCGATGTCAAAGGTGGTCATCGATTCGCGCGACCACGATTCATCATCGACTGGGTTGGACTCTTCTGAAACGATTGCGTCCGAAGATCCAACTTGTTGCTGAAGTGGGGCAGCACTGCGACCCGCTGCGATCGTCTCGCCCGCGTCATCGACCACTTGGATCAAGAATTGCAAATGATCGTCTAGTTTCTCGGCTTGAAAGTCATGTTCGGTGATGGTCATGTCGGCCCGGCGAGACATTGCCTGGCAAACCGCAGGCATGAACGGCACCGTGTGAAGGTCTGCGCCATGTGATTCTTGTAGTTCGTCGACGATTGATTGAGCGACGTCGGCAGCGGGGATCAAATTACGGCGAATCCGTTTGGGCAGCGACTTAATCATCGAGACTAACTTTTTGTGCAGCAGTCCGGGGACGAGCCAGCCAAGTCGGTCGTCGCTGATTTGTGATAGCGCTGCTTGGTGAATCTTCAGGCTAACGCCATCTCTTTCTGACCCTGGCTCGAAGTGATACTCCAAAGGCAAACGCGAGCCGCCGACAGCAAGTTCATCGGGAAAGTCCTCGCGTGAAATTTCGTCTGCCTTTACATCGACCAGATCGCCGGGGTTCATGTACAGCGAATTTTCGTCGGCGATGTCCGACGGTGGGGACTGGAGCCACGCGGAGACGTCCGCAACGCTGGTGAGGTTCTTGATCCAGCTGGGTTCGTCGATCTTCTTCGCATAGCTTTCCAGTCGCCCTCGGTCAGAAATGTCTTCGGGCAAACGAGCTTGGTAAAATCGCTCGATCACGTAGGAGTCGATGACCAAGTCGCGGCGACGAGTTTTTGCTGCCAGCGCGGTGATCTGTTCCAGCAGACGCTCGTTGTGCCGGACAAACTTGGCGTTCGTCTTCAGTAGTGATGCCACCAAGCCATGTTCGATCAGCAAATCACGCGAGGTTCCAGGGTCCAAAGGCGGCAGCGGAACGCGACGACGGGCGACGATGGGTAGACCGTATAACGTGACGCGTTCGTAGCAGAACGCACCGCCGGCTTTTCCGCCCCAATGTGGTTCGCTGTAGGATCGTTTCAGCAAGTGCGCGGCGATCTTTTCGATCCACTGCGGCTGAATACGCGCGACCGTCCGCGCGTATTGCCGAGTTGTTTCGACCAATTCAGCGGCGACGATCCATTTGGGTTTCGAGTCGAAAACACCGCTGCCGGGCCACAGGTGTAACTTCAAACCGCCTGCGCCCAAGTATTCATTTTTGTCACCGATCGTAGCGATGCTGGACAGTAGTCCGGTCATTAGCGACTGATGGATCGCATCGTATTTGGCATCGTCGACCAGTTTGGAGTCGTCTTCGTTGAACCTGATCGCTCCGATCTTGCGACGTTTGGATTTGTGGTCGCCATGCGTTTTGTCTCCGCGTTTTTTGTCGTCTCGCTTTTTGTCACGGGGCTTTCTATCGCTTAGCGAAGTGGCGGCGGTGTCCTTCAGCTGACGATAAATGTCAGACCATTCGCGCATCCGATTGGGTGAAAGAAACTGTTTTCGCAGCACGCGCGTCAGTTTGTTGCGACTGTGTTCTTCGCGAGATTCTTCGTAGTATCGCCAAAGTCGTAGCCAGGATAGAAAGTCGCTGCGCGGGTCGGCGAATTGTGAGTGGGCTTCATCCGCGGCTTGTTGCTTCTCTGGCGGACGATCGCGAGGATCGGGGATTTCCAGCGCTGCTGCGATTGGCAGTATCTCTGGCAGCACTCCATATTCGTCTGCCGCCAAAATGATTCGTCCGACGCGCGGATCGACAGGCATGTAACCCAGTTTCCAACCGATGTCCGTAAGCTCTTGGCGATCGTCCATCGCACCGAGTTCAACGAGAGTGCGGACGCCTTCGCGAATGGACTCAGGACGCGGCGGATCCAAAAGCGGAAACTCTTCCAAGCGACCGACACGAAGGGTTTTGGTTTTCAGTATGACCGACGCGAGGTTGGTTCTGCGAATCTCCGGTGTCGTGAAGTCGTCGCGTGACTCGTAGTCGTCTTGCGAAAACAGCCGTACGCAAATGCCCGGGCCGACGCGTCCGCACCGCCCTGCCCTTTGGTCGGCGCTGGCTCGGCTGACCGGTTCGATCGGTAGTCGTTGCACTTTACTACGCGGACTGTAACGGCTGATGCGCGCGGTTCCGGCATCAACCACGCAGTGAATGCCCGGTACGGTCAGTGAACTCTCGGCGACGTTGGTGGCGAAGATGATCCGACGCTTACTGCCTGACGGCTGGAAGATCTTTTGTTGCTCTTTCTGTGGCAGTCTTGCATAAAGAGGCAATAGATCGACGCGGCCATCCATGCCTTTGCGAGTGAAGTGGCCCGATACTCGGTGGGATACAAATCGAATGTCGCGTTCGGTAGGTAAGAAGACCAATGTGTCGCCAGCACCGCCAGCCGATGCGCCGCCTCCGGAAGATCCCGAGAGTGAATCAATACCAGCGATAACGTGCCGCGACAGGTCGTATGCCGCTGTGACTTCGCTGGCAACTTCTTCCCACGGCAGGTAGCGTGTTTCGACGGGAAAACCGCGGCCTTCGACGTTGACGATTGGTGCAGGACCTTCTTCGTCGGCAAAGTGCTCCGCAAAACGCTCGGCATCGATGGTCGCCGATGTGATGATGATTTTTAAGTCCGGCCGTTTTCCCTGTAGTTGCCGCAGGAAGCCCATCAAGAAATCGATGTTGAGTGATCGCTCGTGAGCCTCGTCAATGATAATCGCGTCGTAAGCGTCCAGGAATCGGTCGGACTGGGTTTCGGCAAGTAGGATGCCGTCGGTCATCAGTTTGATCAGCGTCTCAGGCGTGGTTTGATCACCGAAACGAACTTGATAGCCGACTAGCTTTCCCAGTTGAGTGTCCAGTTCTTCGGACAGTCGCGTGGCGATGCTGCGTGCGGCTAGTCTTCGCGGTTGCGTGTGGCCGATCATGGCCTGGCGTCCCAGGCCGGCTTCCAGGCAGAACTTGGGCAGCTGCGTACTTTTACCACTGCCGGTCTCGCCGCAGACCACAATGACTTGCCGATCACGAATCAGCTGAACGATATCCCCGCGATGCGCACTGATGGGCAGTTCGTCTGGGTACTCCAGTCGTGGATTAGCGGCTTTGCGTTTTTCGTGCTGAGCGACCGACTGGGCAAGCTTGGATTGGAACTCTTCAGCAGAGAGTTTTTTCTTCAGACGGCGCAGTCGAAAGCGATCGATTCTCAGGGCATCGTCTAGCGACGCACCCTCGACTGACTGACCATCTGGCGAGTCACTTGGGCTTGAGCTTTTCTTCGGATCAGACGATTCCGAAAAACTGGGGCTGGTTGGCTTAAATTTCATCTTTGCAGAAAGTACGACCGAGTTGCGTCCGTTAGACCGCCAGTCTTTCGTTGAAGTTCCACTGAGGGCGATACCACTTCAATAATCGACTTTGTCTTGCCAGCCGGGCATCGGAGATCGAATCGACACGCACGATTGCCAGTTCAAGGGCATCCAAATCAACACCCGAAGCTGGCCAGCCTTCCCGAGTTGATTCACCAAATTGTGCTTCCACACGACTCTTCAGGTCATTTGTTTCGCCGGCGTAGACGTAGTTGTCAGTGGAATCACGGAGCGCATAAACAGCAGGCGTTTGATCGAGCGCAGTGAAATCGATTTTGCTCAGTCGCTGCACATCGGCTTTTTTGAATTTGCGAATGCCCAACTGCTTAGGCGTCGCTGCTTCGGCACGGGTTCGCCCTTTGCTTCCTTCTTTTCTCAATTTTAAAGCTGCCCAGCGGTAATCGAGCGAAGTAAATCCCGGTGAATAGGCCATTGCCAACTGGTCGAATTTTTCGGCCAATCGTGGGTCGCTCAGCAGCTCATCCAGGCTCATGTTGGCATACAGATCACTGACTTGCCGCCACGCGATCTCAGATGCAAACAAGAACGGCTCCATCTGATCCCAAGAGATGCTGGTGCGTTTCGATGTTTCGATGCCAGCTCGCTTCAGCTTTCCGGATTTGCGTAAACGGAATAAAAAGCGATTTCGCTCCGCGCCGGTGCCTGGCACATCGCGTCGATCGCATTGAGCTTGGAAGTCTTCGTTCAACACCGGATCTGCGATCAATCGATCCACGGAGAAACCGCGATTTGATTTCGCGAAAGCATCGACGATCGATTGCGATTCGACCTGTGCTTCTTCCAAATCGAAAAGCAGGTTCGTGGGATTAAGATTTTTCTTCCCGGGTGTCCTTTGTTTCTTAGGTTTTTTCTCACCCAATTTCTTTCCGGCACTGGTCGCGGGTGCACTAACCGTCGGTTCTGCCGAGCCATCTAAGGGATCGCCCACGCAAGCTGCTTCCAGACGCTTTCGTCCTAGCTTGGCGTACTCTTTGGAAAGCTCGAAGCTGAAGAAGTCCCGCCCGAGCTTTTTTGCTACGGTGATCGTCGTCGAACTTCCCGAGAACGGATCCACCACGACGTCATTCGGATCCGAGCAAGCGCGAACGATCCGACCCATCAGTTGTTCTGGCATCTGGCAACCGTGAAAACCAGCACGCTCCTTGAAAGTCCCCGCGACGCGTGGGAAGTACCACAGGTCTTCGTCTGCTGTGAAACCATCGACGCAATCTTGTGGTCGCAAAATCCACGTGTCGTCAGGTAAGCGGCCTTTGGGGTTGGCGCGTTTATCGCCGTACACGAGTTGGCGTGCCGAAGGGACTGCGATCGCGTCGCGGTTGAACGTGAAGTTGTCTTTGTCTTTGACGAAGTAAAACAGGTGGGCGTGTGACCTCGTGAATTTGTTTTTGCAGTTCACGCCGAACGTGTAATACCAGACGACCCAGTTGCGAGTATGAAAACCGATCTTCTGGGCTTCGACCTTAAGCTCCGCAGCGTACTCGTCGCCAATCGCCAACCAGAACGTTCCCGTTGGGCTTAGCATGCGATGAACTTGTGTCATCCATTCCCGCGACCACTCGACGTATTTTTCGGCATCTAGTCGATCATCGTACTCGTCGTAGTCATAGCCAATATTGAACGGAGGATCGGCGAAAACAAGTTGCACCGAATCGTCAGGCACCGTTTTCATGCCTTCAATGCAGTCGCCTTGGTGGATTTTGCCGACGAGTGATTTCAGTTTTTTTGGCATGGCGATTGGCAACGTGCATGATGTGTTTGTCTGGAGCATGTTTTACGTTGGCGCTGGGTATTGAGTCCACTAGCCGACATTTTCCGGGATATCGAGCGTTTGTATGGGCTGTCGCTAGCATGGGGACGGCATCTCGTTTCGCAGTCCTTTTGAAAAACCGTTCGCAAAAACTCCCGTCGACATTGGATTGCGATTCTTGCTATAGGCCAGCTGTACCCGTTAATTCGGGACTCGATCGTTCGTGAGCGGACGATCGACCAAACCGGTTTGAATCGCGCCCAGCGTGCTGTTTTAGGCATGCTCTCCCCATCGGGAATGACGGATGAGTATCTTTTTTGGTCTACCTATTGTTTCGATTTTTCTCTTCGTCCTTGCCGGTTTTCTGATTGGGCATCTTGTCTGGTACAAGGACCGTAGTG
>CAYUGI010000172.1:0-14311 GCA_964444105.1 uncultured Pirellulaceae bacterium
TGTTGATCCGATGATGCCAAGCTCGGCGAAGTGCCGTAGCAGTAGAGGCTCGATCACAACGTGCGAAAGGGCGCTTCATCCACTCATCAACAAATGCAAATTCAGTGCCAACACAAAACGTGATGACCACATCGCCCGCAATGAATTCCATCGATACCGCCGGTACCAGCTACGAAACTTTCGGTATCAATCTTGTGACCACCACGGCGACAATCGGCTCAGCGAGGGAAGTACGGCAGCTGTGCTTGGGCGAGCACAATCGCGAACCGATTGGAATGGATGGTCATACCCAAGAAGTTGCACTGATAGCTAAAAATGCAGCCAACGCGTCACCCGAAGGTGACGCGCCGCGTGCGTTTTGTGTTTAGCGTCGGCACCCACCGCACTTGGTTTGCTTTTTCGTATTCGGAGCCGGTCTGCTGGTGCCGGTTTGTTTCCGATAGATGTGGATGGTGGCCGCGATTAACCAACCGAAGAATGTAACTTCCTGCATGGTGATCCTGTTGGGTGAAGATGTAATGTCTGAATTAGCCGAGTCCGTCTAGTAGACCGGCAACGATAAGGACGATCGGAGCTGCGGCAACGAAACCCATGATGGGCGCCCAGCCTCCTCCGCCTATGAGCGTGACTGCGAAGCAGATGATTCCGAGCCAGATGAGATATCCGACTGCGTCACTGAAGGGTTGGATGATTGATTTCCTCTGGGGTTGTGATCGTTGGTGAAACGGTGATTTCACCAGCGAGTAAGTTGACGATTGTGTCTTGGTCGAGCGGCATGTCACGTAACCAGCGTGTGAATTGATGGACGGCCAATCCTGCTGCGATTGATGCCGCGCAAATGGTTGACTTTGCGGTGCATGCTCCGGCGTGGGCTTCACGCTGGCGAAACAGTGTTGACTCGTAGCTGCTGTGCGAGCGGCTTGGCTCTGCAGTTACTAGCCGCAAAGTTTCGCCGTTCATCCGTGCGTCAATTAGCAAGTCGATTCGCTGCTGAAGGCACCGCCACACAGTTGATCGCGTGGCGATCTTGTCCACGCAACAGAAAAGCACTTGGCCAACCTCGTGCTTTGAGCGGAATCGATCGTTGATACATTCGACCGTTATGGTCGGATCAATTCGTCGAACTTCGCTCGCTGCTGCATTCACCTTGGCGTGACCAACCTCGTCGCGTCGATAGCCCTGCGTTGTGATGTTGGTTGATTCGACAGTGTCAAAGTCGATCAATTGCAACTTCGTTACGCCGATTGAGGCGAGCTGCAATGCGACTTGGCGGCCGATGGCACCGACACCAATCACGGTGACACTGGTGTCGCAAAGTCGATCCCGCGGCACGAGGCTTGCTTGACGGTCGAAACGATCTTGGTTGGAATTCAGGATGCCACCCATTCACTTTCCCACCATCGAGTGTCATCGCGCCATCCGAATGGATCGTCAACAACTGTTCGCTCGTTAATCGCAAACGGATCTTGGATTGTGACCGCTGCCTCGTACTCCGCCTGCCAGAGTTCGTGATCGCACTCTGGAAAATCGGTGTCGTAGTCGACTTCGACAGCAAGTTGTTTGTTGCAGCCAGGCCCGACGTTCATGCGCATGCGAGCGTAGGTTGCTCCGCCTTGAGCGACAATGAACATGACGGCCCAGTCTGGTGTGCCAAAAGCACGCTCAAACGTTTCTTCATCCGTGCCGCTCGGGTGCGGGCACGTTCCAGGGTGAGTGTGCAGCCAGATTCGCCCACAAGTCTCGGGCGTTCGTCCGAGGTCGACCTGTTCGTCGAAGTAGTCTGCGACCACGACATCGTCGAATGCGACCGTCGTCGGTGTGCAGACTTGCTCGACCATCACGACGTTTTCGATCAGTAGCAGGTCATGTTCGTTGCTGATCCCAAACATCCCGACTTCGGTATCGCCCAAGTCACGTAGAAACAGCAATTTCGCCCACGCGTACGGACTGAACCGAAGCGTCTGACGTGGCGTTTGCCGCCTGCGGTAACGTCTCTTCTTTTTCCTTTTCTTCCTCAGTGCAATCATCGCATTTGTTCTCCGTAAGGCAGTCTTCACAAAATGGTTTGTCACATCGGTCGCAGCTTTTAGAGCAGCTTCTGCAAAATGAGCACTCGCATCCTTCGCAAGTCGTTATGCAATTGTCACAGTGGCGGTCGCAGCAACCTTCGCAAGAGCAGCTGCATTCGTCGCAAAGTTGTCCTTCACATCGAGTGCATGAGGTCACCTCATCGTCGTCTACCCTGCAACCGCAGTCTCGGCACTCTGTGCCGGACCATTCGCGAAGCGTCGTATAGGCGCTCAGCGAGTTGTAGGTGCGCAGGATTTGATTGACGATCGTGAAGAAGTCGTGTAGCCGACCCTCAGCGAGGGCGCGTTTGATCGGCACACTTCCCTCGCCCTCGCACAGAGTCTCCGACTGAACATGGGGATGCGTGGTCGAATCGCAATCAGTCGCTGGATTTGGATCGGTAGCGATCACGCGGTAGGGATTCGACTGGCCGATGCACTTCAGTTCTAGTTCGATCTCGAATGCACCCAAGTAGACAGATTCCAACTCGATCGACTCGGTTGTCACGGTGATGGTTTGCTTCTTAAAGCCGAACTCACATCCGGCGAACTCTGTTTCGAGCATCCCCAAATCAGCCATGATGTCGGCGGCCGAAACTTCATTCGATGATTCCACCGATGAGGATGCGAGGTAGATCGCTTCGTCAACCTCACGTTGCATATCGACAAGAGCATTCACTAGGCGTTCGCGCAAAATGGTTGCCGCACCGTCAAGCTCGCGAGTCTGAGCAGACATGATCATCCGATGGAAGTGTTCAATTCTGTCTGTGCTGGGCACTTGAATCGACTTCGTCGGTTGAGCTTGGCTTAGGTCCACGACTTCTTTGACCAGATTCGCCATCCGCCATGATCGCCTGACGATCCGACGTGCCGCTTGCGTGTCACTACTCACGACTGAGCGCCTTCGATCTTTACCGGCGTGATACTGATGCGATCGCCTTCGATCAGAACCTGATTGCTGGCGACGGGCTGGCGATTCACGCGAATCAAATAGTTCGATTCCTTGCCTTTTCCGATTCGCTGGTTGAATAGTGTTTGAACGCTGGTGTTGTCTTCGATCTCGATGTGATCGGCGAATCCGCTACCGTCGTTGTTGATGAACAAGATCTTCATGTTTCGGTTTCTTTCGAGGGTTGGTTCCTATTTACCGCTGCTATTCGGCGAATCGCTTTCAAACGGATCGCGCGGCAGCCACGGCGTGAGTAGAGAACACCAGCGACGCGGTTGACGCATCGCTGGTGCTTGATTTCGTTCGCTGAAGTCGGGACTGACTTAGGCGAGTGAGAAGTCGATCGGGTATTCCGCATCGGTTTGATCCTGGTCAAAGTCCAGCTCGTCCCAGTCCAGTACGTGAGCACCGAATTCTTCGGCTTCTGGGTCGCTGATCGGCTCGGATGGATCGGCGATCAAGAAGCCAACGCGCTTAATGGTGGCGATCGTCTCACCGGTAACTCGCGAGATGTCACGATAGAGGTCTGCTTGAAGCATGGGGTTCTCCGAAAGTTGGAAGTGGAAACGAAAAAAGCCCGCAGAGGCTGGCGTACTGCCAACCCATGCGGGCTCTGTAAAAATTTGCGTCGTCTAAGCTCAGTCGCCGCGCGGCTGAAGCCAAAATTCCTGAAGCCAGGCAACCTCCGCTGCTAGTGCTTCTGTTCGTGTGTCGAATGGTCCGAGCAGAGGACCATCGACTGGTGAAAGATCGGCCGTCCAGTGGCCATCCCTATTCGGCTCAACGTGCGAACCGCGTTTGATTTCAACTGCACCGAGGGAGTGCAGATTGATCGTTTCGGCGTAGATACACCGAGTAGTGCCATCGGGGGAAATTAGCAGCTCCATGACTAAGTGCTGCTCACTTTCGCAGAATGTTGCGTCGTGGCCTGCTGACCATCAGACCATCCAGCGAAGACTGAACGGCGGACAGACGCGAGGCAATGTTTGACCGAAGCGATCCGCTGTCGCGAAGTCGCTGTGGCTGAACGTCAACAAGGACACTTTCTGCACGTGCGACGATATCGTCCAGTTCCTCGCACGATCCAATGTTCAGTCGTTTGAAACGCTCAAAGAAATCAGTGAGGTTGTCGATCGCTGAGTCGCGAAAGACTTTGGGCGTGCCGTCGTCATTACCAGACAGTCGCTCACCAAGGTGTTCGACCATCTTGTTCAGCTCCTCGGTAAAAGCGATCTCCGCCAACTGCACGGCTTCACCGAATCGTGACTTCACTCGCTCGCATTCTTGGCGATATAGCTCGGGATTAAGCCGTCGCAGATAGTCAGGCGGTTCCACCGATGGGAATTCCCAGCTGATTTCAAACAGTCCCCGCAGCGACTCCGGATAGTCAGTCTCGTTGTAAAGATCGCCAAGCCGGTCGCGTGCCTCAAACTTCAGCGCATCGTATCTGTCATCGAGGGATCGAACGGAGTCGTCAAGCTCCTCGCAAAAGGATTGCATGCGAATGTTGATCTGATCGAGCGATCCTTGGGGTACCAACCGAATGCCAGGTTCCGGATACGGCAGCGAGGCTCCTTTGAAGTACGCGTTGGCTTGGGTCCGAACAGCAGTTACAGCCCGAAAGCTCGCATCACCGACATCCAATAGTCTTTTGGACGCTGATAAAAACTTACCTTCTGCGTGAAACGTGTCCGCTGCTTGAGCCTTTTGTTCAGAAGTCAGTGTTTTGCGAGTTCCGAACCAAGCGAATGACAGTCGCATGGCTGCCATCGTTGTACGAAGTCTATCGCATGGTGCGGTCGCCATTGATGGCGGATCTTCCACTGAAGTCGACATTGAATCTCCTTGTTTGGTTGAAACGAAAAAAGCCTTCCGAATAGAAGGCTTGTTGATTGGGATTTGAGTTGTGTGGAAGCTACGCGTCACTATTGTTTGTTTCAGCAGAATTGCTGGGACGTGTGCTGACTTCTATTCTCTCTTTGTCCGAAACACTCCCCAGCTTCTGAGTAGCGACAAACTGTTGAATGATGGCACGTCTTGCAAGTCGGTAACTTCCCCAAGCAATGAGTCCTGCAACCGCGAGGAAGATGTAAGCCGAAAACTGACTCGGCAAACCACGATTTTGCCTTATGCCTTGACCAATGAAGCAGCATGCGAGAAAGCAAACGGACAAACATAGCTTTTCCTGAGCGGGGAATCGTTCCGATGCTTTTGCATCGATCAGATAGCTGCGGCCGTAAACGTACGCGACAAATAGAAAGATGGACATGAAAAGAGCGCAAGCAATAAAGTCACCCACGCTGCTTGGCGAGTAAAGCAGCCCAAGCAAAATGCAGCTAATGAGAAAGCTGCCCCCAATGGCTATCAAATTGTGCTTCAAAACATCGTTCACAGTGAAAAACCTTCTAAGTTTGTGTTTTGGAAATGGTGCGCATAGTCCGTAGACGGATTATGACTCAAATGCGGACTATCCGCATCATGCCTGAAGCAGACATCCTTCAACGATTCGGCGATCGAGTGCGCGAGCTCCGCAAGGATTGCGGCTGGTCCCAGGAAGAACTCGCCCAAGCCAGTGGGCTTGATCGCAGCTATATGGGCAGCGTGGAACGCGGCGAGCGAAATATCGCGTTGCGAAACCTCGAAGCCATCGCCTTGGCGTTTGAAATCAGCCTCAGTGAACTGATGACGGATCTGTAGTGCCCGGCTAAATCGAGGGCAGAATCACTGTCGCGATACGATCACGACTCGAAATTTCCTCGGTTTCCGCCCGCATCAGCATTTGGCTTGAGCCAAGGCAAACGAAACGCAATTCGTTCTCACGGAAGCATTTCAGCAGTTCCTTGGTTTCTGCGGACGTCAATTGTTGCGTCCCGACAGAATCAAAGTAGTGCTGTGCTGCGTGCTTATGTTGAGCCATTTCGTCGATCCAGTAACGCAGTGCGGCTCGGATGGTTGCCGCTTCGTCAATCGTTAGCATGACCACCCAGCTAATTCGCGGAAGGATCAGTGCGAGCGACACGACGACGACTCGATCGACGCTTGGTCGCATGCTGGTAGATCCCAGGCTTGTTGGCATCCAGGCATCGGCCCGACGCCCACTTTCGCAGTCCGTCGACAGATTCCGCCGAAGTTAGTGCGACAGGGACGACATTCAGCGATGCCTGAACAATTGGAACATCGAGCAGAGCTGCCAACCGGCAGCATGCTCTAATCTCCGCGCCAGTCCAGTTTTCATCCGACGGCTTCTTTTGGTCCGCTTCCAGCTCGAACACGGCCAAGTACATCGACCAAATGACGTCCTTCTCTTTACGATCAGGCAAGTCCACGAAGAAAACGCCATCGAATCGTTCGCTGCGGCTAAACTCCGGAGGCAACTTCGCGGCGTCATTGCAGGTGCAAACAACGAACACATCCGATTCGTGATCGTTGAGCCACTGAAGGAAAGTGCCGAACATTCGAGCCGACACGCCGCTGTCATTTGCCCCGGAACCGCCTACGCCACTGAAAGCCTTGTCGACCTCATCCAGCATGACCAGGCACGGCTGCATGGTATCTACGATTCGCAATGCCGTCCGCGTCCGCTCTTCGGATTGTCCAACCAGCGACCCCATCAGACTGCCGACATCAAGTTGCAAAACCGGGCGGCCGGTTTCCTTGCCAAGTGCCTTGCAGAAATGTGACTTGCCGCAGCCAGGAGGCGAAAGCAACATGACGCCACGCGGACGTTTCAGCGGGTTCGTCCGACTAGGTTGTAACAACGCTCGCTTCGTGAAGCTTTTCAAGGCGGACAATCCGCCGAGTTTACTGAAGTCGTCGTCACCTCGATAAAGCTGAAGCAAACCGCTTTTGGTTAACATTTGCGACTTTTGCGACCAGAGCGTTTCCGCCGATAGCCGACCCTCGCGAACGAGGGACAATGCAAACGCATTCTCGGCCTCGAACCGAGTGAGTCCCGACGCTGCATCCAGCACACGCTCCAGCGCATCGCCATCAGGTAACTCGTCGTCTTCGGTTGCAATCGCCTGCGCAATTTTAGTTAGTTGTTCTCGATCAGGTAGTTCGTGTTCGACGATCACAAATAGCTTTTCCAGTTCAACAGGTAGTTGAACGACAGGAGCAAGCACGGCCAGGATCGTTCGCGTCTGCTTTCCCGCCAGTACCTGCTGCGCGATCGATTGAACGATTTCTGGCGACTGCATGAAACGATGGAAGTTTTCCAAAACCAAAATGGTCGTTCCATCAGGCTCTGCAATCGCACTCGCAGCACGGATCGCTGCCAGCGGGGCATTTGCCTCTGTGTCGATCGCCTCGCCACCACAGTGAAGCCCTGTAGCGATGTTCCAGCTAGCGATTCGCCAGCCTTCTTGCTGACACAGTTGTGTCATTTCCAGAATCGCATCGTGGTGTTCGTGCGACTCAATCCAAATTCCCGTGAAGCACGCACGAACGTACTCCGATAGACGCTGTGAAAGCGACATAATTTTCTCCTTTTGATCCGGCGCATAGAAACGTCCAGCAGAATGCAGCAAATGCTACTGCTGAGTCGTGTTCTGCTGGTGAGTGGCGGAAGTCTGATGAAACTCCGCTTTGAGCTGCTCACGCGTTCGCGAGCCAAGTGCCTTTTCGATAGCACGGCTCGCTTCCTGACAGTCGTTCCCAACGAATCCGTTGGTTTCAACTTTGCTTTGGCCATCAGGCGCGACAACGATGATGATCGTTTTCAAGAGACACCCCCAACGTTCACGGTCAACTTAATCGAACCATCTTCAAGTGGCTGTTCAGTCACCGAGTGACCATTCCTACGAGCCTCAAGCGTGGCAGCCTCGACCGCATAGGCTTGCAAGAACTGATCGAGCTTTGCCCGATCGCCCCACTGACCCTCGAAATTATCGAACTCGACGTTCCCGGTGCTGCAATCGCAAACCACTGGGTAACGCCACTTCACCAACTGAACGATCCAGCCGGTCTTCGTTCCAGAAAAAAGCTTGGCTTCACCGTGATAAGGCTCCGCCAGCTTCAGCCGATTGCAGGCGGCCCGAATCGAAACCGGGTCACGTACTTGAGTCTGCACCGATACGATGTGCGACACGTGTCATCTCCTAAACAAAGGTAAAACGACGGGCCGCAGCGGCCAGAACGCAGCCGCCAACAGCTACACCCGCCGAACACCTTATATGACGCGAAGATTGTCGTGGTTTAGCTGGTCTCGTTTGCGTTGATACGTCGCAAATCTCAGTTCAGCTTTGTTGAATCATGCTCGCCCGATGGATGTTGCAACAGAGCCCTGATCGAAGTGAGAACTGACCGATTGCTAGACAGCCAACACGAGCCAATCGCTAAGCTGAATCAAGCGACGAAGCCCCTGCTGAGTTCGCCGATCTTGCCTCAGGCAATCGAGACAGCGTCGCTCGTTTTCGGCTTGTGCTTCCCACTTGCCGAGCGCGTCGTGGTGCTGCTCGTGGTCTGGTGACAGCGTCTTCCGAGGGTTGCTTCCGAGCTGGTTTGGGCAGGGGTTTCGGCGGCCCGCGAGCGGCGTTGCGGCCCACTTTCGACGCCCCAAAAGTGACTCGCTGACCACCTCAACACGCCATCGTGATACCGGATTTGGCTGCCGTCGCCGCCGAGCACGCCGCCATCGGTCGAGCTCGCGACGCGCTGGAGAGTGACCGACGTGAACTGGCTTTACGCGAGCAGAGGGAGCCTATTTTGGCTCAGGCAATCGAGTCAGCGGCTCTAGTTTTGGGCTGCTGCATACCGCTTGTGTTGCTGGTCTTGGTGCTGCTCGCGGGCGGGTCGCCAAGCCCTTCGGAGGTGGCTTCCGAGCAGGTCTTCGTCGAGCTATTGGAGCCGTCATCGCAACATACTTGCGACGCTCCAAAGCGGCTTGCCGACCACCTAAACACACCCTCCTGACATCGGCCTCGGTTGCCCAGTCGGCGTGCTGCCGACTGGGTGGCGAGGCCCTTTCTTAGCTATCCGCTTCCCAATCATCGATCGCCAACGGCCTGATTTAGTCGCCGCGCGGCAGGCTCATAGGGCGGTTAGGACGGTGTTCAGTTTCCGGCTGCGATCAGCAAATTCCTTCCTGACGGCACCTGACCTAGTACGCAGTTTCATTTGTATGGCTCTTGGCCGAAAACGCACCAAACTCATTATTAGCCAACCACTCGGATTGAGCGAAGCCGTAAGTCATTTGCTAGCCGTGCCTTGTGTCGACATCCCTCCCATTTTAACAATGGACCGGAAATTATTCGTGCGGGTTGGAGGGCCAGGAAACCACACGCTGTGAGGCAGTTACGTTACTGAGCACTCAGTATCCGTGACCATTTTTCGTTTAGCGACCACACGGATCGAATCAATTTGAATGTAAGCTGGCAAATTTCCATAAAGGGCGTTTGTTGTTTGTGGTTCAAAGAGGACTCGGAGCAATTGAAGTCAGAAGTTGATCTCCATCAGTTATTGATGACGCTCGCACAAACCCGAACGCATCGTGTCAGAGAGGCCAACGATCGCACAGAAAAGCGTTGGTGAACCTCCCTGCGGCAGCGTGCTTCTGTAATAGCGATTGGAGCACGTTGAATGAAGCAGGACTGGCTTCCCCTCACCCGCTACTCAATTCAAATTCCAAGCAGTTTCCTAACGTTCATAGAATTCTTGAGACGCCGTCGAAAATCGAACGTTGCACCAAGCGTATCCGAAGTCCTTTACGAATGACGGTCGCGAAAACGCTGAGCATCGCAATCGCTAGATGCAGTTGAAAAAATATTTGAATTGGTACACTTGGATTGCCGTCGTGAATGGCGCGCTAAGTGCCGTCGTTAACGTCATTTTGAGTGCCCATAGTTGTTTCCTATATCAAGCTTTGCTTCTTACTTTTCTTATTACGCAGCGTCGACCGAAGAGATAAAAGCAAAGCTTGATATAGGAAACATTTGTAATCCGACCCACTTTGTCGATTTCCCCGACAAAGTAAATGCAATGGCGCGTTTGTCGGATTCCGACCAACCGTCCCAGTCCGAATTCGCGATGTTGAAACCAGCCGATTTCGTGCTATTGAGACTGTTCTTCGCGACCAATATCGATTTTTCTTCGCGGCTCACGGCGATTCCCTGGTACGAGACGCTTCACTTCCGCATCTCGTCTGATCCCCTCCTCGATTATGTCTCGCGACGCTTGGTCAATGATCAACTTCTTTTCCAAGGGGTGCGAGCGATAGAATGCTTGCCGGTCCTCCTCCGAAACGGAAGCGAAGCCCACGCCTCCTATTTGCTCGACCACTAGCGATGCCTCTTCTGCGTCGTTTGGCTTGAGGCGGTCTAACCTTAGGCGTTGATGCTCGCTCAGATTTCCCATCGAGAACATCGCGTTTACGTGCTCATGCACGAACCTCCAATCCGAGGTATCAGTCAGGCTTGGTCGCTTGCTTGCAAGATCTCTGCCAAATTTTCCTTTGCGGTGATGAGAGAACCAAACGGAGCACCCCAGCGTTTCAGAAAGATATTTAAGAATTTGCAGGCATTCTTTAATCCTGCGGGCAAGTAATTCGTGATCTTTGTAGCCAGCAACGCCGATCGCCTGCACCTGACGGCAGTATGTATCGAAATCGTCAATACAAATCGCTTTGGTTACGGACTTTTCATTTGCATTTTGCGTAGCTAATTGCTCCTCCAGTCTTTTCAGTGTGCTCACTCGTTGACGAGTCTTATTGGGCTCGATCGACAGGATACTGAGATGACGCATGACCATTGTTTCAGCGGAGCGAAGAAGCGAGGCTGGCAAGCATTTTTCATTGAACGAGCTCTCGAACACTTGCTCACCCTCTGGAGTCACAACGAACATTCTGAGAGCAATCGCGTTTCGTATTCGACGGTGAATGTCTCGTTCCCCGTCGACATTCAGCATGACGATCTTGTTGGTTTCAGTCGCGTCGCTTGGTTGCTTCACTCCAATAATTAGGTCGCTAACCACTTGAATCAGCAGCGTTGTCATTCCGACACCGGTGGAACCAATCATCGCGTTAAGACCGCTTGAACACGGCGACGTACTCAGTAGTTGCATCGGAGCTTTGATTCGATTTTCTATGCTCATTGCTTTTCCTTCTTTAAGACCTTTAGGATCGCGCGAATAGTTCGTTCTGGAACTTCCAAACCTCTTTCCTGGCATGTGTCTTGGAGCCGTGTTCGCCCAACTGATCTCGATGATTTCGCAGCTAGCTCAGCATAAATCGGCCGGATCACTTCAAGCCAATTCGCCACCCTGTCCATTGCCTGACGCTTTGTAATCTCACGCTGGTTGTACAGCGCGCGATACTGCGGGTAACGCGAAATGGACTTTCGGTTTTTTCCAAAGCTCGGTCGGACCCGCTTTCGTTCGCGGCTACGCCATTTCCCGAAAAAATCGAAACTGCGCGAGTGCTTCGCAATAGATGCTGCCTGTAAAGCTACGCTCGGCGGCGTGCCCAATGGGCATGGTGGAATAAGAAGTCCTTCAAGTCCATGTTTAGAGTACAAAGGCTCCTGGTTAGGGAAAGTTCCGAAAACTAGGGAGCGAAGGCACTTACCCAAATCGTCGTTTTCTTGCACAACTATTCGATTGATTACGATTCCATGTGTGTTTGTTGATGGCAGCAAAGAACTTAGCGTGAACATATCCTCAAGATTCTCAGTGCTCGCCGACTGACACCCCTGATTGGCAAACGTCATTGGGTCTATTGTCGACAATAGTGAGGCACGAACTATCGGATTTGAAGCTGCAATGCTTGCCACAAATTGACCATCAGATGATGACGGCGTTTCGCCAATTTCTGCTACCACCTGTGAGGCAATGACGCCGCCTTCACATTTGAAAACCATGGCCATTTCTCGAAGGGCCCGTGTCAGTCGCGAACGCTCAGACGCAAGTCGCTCTTTGCCGGTTGAGGTAACAGCAGAATTGAAGCCTCCAGGAAATCCGGCAGACAGAGTGACCTGCAACAGCGTCTGCATTGGATCATGCTGAAGAATTTTGCATATGTCGTTGTAAATGTCCTCTAAGTTTCTGCTCTGACAAAACGGACAGAGTATGGCTGCGCGGCAGTTTGTGTGCGTTGAAGGGAGGTCGCTAGACAGCAAGTACAGTGATGGTGGACAGCTAAGAAGCTGGCTTGCAATTCGCGGATTCTCTTTTTCGATTAGTTTGAGCTGCCGATTGTGGTGAAACAGGAATGTGTTTATCCGCTTCAATCGCCTGAGTTGTTCATTGCGATGATTCAGAACGTCGGCGAGCTGAACATCTGGAGTCAAGAACGGATGCTCTGAATGCAAGAGTTCAGTGAGAGCAAACGAGATCCTCGATCGAAATGCGTTGCCGAGGATATAGTCGTGCTTTGCGTAGTCCATCGGCCGTCTTCCAAGGGTATGAATAGGCCAGGATCGGACATGCTCCCAGGCGGAAGCATGCTGCTCAAGCATCCGAGTTCCGTTGTACTTGCCAAAGGAATCGAAATTTTGAATTGTTGAAAAATCTACGTCGAATGGGCGCATCGAGGTCGTCCTAGAGTTCAAGGCTGCTGTCTTTTGAAGCGATGGTTGTAAGTGAGTTAGCGACGAACGAGATGACACTACGATTGTGAATCTGCCGCGACATCTCCGTCTTTTGGAGTTGCCTTAAATCCCGTCGTCGGCAAGCTCTTTCGCTGCAATTTCTGATGCACTGCACCTTTTTGCTTGAGAAGCATCTGCCGCGTGTTCGGTAGCAACGGCGATGTGCGAGAAGAACTCGCGCAACCAGACTTCGGTTGTACGCTTGGCAGCTCCCGCGTATCCGACGCGTAGTCGGACACCGCGGATGCCTACCGTGGTCCAGCGATAGATCGTTGATAGATCAGGGCGCTCGCCAGTGATCCTCTCGATGATGTCAATCGCTTGAGATAGCCGGACAAGCTGTTCCGGCTTTTGATCGTTGCTCATAAATTGGCTCCTCAGTGCATTCGGATTCATTGCAATGAGAAGTGTTGCGAAAGTACACCAAACCTAAAGCGCAACTTCTGATCCATAAGTCGTCAGAAGTCCTGGACGCCTCTTCGATTGGCGCAAGCTGGGCGATCTTCAGCCCTTTTTGTGTAAGCTTCGATCCGCATCCTTGCTGAGTCTCGATATAGCCACCAGCCTTCAAACGCTGGTTGGACTTGAGTGGATCAACAAAATCGCCTTGCTTCCGTATCCAATCAGCGATTTTGCGGGAGGGGACGTAAGTACGGTCGCCCCCCAGTGCCAATACGGCACGCAGAATCAGTGCATCGTCATCTCGCAGACGCTCGAAACCACGATTGACTTCTGTTGCAGAAACTTGATCTTGAATGCGAATGCGGATCAATGAAGCCTGACGAGCGATTTTCAAAGCGGTTTCGCACGCTTCGGTTCTCTCAGCTTCAGCAAGGCAGACGCGGTCGTGCGACTGGTGATGTATGTCAAAAGTATCGAGGAGAGCAGTAAACCGAATCCATGAGCTGTCCAGGGTTTCCCAGGCCGATCCGAGCTCAAGCAACTCACAGACTTCACTGAGGAGGTTGGAGGCCGACGTGAGTTTACGGATTTCGCTATTATGCTGTATGCAAATGTACAGATCCGATTGAAACTCCAAGACTTCATCGAAGGCTTGTACAGGCATCGCGTGAGCGGGAGATCGCTCGTCATCTGAATCAAGCTTTTTCGCCAAACGCATGAAGGCGTGGGCGATTTCGTCAAGGATTTCAAATGGGCTGACCATCAACGCGGAAGATGGGTAGACAGAAGGTGTTGGGGGTAAAAAATGCACAATTGACTCCTGAAGCAGGAGGAAGCCTGGCTGCCGATTGCGAGGAGATGCGGCAAGAGAGGACCAGACGGAATAGCTGGTAGTGCGTTAAGAAAAACGCAAAACGAACGCCCAACTCAAATAGGTGGGGATCTAGTTCGTGGTAGAGCCACGGGAAGTGGCTACGGCTTCAACTATTTGAAGTGATGTAACTGAATAGGCTTGCGCTCATTCAGGATGGGCTGCGCATTTGCATGGCGCCGTTCGTGCTGCCGAGCTGTGCTATCGCCGACATTGCGTACCGTTTTACCAAAACTTGGTTACCGCGAAACCCCACAAATCACTGCAAAAGTGTGCGAAGGGTTGCAAAGTCAAGTTTCGGTCGATAACCTCCATTTTCACTAGAAAAAACGGCATCTTTTGGTAGGCCCATTGAGCTTCTGTCCATCCGGAGCTTGCGGGTTCGAGTCCCGTCCGAGACGCTTATTAAAACCAGGCCAATCCGTCAGGTTTTTTTATG
>CAYUGI010000173.1:0-14297 GCA_964444105.1 uncultured Pirellulaceae bacterium
CTGAGTCTGTTGGTCCGTTGCTTGGCGTTGTTGAAGTGAGAGTTGATTGGCAGCACGAATTTGTTCACGTCGGTAGTCTTCTTGGCGTTCTTTTTGCTTGATCTCGGCTTCCGCTTGCTGTCGTTTCACCTCTAGGTCGTGCTGCACTTCGGTTAGCTGCTCTCGGCGGCGACGCTCGGAACGTTCTACTTGGCAACTCAGTCGATAGTCTTCCACGTCCTGAGCTTGTTCTTCCGTTGCACGCTCCAGACGTAGCCGCGTTCGGGATTGGATGGCTTCATCGTGCATTGCCTGGAGCGAATCGGGCGCACCGTACCCTCGGTAGACCACATTGTTGACTCGGTAACCGCACTGTTTTGCCCGGTGAAGCAACTGTGTGTACGTCGTAGAGTCGTTCAGCTTGTCGGTTTCCTGTTTGAATTGGTCGAAGGATCGCTTTCCTGTGAATTCAACAACGTCGCTGGTCGCTGCGTTGATGAAGTCCCCGATCGGGTCATGGGTTGTTTCCAACATTCGTTCGATGTCGATTAGCTCGAAGAAGATCATCAACCGAATCGTCAGAACAGCATCATCAGCAGTTCTGACATCGCGCACATCGTGATACATCTGGTCGGGCATCAAAGCAAGTTTTTGAAACTGTAGAGCGTTGGGGCGTTTTTCTTCGCCGCGAGATCCTCCGTGGCTCGCGTGCCAAGAAAAGCGGTGAAGCCATTCACCCGGTTGGGGTGCGAACTGACCCGGGCCATAAAAGATACGACGCTTGGTGGTTGAGCCCGCTTCGAGATCGTCGAAAGATTCGTTTTCATGACCCGAATCGTTTTCATGACCCGAATCGTTTTCATGATTGGTGTGATAAACAACCACCGCTTCTTTGGCAGCCAAATCCAGACACTCTTGAACTTCGATCGATTCATGCTCGCGTGGGTCTAGCCACATCTCGGTCGGTCCGACTTTTACTGCCTCACGTCCGTCACGAAAACGCAGGGTAAGGTATTGTCCAGGATGAGCAACATGGTGACGCATTTTTTCAAAGCGAGTCCTCCAGTTCAGCACGCGTCTGGGACCCACTATGACATCGAGTCGTCCATTGCGACGACGAGCGACAACGCGTTGGCCTTCGGCGATGGTATAGAACATGAATCCAGCTCCTGGGTCCTTCGGGGATTGAAATGGTGATCGGTCGTCCCGGCACGTGGCGTAGGGATCTCTGAGATAAACGATTTTCTCAATTGATTCTGCGTCGGCGTCAGCAGAGCATTCCGCGACAAGTTTTTCGTCGTCGCTCCGTTCCGTTTCAGTGAAGTCGATGGCCATGTCCGTGAACTCCTGTAACATCGAATCGGCTGACTCTCCCGAGCTGACTCCGTAATAGTGGTTGATTCCTGACTGGACTGTTTGCCGATCGCAACCGATGAACCTCACATTGCAGTTCAGTACAAATCGAATCTTGTCTTCCAACATGACGTCGTCGGCTTGGTCGGTGACGCACGTCAATGTTTCACCATCGAAATCCACTGGCAGCATTGTGTTTTCGCGAGCAACCGATTCAGGAACGAGATGAATGACCGACGGTGGAATTGGAAGGTCTCGGAGTCGTCGAAAAGACGGAAGCTGATATTCACGGGTGCGCAACAGCCGTGACAGCATGCCTGGTTCATCCATCAGAGTGACAGTCATTTCATTTGCTCCTGAAAATGACAACGTGATTGCCCGTCTTCATTCAGGGTGTCATCCATCCGCCTCGCACGCATTAGGTGAAAGTCCAACTCAGCTTTGGCCGGATTCTCGGTAGAGAACGCTGTCCGATTCCTCGTCCAGTAGCTAAGGACATCTATTCGCCAAGATTGGCACCAGGAGTGTCAATGAAGAAGCGAAGACGCATACCCGCATGTAGTTCATTTAGCAGCCGCGAAACGTCAACGCGATGTTGGCGGCCGGTAAGAACATCGGCGCAGCAATACAAGCAGCCGAAGTCAGCGAGGCGATTCAGCCTCGCTGCCGTTACCAACTTTACTCAGCGATAGGCAACTTCGGATCTTGCGTGGATTGGTGAAAGTCGTCGCAACGAACGTGGGAGTGCCTCAATCAACCGTCAATTGGTGCTAATTCGCTTTCACTTGAAAACAGAGGTTTTCGACCGCCGCGCCGCCTTGGCCGTCCTTTACGAAGGCGAACAGCCGATAGTTGCCCGGAGTTGAAGGCGCTCGAATCATCACTTCGCCATTTTGTGCGTTGACCGTGCAGTTCGGAAAAGACGGTGGAACAGATTCCTTGTCGCCACCTGTTTTGATGTCCTCACTTTCGGCATAGACGATCCATGTCCAATGCATCGGATCGTCATCTGGATCTGTGACGATCATTTTTGCTTTGACCATCTGGCTTGGTGCTACGATCGCTTCAGTCAGTTCCGATTCGATTTTAGCGATTCTTGGGCAGCGATTTTTGGGCCAATTGCCTGTCCAAGCGCGGCACATCGCATCAACCTGCGGGAGCTTTTCACCGGACGGCAAAAACATTCCGTACCATGTCGACGTTGTCTCTTGTTTTTGACCCCACAAGAAACAGTAGCTACCGACAGAAATATCGGATGCGTCTTCTTCAAGCATGGACTGAGTGACGTAGTAGCTTGCTGCCTTTTCGTGACTGCTTGGTTCGATCGGCGCGCCCCACGGGGTTTTGGGAACTTCCCAATGACCTGATGGTCCAAACTCAGTCAGTGCAAAAGGCTTCTTCCATCCGGCAGCTTGGATGTCGCTCGCAACCGACGAAGCTGCTCCATAGGAATTGATGCCGAGAATATCGATATTGGGGTAATGCTTGAGGATTCCTCGTACTTTGTTTCCCGATGCGCTGGCGATCACAGTCATCACGGGGTGGTTTGGATCTTCTTGTTTAATGATTGAGGCTAGTTCGTTGAGCTCTTTCCAGACGTGAGGGGTTTCGCTGTCTGCCGCTGGCCCTTCCATTTCGTTGCCAAGACCCCACAACAGCACCGCAGGATGATCCCTGTACTTGCGTATCGCGTCTCGGACTTCTTCACGCTGTTTTTCGATTTTCAAGGCGTCTGAATAATCGAAGCCATGTCGCTCGTGCTCGAGCCATATGCCCACCGAGACAGTGATGCCGAGCTCGGCGCAGCGGTCGAGCAGTGGCTTCCCATCCACCTCTACGTCAAGTTGTTCAATACCCCACGTTCGGATCGAGTTCCCGCCATTCTCGATAAGGGCAGGCAAATGGGTGTCACCCCCAGCGCCGCGAATGTAGTACGGCTTGCCATCACGCTTGAGACCGAAATTGCCGTTTTCATCCTGTTCGATAGAAACAACCGCAGCATGGCTCGGGACAACGAATAGATTCGCAGCAATGAGGAGCGAAAACGAATATGCCAATGTACTGATCAGGGTTTTCATAGATTTTTCACCGTGTGAATTCAACTACACCCCTGCGGATAGGATGTGCGAAGAACACCAAGGATAGCGTGAAACCGGTTGCAAGTAAGTGCCCGTGAAGGCAGGTTTTGTTGCCGAAAGCGGAGTGATGAGTGGAACCGGTTTCACGAATGCCGTCTTCCAGGTACTCTAGGGTGGATCCTGGCTCCCATGCGATCCCGCTAACACTGAAACTTTTCTGCCATCCCAAAATGGAACCACAATGAAACAACCCATTACCCTAGCATTTGCTCTCGCCTTCTTGCCCTCCCTAAACGCGAACGCGCAAGAGCCAGCGGAAACAACAGTGGAAAAGTCGAAGCTCGATTTTGGTGACGCATCATCGGCAACGTTAACGACTAAGGCGTGGGAGTCTTTTGAAGCGAAGAAATATGATGATGCGATTGAATTTGCCAAGAAGTGCATCAAGCTTTACGAAAAAGACGCATTGGTAATGCAAAAAAGTTTGAAGAAACCGGTGCCGGTAACGAATAAAGATGCGGTCGCAGAGCAATGGGCGTTGAACGATGTTGGTACCTGCTATTTCATCTTGGGTCAGTCGTTAGAGCAGCAAGAAAAGACAGACGACGCTCTGGTGGCCTACACGCAATTGTCTAAGAAGGTTCCCTTTTCACAATGTTGGGATCCGAAGGGATGGTTCTGGAAGCCCGTCGACGCCGCCAAAAAACGCATCAAGGTGCTTCAGTTTGACAAGTTGGAAAACACTGACGAAGCGAAGAAGGAAGTCACCAGCAAATAGAGAATCAAATGCTAACATCGCGGAGCGTGGACATTGGTTTCCACGCTCCCGATAGAGCAGTAGCCAGCTTGAGAGTCATCTCAGTTCACGCACCGCGTTCAAGTGCCAAGGGGTAGAGATTGCCATCACGGGTTTGCGGTACTTCAAGTTCGAGCTAGTCGGGCCGAGAACTGACAGTCTTCGTCTTGGGTCCATTGGCATGCGATTGGCATGCGATTGGCGTTGCTCGATTCGCTTGTAGGACTGAACTGGGGTGTATGCGGTTCGTTCAAGAGAACTTCTGTCGCGTTTACCATCCTTTCGAATCCATCGTAGGTAGACGTTTGAACAACTTTGCTTGGTTCGTCAGATGGCTTCTGGTGGGCTACGGTTGTGTTCCTCTTCTTTGGAATGTAACTCTGAAAAAAGGTGGATCTGGCCGGTTCTTTCAAGCGGTCGCCGATATTTCAGAAGGACAGCTACACCACCAAAACCATCGTTAACTTTGGTAAAATCGCTGTTATGGAAATGAGAAAAGCCCTGATGTTGATCGGTATAGCGGCTTGCTTTCTCACTGGCGCGTTGGTGATGACTGGTGCGTCGCCCATGGCACAGGTTCAGAACGGCGATTTTGTTCCGCCCGATCGAGACGCACGTCGCGCAGCGACCGGATCCACGCGACAATTATCACGCACCATGCGGAAGGCGTTGGTTGAAAGCGAACTGTTTCAGCCAATACCGACTCCCCGGCCAGGCGATTGGTTGGATGCCCATCACGAACCGGGGCAGACCTTCGCTCAGTTTGCACGCAGTCGACCGAACCGGCCTGACCAGGCGCGAAACACGCTCTATTTTGTTCCCTTGGGCGACTACGACGAAACGGTCGGGCCTGAATTGAAGTCACTTGAGAGATTTGCCCGTGCATTCTTTGGCATGCCGGTCAAGACGCTGCCAGTGCGATCCTTGGACGGGCTTCCGATCAAGGTTCGTCAGCGGTCCGATGGCCCGAAGCAATTGCTGTCGACTGATGTTCTTGCTTGGTTGAAGCCGATTTTGCCGGACGATGCTTATTGCTTGTTGGCGATCACCATGGAGGATTTGTATCCCGACGAAAAGTGGAATTACGTCTTCGGTCAGGCTTCACTCAACGATCGCGTTGGCGTTTACAGCTTCATTCGTTACACACCAGAATTTCACGGCGAGGTCAGCGACACGTCACATCGCAAAACGATTTTACGGCGGAGCTGCAAAGTGCTGGCTCACGAAACAGGCCACATGTTTGGCATTCGTCACTGCGTGCATTTTCATTGTTTGATGAATGGGTCAAACAATTTGAGTGAAGCCGATCGGCAACCACTTCATTTATGCCCAGTGTGTTTGCGCAAGCTGCATTTCGGAGCTCAGTTCGATGTTCCCAGGCGTTACGAGTCGCTGAGGCAATTCAGCGAGGAAGCGAAGTGGCAAGACGAAGCAGACTGGATGGCGGCTCGTCTTCAACAACTTCAGTGATCGCTTTCCTGGTTTTTGAAATTAGAAATCGCAGTCCGCTGTTAATCCGCATTGCATCACCGGTTCGATGAATGCTAGTCGGGTTCCGCCATATTCGCGAAGGTCCCACTCTCCGGGGGGAAGTTTCTCGTGGTCGAATGACTTCTCCGTTTCGGCAAGCAGCACGCTTCCCGGTGGAGCATGCCGCATAAAGCTGACAATCAAGGAATTGAGTTGCTCGGTTTGCTCTTCCCACAAAATGTAAGGCGGGCACAGAAAAACGATCCAAGCGGTGTCATTGTCCGGCGGTCCCAGTAGATCCGAAGCGATTCGAAATGCATCGCCTTGGAGAACTTTCAAACGTCCTTCCATTGGGAGGCTATCGATCGTCTTATTGATGTACTCAATTGCGTGTCGCGATTGCTCGATGGCGATCGCTTGCGTAGCGCCGCGAGAAATTGACTCAAACGCAAGGGCACCAGTGCCTGCGAAAATGTCAAAAGCAATGGCACCTTTAACAGCACGTCCTAGGATGTTGAACAGATTCTCGCGAATGTTGTCCTTCATCGGGCGAGTGAACTCTTCGCCATGATACTGAATGGGCCTGCCGCCCATTTCCCCGCCGATAATACGCAGTTTGGTGGGTTTTGTTGCGGCGGTCTTCTTTTTTCGTTTGGCCCCACGCTGAGGCGGTCGTTTGGTGGATTTTTTTTTGGAACCGGACATGGATGCCGCAGAATGTGCGTCGCTGAACTTCGTGAGCTGAGGGTAACGTACGAACCGCCGCAGTATAGCGTTGAGCATGAAAAGTTCGCAGAACCAAGGCTGTACTAATTGCGTACAATAACCCAAATAGCGTCAAATAGATTCAGCTGCAGTACCTTTCTCACACCAAGACGAGTTCCTTTTGCCTGAGCATGCCAAGCCAAGATGGGCCATCCTTCTGATCGCAACATTTTGCGTGTTCGCGGCTTTTGGGAACAGTGCTGCCATGAGCCAAGAGAAGGTCGCGTTGCCGGACGAGTTGACTCCCCGAACAAGTGCTGTTCCGGCTGCAGATGCAACGCCTGAAGAATCGGTGCCTGAAGACGCGAGCCAGGCGGTTTCTCAGGAAGAGATTTTGGCAAACTTGCCCGCGGAAGCTTTGGCGGAAGGCAAAAAAGCCAAGCAAGAGTTTCTGGTTCTAAAGCAAGAACTCGCTGATTCAATGCTGGAGATGCGTGCTACGTACCTTCACTATGTCAACGAAGAGGATCAGACTCCCACAGCTTTGGATCGTTATCGTCAATGTCGCAACAAGTCGCGAGATTTGATGAATCAGCTATTTGAGACGGGCCTGAATGTGACTCGTTTCATTCCCGATGAAGAAGTACTTCAGTATCTGATGACGGCAATTGAACATCGGATGCAGAACGACTTCTATGATGCTGCGTCGATGGAAGCGGGAGCAATGTTGTTGGATGGTCGAATCGAACAGCCGTTTCTCTACCCAGCGACATTGCGAGCTTCGATAGTCAGTGGTGATTTCGAGTTGGCCAGAAAGTTGGCCAAGGTTCTTGATATCGAGAAACTCGAAGAGGTCGATCAGAAGCTCATTTATCTGATTGATGAATTCGAGAAGCAGTTCAAGAAAGATCAAGCATTGCAGGAAGAGGATGACGAGAAAGACAACAATCCCAGAGTCAAAATGGTCACGACCAAGGGAGTCGTGACCATTGAGTTGTTTATCAATCAAGCTCCATCAACAGTTGCAAACTTTGTCCAACTGGTCGAAGAGGGCTACTACGATGGACTCGATTTTTACCAAGTCATCGATCATTTGTTAGCGCTGACCGGGGATGCGTCGGGCGACGGAAACGGCAACACGGGAAAGTTCCTAATGGACGAACACGATCGTCCTGGTATCAGGCACGGCCTGGCTGGTTCGTTGGTTATGGCGAAACGCCCGCTATCGGAAGGTAAATTTGTTCCCAACTCCTCTAGCTCACAGTTTGCCATTCTTTTCCTGCCAGTTGCTGGGGTTTCCAGTAATCAAACAGTTTTTGGCCGTGTCATCAATGGGCTCGACGTCGTGGGCGAGCTTCGCCGAGTGGATCCGAGCAAGAAGAAAAAGAAGAACGCGATTGTACTGCCGCCTGACCAAATATTGTCGATGGAAATGATTCGTCGCCCTGAAGAACTTCCCGAAGTTCAGTATTTTGATCCGCACGCGCATGGTAACGGTGGGGCAGATCACAGTCATCCTCACGGTCCTGCCGTGCCTACGTCGAACTGACGCCACGGGGTTTCTTCTAGAGGTTTCCTTGTCGCAAGACCGGGGTGGTTACGACCGCCGATCGAATCGGTGCGCTAAGGATGATGCTTGGATGTAATCGCGATCATTTCATCGTGTAGTTTTCCGTTGCTTGCGACAACGCTGGAGAGTCCGATCGGGAGCTTGTTTCCATGAGCGTCGGTGACTTTGCCTCCCGCTTCTTCAACAAACAATCGCCCGGCAGCAAAGTCCCAGGAGGAAAGCTGGTATTCAAAGAAACCTCCCAGGTGACCTCGTCCGACCATGCACAAGTCCAAAGTGGCGGCTCCAAATCGACGGATGCCATGAATGTCCTTGGCGAAGAATGCTTCGATCGCATCAAGCGTGCTTCGCATCATCGCGCCCCGATCATAGTAAAACCCGCAGTCGATCAAGGTGTTGGTCAAAGAGTCTGCTTCATCGACGTACGCTTGTGTACCGTTGAAAAACGCGCCGCGACCGCGAACCGCTTGATAGAGTTCGTCGCGTGCCGGGTTGAATACTACGCCAACGACGGGAACCCCAGCGTGATAGTACGCGACAGACACTGCAAACTGCGGTAAGCCGTGTGCGTAATTGTTGGTGCCGTCCAGCGGATCGATGATCCAAAGATGCTCGGCTTCCGGGTTGCCCTTCAATTCTTCTTCACCCAGCAGTTCGTGGTCTGGAAACTGAGATCGAATGTGCCCAGCAACGACTTGCTCGCTTTCTAAGTCCGCGTCACTGACCAAGTCGTAGGACTTTCCACCCGAGTCCGACTTGTTTCGCATGGTCACACCGTCACGGAGGTGACGCATCAAAACGTCACCACCGAGTTTGGCAGAGGTGATAGCGGTTTGCAGGAGTTCGTCTTTGTCGGGAGTTTCAGTCATGCTATTTGCGGCCATACCAATTATTTACCGCTATACCAGACGCCACGATGCCAGTTGTGACGCCGGAGCTGCGTTAACAGTGTTTCGGGCAATGCCTTCAGGTCACTCGTTCGTGTGTTCATCGCGACTTGCTGGTCGTTTCGCATTCCGGCGATCACCGTGCTCACTTCCTGGCGTGCCAAGACAAACTTCAACGCGACATCGGCAAGCGAGTATTGTTCAGCGACATCATACTTCTTTAGATCTTCTCGGATGGCTTCGACTCTCCGGGCTGTCCGTTCCATTCGATCGCCCGCGAAGAAGCTCGAACGAAAATCGTTTTCGGGAAACTCATGGTCAGCCCCGTACTTTCCCGTCAACGCGCCTTCGTCCAGAGCAACCCGTACGATCACACCGGTACCTGTCTCCGCGGCAACCGGCAGTATCTGAGCTGCGGCTTCTTGGTCAAACAGGTTGTAGATGATTTGCACAACATCGACCAAACCATCTCGCATCAGTTGGATAACGCACGACTGATCTTGTTCGGGGGTGCTGACACCAATCAGGTTGATTTTCCCTTCGTCGCGAAGTTGGCGCAATACCATCAGCGGCTGTGGATCGTCGTTCCATGCTCGCGTCCATGTATGAAGTTGCAGCAGTTCAATTCGTTCCACTCCCAGAGTCTGCAAACGATCGTTGATATTGGATCGAAGGTAGGCAGCGCTGTAGCGATCTTGCCATCGGCAGTAGGGGCTCGGTGGCCAGGGCCCAGCATCGGGAGGTGTTTTGGTCGCCACGTGAACTGTTTCACTGCGATTCTTTAGAACGCTAGCAATGACCCTTTCGCTACGGCCATCGCCGTAACCCTGAGCTGTGTCGATGAAATTGACTCCGGCGTCGATAGCTGCGTTGAGAGCGGCGATGGAGTCGGCATCGTCTTGACCACCCCACTGGCCCCCGATCGCCCAGGCACCAAAGCCAATTTCAGAAACTTGAGGTCCGTTGGCACAAAGACGGCGAAATTGCATGTTTGGCGTGATTTCATAAAGAGGATGAACTCGAGGCTGTTAAATTTTGCGGATTAGTCGGTCCATTCGTAGGGGGCTTCGCCAAACTTCCTGTCTTTCCAAAGACGAATCGACGATCGTCTTAATAATGTGCCGGGAATTTCCCGACGTTAAGAGAGTGACAATCGTGTTGCAGCAGCGATCCGAGCGGTGAGTCGTCCCGCCATTTGCTGAAGGTTAGTGACAGCTTGGCTCTGCTTTTTGCCGTCAATGCTGTGCATTTTATGACAACCGCGTCAATTCGCGGCCCTCCTGTCGAGTGTTCGTCGGTGCCAAAAATCCCTTCGATTCCAAGACTGTCCATTATCGTCCCAGTCGGCGAGAACGAAGCTGCGTTCGAAGAAACGTTGGTTAGCGTTCTAGAGAATCGTCCAGCGGGCTGTGAAGTGCTGGTAGCGCACGACGGTAGTTACACCGACCGGTTCAACATCGGTGACGAAGTCAAGTTTGTTGCATCACCATCAGGTGAAGTCATCGACGCAGTCACGGCCGGAGCCGAAGCGGCCCGGGCTCGATTTGTTCATGTTCTCGCACCAGGATTCCAGGCGGTCGAAGACTGGACTGGTCCGGCAATGGATAAGTTCGAGTATCACGATGCGGCCGTGGTCGCCCCCGTTATTTGTGACCAGTCGACGAATCAGGTTGTCGCCGCTGGCTGGCAAGACACCGGGTTCCGGCTGTGCCAGCCGCTTGGCGAGGGCGAAACGACTCTAACACGTCAGTCAGCTGCCGCTATCACAGGGGCCTACCTACAAGCAAGCTTCTGGCGTCGCGAAGTACTCCAGTCACTCGCAGCAGCTTTCGACGCACCAACCGTTGGTGAAGCTTCCTATGCCTACGCGCATTTGGTAAACCAAGCTGGGTGGAAATGCGTTCTCGCGGAAGAGTCCATCTTGACGACAACGCAACGTGTCAGCGACTGGGACGCGTCGTCATACAAACGTGGTCGCCACTACCGGGCGATTCGCAAAGCAGTCACGCTTCACGAAAAGTCGATGCCTCTGTTGGTGAACCTTCTCCGCGGAATCGCACACCCGTCATCGTTTGCAGAAACGCTGGGACAAGCCAGCTACCGCAGCAAGATGGCATCAACGAAGCGTCGTTTACAGTTTGAGCAGGTTGTCGAGTATGTCGATCGCTCCGTGATCCCGATGCACCCGCGTCAGAGCGTAGTACGTCGACGCGCTGCCTAGCCGCTTTGCGTTCGGCTTTCGCAAACGCTAATCTGTGGGCCCCTGTCAATTTCGCCCATGGATTTCGCTAACGATGAAGCAAGTACTCATTCTTTGCACCGGCAACTCGTGCCGCTCACAAATGGCAGAGACGATCTGGAACCAATTGGGCGAAGGGGAGTGGAAAGCAGACTCGGCTGGTTCAAAGCCAGCTGGCTATGTACATCCGCTAGCCATCGAAGCGATGAAAGAACTGGAAGCGGATCTTTCCACTGCCACCAGCAAGCACGTTGATTTGTTCAATGACCAACCAATCGACCTGGTCGTTACCGTGTGCGACAACGCGAAAGAAGCCTGCCCGGCATTTCCGGGAGCGAACGAGACCCTTCATTGGCCATTCGACGATCCCGCAGATGCAACCGGATCTGACGAAGAAAAGATGCAGTGCTTTCGCCGAGTGCGGGACGAGATTCGGCAGCGGATCACCGAGTATCTTTCCTAGGCCCAGGACTCTGGATGCAGGTGTTTGGCCAATGGCACCAGGCATTGGCTCGAGCTCTCGCAGAGTGTCTCTAGACGACAGGAGAGACACCGCCGCCGGCGCCTTCCAGGAGCCCGCGGTAGTTTCGCATCACTAGGTGGCTGTCGATCTTCTGCACCAGGTCAAACGCGACACTGACTGCGATCAACAATCCCGTACCGCCATAGAAACTGGCGATCGCAAAATCGACGCCCAGCGAACCGTAGACGATCGTGGGCACGATAGCGACGATGGCCAAGAAAGCGGCACCGACGTATGTGATTCGCACCATCACTTTCTCAAGATAATCAGTCGTTCGTTTTCCCGGACGATACCCAGGAATGAACGTTCCACTATCACGCAGATTGTCTGACATCTCTTTCGGATTGAAAGTGATAGCTGTCCAGAAATAGCAGAAGAAGAAAATCAGTGTTACATAGAGCAGGTTGAAGAAGTACGACGCTTGATCCTGCATCGTCAGTGACAGCAAGTTCAAACCCTTGAACATCGCTCCACCCGATTCAAACATCCCAGCCATAAAAGCGAACAACATTCCAGGGATCATCAACAAGCTACTGGCGAAAATGATCGGCATCACGCCGGCCTGATTGATTCGCAGCGGCAAGTGCTGGCGTGAACCGCCGTAAACACGACGACCGCGCGTAAACTTGGCGGATTGCGTCGGGATTTTGCGCTGGCCCAGCGTGATGAACACCACACCAAACACCACCAGCACAAAGAGCACTATCAAAAGGATCAGCGTCTCGACACCTGTTTGACCTCGGCTGAGTCCAGTCAGTTCTGGCTTCATGTTCTGAACCAGGATGTAAAGGGCCTTCGGCATCTGAGCCAAGATCCCGGCCATGATCAGCAAACTGATTCCGTTGCCGATTCCATACTCGTCAATCTGCTCGCCCAACCACATCAAAAACACGGTTCCGCAGGTCATCACCAGAACGGCAACGATTTGCCAACCCCAGAACAGACCAGTCGAGTCTGCGTTCAGGAAGTTCGGATTGATGTTGCCGTAGCCAGTGCTACCGCCGGACATCAACATGAACTTCAGGTACATGTAACTTTGGACCAAACAAATCGCAACGGTCAGGTAACGCGTGTACTCGTTCAGCTTCTTGCGTCCTGCCTCACCTTCCTTCTTCAGTTCCTCAAGCGGCTTATAAACGCTACCGAGGAGTTGGAAGATAATCGACGCGGAGATATAGGGCATGATGCCCAGCCCGAAAATGGTCGCTTGGCGCAGATCGCTTGCGGCGAACACAGCGACTTTCTCGAAGAACTCGTTCGCAGCACCGCCACTCTCGCCCAGGTTGGTTGCAACCATTGGCAGAGGAATATGGAAGCCGATGCGATAGACGGCCAACAGACCCAGGGTCAGTAGGCACTTTTTACGCAGCTCAGGAATCGAGAAAATGATTCGCAGCTTTTCAAACATGCGACAGTCCGTCTATTTCATTTATTGGTAGCGGAAGCGTCCAGCCGCCGCGCGATTGAATCTACTGAGCTTTTACTTGGATGCCTTCAAAGCTGCAACACGTTCATCTGGGGTTCGCTTGGCCACGATCTTATTGATCGTGCCACCAGCCTTGGTGATCTTCTCTTCGGCTGACTTGCTGAAGCGATGAGCACTGACGGTCAACTTCTTTGTCAGCTCACCATCGCCCAGGATTTTGACTTCGTCAAAGGTTCCTTTGGCGACGTCCTTCGCCGCCATTGCTTCCAAAGTGACTTCAGCACCATCGTCGAACAGTTCGTTCAGTTTCCCAACATTGACAGCAAAGACGGTAACGGCCCAGCGGTTGTTGAAACCACGCTTCGGCACGCGGCGGAACATAGGCATCGCACCGCCCTGGAAGTTCGGTTTGCGGCTGTAGCCACTGCGACTCTTGTGGCCTTTGTGACCACGGCCAGAAGTTTTGCCGGTACCACTACCAGGACCGCGACCGATACGCTTGCGTTTACGGTGCTTGGTAATGCCTTGGTTGACGTCATTCAGGTTCATAATGAAACCTACAGTTCTACTTTGATTGTTCGTTGTTTATCAGCAAAACGCTGGTGTCCCGGCTTTGGCCGGCAATGATTGTCTGCTAGGCCGCCTGAAGGCGGTACACCAACAGGCCCAACTGACCTACACCAGCAAATCTTCTGGTGTTAGTCCACGCAGTGCAGCGACTTGCTCGCGAGTACGCAACTTGCTCATTGCGTCCACGGTCGCTTTGACCAGCGTGACTGGATTATTCGTTCCGTATGACTTTGTCAGGATGTCGTGGATGCCGGCCGCTTCGCAGACAGCACGCACAGCTTGGCCCGCGATGATACCGGTACCTGCTCCAGCTGGAACCAAAACCACTTTGGCTGCTCCGTAACGTCCCCAAACTTGGTGCGGGATGGAGCCTTCGACCAAAGGCACATCGATCATGCTTCGGCTGGCTTGCTTTTGTGCTTTCTGGACACTCGGAGGAACTTCGTTCGCCTTGCCGTAGCCCCAGCCACACTTGCCGTTGCCATCACCGACAACAACCATGGCAGCAAAACTAAAGCGGCGACCGCCTTTGACAACGGCAGCACAGCGTTTGATCTTTACGACGCGGTCGATCAGGCCTTCGGCCAAACCTTCTTCTTGTGGCTTGCGATCACGTTTACCGCGACCACCTTTGCCACCTCGGCCTCCGCCGCCTTGACCGCCACCGGAATTTGATGCGTTACTAATCGTACAAGTCCTCG
>CAYUGI010000174.1:0-14282 GCA_964444105.1 uncultured Pirellulaceae bacterium
AAAGAAGTCAGCACCGCAGGCGGGCGGCAGAGCGGAGTCTGCCTGCTACAAAAAATGTCGCAGGCACAATCCCTTGTGCCGCCTGCCTTGAGCACTCCCTCGTTGGACGGCGTCCAACTACTGCGATTCAACGGTGATTTGAATTGGCTCAGTTGCACCCTCGAGCACTTCCACCTTTAGCCCACTGGTGTAGTAGTCGGCGAATTGTCGCTTCACCGTGCCGCCATGAGTATGGTCTGCCATCGCAAGGTCTTCCGTCATGACGATTTGCACCACAACCGCTTCGTAGTCACCCGGCGGCACACCAATCTGGCCATCCACGCTGGCGGGTTTGAAACCGCCGTTGCTGGCAATCTTGCTGCTGTACCGCTCTTTGGTTTTCAGATTGCGCAATTCGACACTTCCCGACTGAACCGGGGATCCATCAGCGAATTGGACAATGCCAGCGTTCACCCCGACCGGCTTATCGCAGCCAGCAAAGATCATTGTCGTGACCGAAATCAAAAAGAAAACAGTTTGCTGACTGATGCGAGTCATTCGGTTAGCTCAACGACGCGGGCATCGCGGCGGTTAGCCAGCGAGCCTAGCACCTTGGTATCGATGTCGGGGCTGTAGAAACGAACGCTCCCATCGACCAACGCAAAATGAACTCCGCCAGGGTGCCAACTTCCGAACGAAAACATATCCGCCAAAACGTCATTCGGATTCGCTGCTAAACGTAGACCGGGTCCTGCAAGCCGACAGGAAGCCGGCAAATGGTCGCCATCGTAGGCAGGAGAATCGAGCGGAAATTCGCCGAGCTTCGCGGTGGGGATGAACTTTTCACCAAACAAGAAAGTGCTTGACGTGCCATCGGTAACGTTCCGCATGCGAATGCGGTCACGCGGGTTGATTGCGTCACCCTTTTTACAAACGGGCCGAACGCTGATGATGACACCGGTGCCATTTCCGCCAAAGTAAAAATCGCTAGGTGCTCCCGTTGCACCGGGAGTCAAGTCTCCATGGTTGCCTGCGTAATCACAAAGTGCTCCTTCGACCGGCAGCTGTACAACTTCGGGCTGGGCAAGGAACGAGCATCCACAAGGAAGCGTCGTCCTTCCTCCACTGACGGTTGTCCGAAGGGTGCGAGAACTGACTGGACGCGTTCCACTGCGGCGCGAAGGGCAAAGAAAAATATCTGGCACCGTGGTACGGACACTCTCATCATGCTCGTGCCAGGGTTTCTTGAAGTCCCATTGCTTGGCAAACGCCGCTTGTTCAATGTAGGGCAACACTCGTGCCAGCCAGGTTGGATTCGCCAGTCCGCATTGATTTGCCAAGTCGTCATCGGGACGCGATTCGTAACGAGCGGGCGGAAAATACCTCAGCGCATCGTGATGAAGGTGAGTCGCCAGAGCCAATTGCCGAACTCGATTCGCGCAATCCATTCGGCGCGCAGCTTCTCGTGCTGCCTGAGTGGCGGGAAGCAGCAGACCGACGAGGATGCCGATGATTGCGACGACCACTAACAGTTCCACCAATGTGAAGCCGCGTTGCCGGTTACGCCCAAACGCCAGCATGATAATGTCCAATTCTCAGAGAGTTGCGAAACAAGGATAACCTGTGACTGCGACTATCCTAGCCGAACTCTACCTCGGTTCTAGCTGATTGACACGGCAAACCGCGTGGGAACACGGTCGTTTGGCGAAGGGGCCTGCCGAGAATTGGGTCGTTTCGTGCGGTAAAACCGGTAATGGCAACAAAAAACCGCCGTCTTTCGTTTCCAAAAGACGGCGGTCCCAACTCCACAGCGGGTTGCGCTGTGGTATTCAATACTGCGAAATCTTAGTCGCAAAGCTTGTCAATCAGTTGCATCCGCAAGGTGCGGGAGCACCAGCAGCTGCACCGCAGCCACCACATGCCGGAGCGATGTTGGCGACAGGAGCAATTGCTCCTCCGCAGCCACAGCCTTCAGCACCAACGCCGGAGCTGATGACTTCGCCGCCCATCAGAGCACCCGACAGGGCATTGCCCATAGCAGGAGCGACTGATGAACCAAGCGAAGTCGAACCACCCGCACAAGGCGAAGCTGTTTCGCTGACAACACGTGGCACCATCTTCATGACTTGAACCTTCTTTTCCTCAGTCACTGTGTAAGGCACAGAAACGGTGTACTCTTCGACCTGATCTTCGGCAACACGCTCGTAGCGAGTGTCTTGATAAGGCTCTTGGATGTACTCAGGAACGTTGTACGTGTAGCTGATTTGCTTCGTACGTGGCTCAGTCTTGTAAGTGATGTGAGGAATCGTTTCCGTACGAGTCTTCGTCGTGTAAGTCAGCTGCTTACGCATACGTGTTCGTGGCTCTTCGTTGTACTTCACCACTTTACGCATGCGAGTGCGCTGTTCGTCCACATAGACAACCGTCTTCTTAGTGCCACTGCGTTGCTCAGCACGATAAACCAGACGAGTACACTGGTAAGGCACTTGCGTGGTCTGCTGCTCGAACACGGTGTACATCATGACTTGGTCACGCTGCTCGCTAGCCGCAACCGAAACGGTTTCGGTCTTGACGTTAGGAACCCAGACTTTTTGAGTCATGGTTGTTGTTCCACAACCAGCAGCCGAGCCTTGTGCAACTGCACTGCCACAACCACCAACTGCTGGACCACATCCACCGGAGACTGCACCGCAGCTAGGTGCTGCAGCACATCCACCACAGTTGCTTGATCCGCAGCCGCCACAGGTAGCAACGCATCCGCCGCAACTGCTGGTGCCACAACCGCCGCAAGACGATCCGCCCAGCAAGCGACCGAACAGTCCAACGCGTCGTGATGAAGTACCACAAGTTGCAGGTGCCGAAGCGTATCCACCGTAGCTAACCGTTTGCACAGGAGCTGCCGCGGGAACTTCGACGACACGATCTTCCCAGTGACCGAAGTCTTTGGTGACCGTTTGCATTTTAGTCGTAGGAACGCATACCTTGACGGTACGTGTCTTGGTGACAGGCACTGCGTTAGTGACGGTTTTCATTCGCTGCTCGCTAACGGCGTGTGGCACGTTGACGGTGTAAGTGAAAGCTTCGTCTTGCAGTTTGGCAACCTTGACACTGTACTGCTCTGGCACGTCAACCAACTGAGGCACGCGGACAGTGTACGTCTCAGGAACTTCGCTCCACACAGGAACGGTTTCCGTCAAAGTCATCGTCTTTTCCGACTTCACAGGAACCAAAACGCTATAGCTAACGGTCTTGGTGTCTGTCTTAGGAACTTGAATGACCTTGCTGCGGTACTTCGTTTCAGTGATCGGCACCGAACGATACGTCGTCTTGGTGCGATAGCGTGTTTCGGTACGTGTCTTGGAAACACAAACAGCTTGTGATTCAGTCACGTACTTCGGTTCCATGACGATTTTGTACATCGTCACAGGTTCGCACAGAGTTTCTGCGCTCATGAATTCACCGCCAGCCGCAGGTCCTGCGCTAACGATTTCACCACCAAATACAGCACTGCCAAGATCGGCACTGCCTAAAGAGATCGCTTCGCCACCGCAACCGGCAGCTACTCCAGAAACGACGTCACCGCCGCATCCGTTTGCGATCATTGCCCCGCCGCAACCGGCCGAGACTGTCATGGGTGCACTTGAACACGGATCACTACATCCGCCGCAAGGTGCACAGTTACCGGCCCAACTGAGTGTGGCCGTGGTCAGCACAGCAGCTGACGCGCTTAGAAATTTTGCAACCCACTTCACAGTTGGGTTCCTCCGAAATCGGGGAAAGAAATGAAAGTCAATCGTGCGGCTTTCATGTCTTTTCAGCGTCATCGAAGTGACGTTTGTTCAGACGTTAGGCCACATCCCCCGAGCGGCTTCAAGAACCGACAATAGATGCAAAAACGAAACATACAATCATTAGTCGATGTAAATGTCGAAAATTCCATACAGATATTCTTGCCCGAGTTATCTGCCGTAATGTCATGTTTCAGCCGTGAAGAGGCGAGCATGCGCCGGAAACACAACGATTTAGGCGTTCAAATCGACAAAGTCCACACGACCGACCACCTCTCATCACAATTGTCGTTGCTGGTCATCGTAAAGCGTCGAATGTTGTCGGTTCGCAACTAGCCTCGCATTTCTGACACTAACCGTTTCGGCTCGTCTGTTTCCCTGGCCTCTATTTCTCCGGTCTCTGTTTCTTTGGCCGACGCAAGGAATCGAATCTCGTGACTTACTACTCAACACTTCGCTCCAAGAGCTACTCAACACTTTCAGCGACAGCACGCCGGGCACTTTTGGCTGGTGCAATCACCTGTTCTGCCGCGGCGGGAATGATGCCGGGGTCGCTTTTTGCTGCGACTCCGATGGCAGAACCCGTGGTCGCTCGTGTTGAGATGAAATTGACATCCGGCGAAGACGTTGTCGATGTGATTGAGCCCGGAGATTTGTTGACCGTCGTCGATGAACGCGAAAAAGAATACGTGATCGTCACGCATGACGGGACGAAAGGGGCGGTCAGCAAAGTCAACGCTGTTCGGATTGCTGAATCCGGCGACGTCTACTCAGAACTGATCACGCGCAACCCTAAAGAAGGCCGACTGTTTACGCTTCGCGCTTCATCCTGGTGGGCACTTGGAAAAGCCGAAGAGGCGCTGGCTGATTTTGATAAGGCGATTGAACTGGGCTACGACGAAGCTCACGCTTACACGAGCCGTGGCCTGTTTCATGCAGCCATGGGCAATCACGAAAAGGCGATTCGCGATTACAACAAGGCGATCGTGAAGGATCCAGACGATACGGCTCCCTACATCAATCGAGCTGCCGTCTACATGCAAACGGGCGAATTTGATTCCGCAGCTGATGATTACACCAAAGCACTGAAGTCCAAGCCAACGGATGCGGGATTGCTGCACCAACGCGCCATCGCGCTGAAGTCCGGTGGAAAGATGGACAAAGCGCTGGAAGACTTTGATGCGATCGTTAAAGAGAACGAACGTGACATCACGGCAATCATGGGCCGCGGCTATATCAAATTTCAGCAAGGCAAGCACAAAGATGCGGTCGAGGACTTTGGGCTCGCCATTGAATTGAACCCGAAAGACGCCGTTGCACGGAACAATCGCGGGTACAACCGCTACCAAATCGGCGAATACGCCGGCGCCTTGGAAGACTACAACGCAGCAATCAAGCTGGCACCCAAGTACGGTCTCGCTCTACAGAACCGTGCTTGGTTGCTGGCAACGGTCACCGACGAAGATCTACGTGACGCTCCGCTGGCAATCGAATCGGCTCGGATCGCCTGCGAACTGAGCGATTTTCAGAATGTCGGCGACTTGTCCGCGTTGGCTGCGTCACTGGCGGCAGCCGGAAAGTTTGAAGACGCAGTCGGCTGGCAAGAAAAAGTCGTCGAAATGGTCGGGAAGGAATACAAGGACTTCGCCAAGAAGACGCTTGCACGCTACGAAGACGAGAAAACCTTCGCGGCAGATCCTGACAAAGCCAATGAGCAAGAGCGCAAAGCCGCCGAGGAAGAAGGCAAAGAGAAGCAAGCTCAGAAAGCGAAGGAAAAGTCGGACGAGAACGCCTAGGTTCGATCAAACGTTCGGCCGTTCACGCATCGCGACTTGCATTGGCCACGATGCTCGTCGCTAACGCAAATGCCTCGTCTTGGGTGGTCATTTCGCCGTCTAGTTGTGCACGGCGAACCTCGCTTAGGATTTGCTTGTACAAAGGCCCCGCTGCATAGCCGTTGTTGCGTAGGTCATCGCCGGTCAACAACGGAGTGGGGTTCAACTTTTCCTCAGGCCAGCCAGCGGCATCCTTCGCGGCCTGAACTCCTGACGTCGAACGATCCTCCGCTATCGCAATGGCATTTGCCACTTGAATCACACACTGGATATCGCGATCCATCAGCACAGGCTGAAGCTCGCTCCATGGTTTTTCATTGGCGTTGATAAGTGTGTCTGCGTTAACAAGAGCTGATTTGCAACGTCGATGTTCTTCGTTGGATAGCTTCCAGAGTTTGGTTAAAACGTTCAGGGAAGCGATTGGCTCTGGGTGACGCAGCAACAAACAGCCAAGGGCTGAGGCTATGTTTCGAGTTTCCAGTGTGGCCAGTGCTTTTGCGACAAACGATATTTCGATCTGGCTTAGTTGAGGAAGGATCGGACCGACCAGTTCGCACCGCTTTAACCATTCCAGTCCGTCGGCAGCATGCGGCGAACTGAGTACTTTGCGCATCTCGGCACCGATACGCTCTCCACTGACAACTTGGATCTGACCGGAGTTTTCGCGAATTGCATCGATCGTCTCTTGCTCAACATCCAATTGCAGCGTGGTCGCAAACCGCACGGCTCGCAACATGCGTAGTTTGTCTTCATCAAAACGGTCGGCTGGTGTTCCGATCGTGCGAAGAAGGCGATCTTTGAGATCCTGTTTGCCTCCGACAAAATCGATGACCTGCTGTTGTGCAGGATCGTAGAACATTCCGTTGATCGTAAAGTCACGCCGCTGCGCGTCTTCTTCCGCCTTGCCAAACTGAACACTGTCGGGGCGGCGTCCATCGGAGTAGGAGCCGTCGCTGCGGAACGTCGCCACTTCGGTTGGCGTTGTTTCGCCAAGGCTGTCAGTTTCCGCAGTCCTTGGCGGCAATACACCGATGACTCCAAACGATGCACCAAACGCTAGCGTGCTGCGTCTACCAAAAATCTGGCGGACCGTATCAGGTGTTGCATTGGTTGCGACATCAAAGTCTTTGGGCTCGCGTCCAAGCAACGCATCTCGTACACAACCACCTGCGAGGTAGGCTACGAAACCCGCGTCCGTCAGTTTTCCGATCACTCGCAATGATTCGGCGGCAGCGACCTGGCCGAATAACTGGTTTCCCGGTAGATCGTCCCCTGAAGGATCAAGTTTGTCAGGCAGTTCGCTGGCCATACTTATATCGTGTCATGGACGAGAGTGGTTCGGCAGCGCGATCGGAAATCGCGATTGTGGTAACGTCAACAGTAGGTTAAAAGGCCCGGTTATGAAACCAACGCATTCTTCCACGGACGGTAACCGCAACGCTGTTGGCGATAAGAACGCGCGATCGGGTGCGGCATCGTCCGGAAAACCTACCGCCGATACCAGCTCTCAAACACGTCCTTCCACACGTCGAAAACGTGGTGTGGTGGGAATTATTTTGCGACAGGGCAAAATCTGTATCATCCGACGTTCGCAAACCGTGACCGCCCCAGGGCTACTGTGTTTGCCCGGCGGCGGAATCGAAGCAGGAGAGACAGAAGAGGAAGCGTTGGTTCGCGAGATGCAGGAAGAACTTGCCATCGACGTGGTTGCTTTGCGGCGATGCTGGCGAAGTGTCACGTCATGGGGGACTAATTTGGCGTGGTGGCTGGCCGAGTTGGATCCGTCGCAAGATCCCGTGCCGAATCCGGACGAGGTCGCCGAAGTGCATTGGATGACACCCGATCAGATCCGCCAAGCAGACGGCATGCTGGCCAGCCTGCCCGCGTTCATGGACGCTTGGGAAAATGGTGAAGTTGACTTGGACCTGAGCTAACCAATCAGCGAACTAGACCATCACAGCGCGGCTGTAGCTGAACAGGAACAGCATCAGGTGCAGCATCAAACAAACACCCGCCCAGCGTTTGTGTGGTGAATACAAACCGAATACCGATAAAGTGCAGCCAAGTGCGGCAATCAGTGTTCCTCCGCCAGGGAACCACCAACTGGAAGCGGCCGCGAACGCCAAAACCATGACCGCTGCGGCGACGGCTCCAATTGCCGTGTATTTCAATGGCCCCACGTCGTAAAAAGATTCCGGCGTGAATTCCTGGTCGCTGGGAAGGAAGTCATCCCACAAGTCTTCCGGCTCGTTCGCGAAGGGTGATCCCGAGCGAATTTTGCTCGAAGTTTCCGCAAACGGACTGCCCGTCGCGATGACTTCATTTGGCTGACCCATTGAATCGGATGTTGGCTCCTGGGCCTCCGCCATTTCGTCCCCCCCAACCGCTGGCAGATCACCGGCGGCTTTGACCAGTTTGGCGACGATCGGTTCTTCCCTGTCGCGTTCGCCAGGATCTCTGTTTGCTTTGTCCGGGCTCGCTTTTTCAGGGCCCGCTTTTCCAGGGCCCGCTTTTTCACCGTCGCGATTCATCGCTTGCCGATCTCCGTGGGCCGAAAGGACGCGGTCGTGAATCTTGTCAATTTGGAGGCATCCAATGTATGATGGAGGAGCAAGAAATCCGCGATTTCTAATGTAACGCTTTTGCTGCCCACCTGCGTTGCTCTACCGTCACAAAACTTGCACGTCAGCTTGATAAAAGTTGCCAACAAGTGCTGAAGCACGGTATCGATTTCAGTTGTGATTCCTGGTCTGGCATCGGTTCACCACGTGGACGTTCTGTTCACAGGTAAAGTTGTGACTCGTTTTATTATTCTATCGTGAAAGTTACGGACTTATTTTGATGACTTTACGACCTAACGGCATTCGTTTTTTTTCGCTTGCCTCGCTCTTTCTAATATCACTGGCGGCGACGTTCGCATTTGCGACACAGAATACCGCTGCGGCTGCCGACGTTGACAAGGCCAAACCGCTGGAGCCGCAGATTAGCGAAGCATCCCAGGAAGCGGAGCAGGCGATGGCAGGGATCAAGATTCCTGAGTCGTGGAAAATCTCCCTGTTCGCGGCCGAGCCGGATGTAGCCAACGTGGTCGCTTTCGACGTCGATCACCGAGGTCGTGTTTTTGCCTGCGAAACCTTTCGTCAGAATCGCGGCGTCACGGATAATCGCGGGCACGATGACGAGTGGCTGCTGGCGGATTTGGCAGCAAAAACCGTTCAAGACCGAATCGATTATCACAAAAAGCTATTGGGTGATGCCGCGATCACCTACGCTCAGCACGACGACCGCATCAGACGACTGACTGATTCCAACGGTGATGGAATCGTCGACGAAAGTCAGGTCCTCGCAAGCGGTTTCAATCATATCGAAGAGGGAACCGGTGCCGGGGTGCTGGTTCGTGGCGATGACATTTATTACACCTGCATTCCCAAGCTGTGGAAATTGGTGGATGCCGATGACGATGGCAAAGCGGATCAGCGCGTTGTCTTGTCAAACGGTTACGGCGTTCGCGTCGCGTTTCGTGGTCACGATATGCATGGTCTGGTGATCGGCCCGGACGGTCGACTTTATTTCAGCATCGGCGACCGAGGCTACCACGTAATAACAAAGGACGGAGAGCTTTTTGCGGATCCGGCGTCGGGAGCTGTATTTCGTTGCGAACTGGATGGTTCCAACTTGGAAGTATTTTGCACCGGTCTGCGAAACCCCCAAGAGTTAGCGTTCAACGACGTCGGCGATTTGTTCTCGGTCGACAACAACAGCGACAGTGGAGACCAGGCGCGTATCGTGCATCTGATGCAAGGTGGTGATACGGGATGGCGAATGTACTACCAGTATTTGCCCGACCGCGGTCCGTTTAACCAAGAGAAGATCTGGGAACCATTTCACGACGAACAACCAGCTTACATTAATCCGCCGATCGCCAATTTCACGGATGGCCCCAGCGGCCTGGCCTACTATCCCGGCACAGGTTTTGGCGAAAAATTGGACGATCAGTTTCTGATTTGCGATTTCCGAGGTGGTCCCAGCAACAGTGGTATTCGCTCGTTTCAATTGGAGCCCGATGGTGCGTTCTACAAACTTGGCAAAAACGAGCAACCGATCTGGAACTGCTTGGCGACGGACTTAGGTTTTGGCCCAGACGGATCGATGTACGTCAGCGATTGGGTGGACGGTTGGGAAGGACTGGGCAAAGGTCGGATCTATCGCTTAGTCGATCCGGAACATGCCGAAAGCGAAATCGTAGAAGAAGTCCAAACGCTGTTACAGGGTGACTGGGAAGTGCGCAGCACTGAGTCATTGATTCAGGACCTTCGGCATCGAGACCGGCGCGTGCGTCTGGAAGCTCAATGGCAGCTGGCAAAACGGAATGAGACGGAAGCGTTTGCTTTGGTGCTGTCACAACCCGATGCAGGCCGAAACGCAAGACTTCATTCGATCTGGGGCCTAGACCAGATTGAGCGAAAGAGCGACAGCGACGCGAAAGCTCTGAAATTTGTACGTGATTGCCTGAAGGATAAGGACGCTTTCGTCCGTGCAGCGGCTGCCAAGTTTGCCGGAGAGCGCAGCGACAACGATTCGCTGCAGGATTTGCAGCAGTTGTTAACCGACTCCACGGCCCGTGTTCAGTATTTTGCGTTGATGGCACTGGGTCGCCTGAATGACACGTCATCGTTTGAAACGGTTGTGAGTCTGGTCCAAGAGAACGCGAATCAAGATCCTGCGATTCGTCATGCGGCGGTAAGTTATCTCTCCACGGCGATCAAGCCACAGCAGTTGGCTATGTTGAAAACTCATCCCAGCACATCCGTTCGCCGCGTGGCTGTCGTGGCACTCCGGCGACTTGAAAGCGAGATGGTGACTGAGTTTTTGTCCGATGGAAATCCGCTCGTCATTGCGGAAGCGGCTCGAGCGATTCACGATACTCCAATCCTGATCAGCATGCCCAAACTTGCCGAGAAACTGGACACAGTATCCAGCGATCTTGTCTTTTTGCGCCGAGCACTCAATGCGAACTACCGAATTGGGACCGAAGAAGCGGCAACGCGCATTGCCAAGTACGCTGCTAATGGAGCAGCGCCGATTGCGATGCGTGTCGAAGCGCTCGACATGCTCGCCAATTGGGATCAACCAGATCCTCGAGATCGCGTTCTGAACGACTATCGACCGCTGGAACCACGTGACGCTCAAATCGCAAAAGCGGCTCTTTCCACACGCATCGACTCGCTGATGATCACTGACACGAACGTCCGCGAAAAGATGATCGACGTGGCTTCGCGTTTAGGGATCAAACGTATCGTGCCGGAGTTGGCAAAACGCTTCGCCGACGAATCACAAGACGAATCCGCGCGAGCAAATTCGTTGGCCGCGATTGCTAGATTGGACGCGTCGGGTGCCATCATTTTGGCGTCCAGCGTCAAACCTGATGCCGGAGAGCAATTGTTTTCGACAGCGCTGCGTACGCTCGGGCGGCTGGATCCAAAGAAATCTCTGCCGATCATTTTGAAAGCGACGCAGAATCATAACTGGACCGTTCAACAAGTTGCTTGGGACTTACTGGCAAAATCGGATGCTCCAGAAGTTTCAACGGCGATCGAAGCAGCCGTGGCGAGTTACATTGAAGGAAAGCTGCCCGGCGAACTCCACTTGAATGTGTTGGAAGCCGCTCGCGGACGCCTCCCGGAAGACCAGGAAACAAAACTTGCTGAATTTCAGGCGTCGTTAGCCCAGAACAATCCGCTGTCTCAGTGGTGGACAAGTTTGGAAGGTGGCGATTCGGGAAAAGGCGGCGAGGTCTTTTTTGGTAAGACGGAGCTTTCGTGTGTTCGCTGTCACAAGGTGGACCGAGCGGGCGGCGAGGTTGGACCGGCCCTGACGGTGATTGGTAAAGAAAAGGACCGCAAGTACTTACTGGAAGCCATCTGTTTACCCAGCGCACAGATCGCCAAGGGTTTCGAGACTGCTGTGATTGCCGATATCGATGGTGAAGTCAGTACCGGCATTGTGAAATCTGAAACAGACGACTTTGTCGAACTGTTGCTCGCAGATGGGTCGGTTTCGCGTATCGCTCAGGACGACATAGAAGCACGTCGGAAAGGGAAGTCGTCGATGCCGGATGATTTGACAAAACACATGACAGCGCGAGAACTACGCGACTTGGTCGCCTACTTGGCCAGCTTGAAAGTCGATCCAAGAGGCGAAGAGGACGTTGAGTAGTGATCCGGTTATTCATCGTGTCGGAAAACGCACGTACTCGCTTATAAACCGTCCCAAAATAACTTCCAGATTTGTACGGCGGACTTCCTAGTCCGTCGCCTAGTTTTGACGGACATGGATGTGCATCGTACGAATGTTGTCTCGGGACAAATACATAATTGTTGAGTCACGACCAAGCGAAGACGCCGTTGTAACCGTCAGAACTAGACTCTCGCGCGTGAACTTGCCAGAAAACTCCCACATCCGGCCCGCGATTACAAACCGCAACCTAGGGTTCTGCAATCGGTAGTTTTTCACCAAAACTCCGATCGCGAACAGTGCCGGTTTGATTGGAACAGATTGGCTGCCGGAAGGTAGGATCACACCGCTGTTAGAAGTTGAATTCGCCAACACCCTTTCATCGAAGTGAATTGTCACTCGCTTTCCCAACGCATATCAGAACTTCAGCCTGAGCTGGCCCCCGTCGATGTCGCTCGACTGTGCCTGTTGATTTTTACAAATGTTCAGGACGTAGATTCGCTCGGCGATGACGAAGTTCTGAAGAAAGCTTGGCGAAACGCAAGTTTCCGCTTGGAAGCAGCGACTGACCAACACGCGGCGGTCAGCCAAGAGCTGGAGGAAATGTGCGGCGATGGCCCTATCCAATTCACGCCAGAACAACTCTGGATTTTGCTACGTGCGGTGAAAGTTCAAAGTCAGATTCTTGAACTCTACACTGACGAAGCCGTCATCATGAAGTAGTCGGCATGGAATCTGGGCCGCTGGGCAATCTTTGACAAGCTCCACTGTGGGCGCAGCTAACCTGGATGATGCACCCAAGACAATGATATGATCTAGGCTTTCGACAGCCCATTGCTCAAGTCATTTGCGTGAACAGCCAAGCCGCTGGTCGCTCCCAAAAGCGACCCAACATTATCTTCATCATCACGGACCAACAGCGGTTCGACACGATCGCCGCGCTGGGTTATCCACACATGGATACGCCCCATCTGGATCGACTGGTCAATGAAGGCGTCTCGTTTTCGCAGTGCCACGTCACTGCCGCCTCATGCGCTGCGGCGAGAGCAAGCTTGTTCAAAGGCTACTTTCCGCACACCACGGGCATCTTGAAAAATGCCGATCAGTGGCGACGAAGTTGGATCGAATTGTTAAACGAATCCGGATACCACTGCGTCAACGTTGGCAAAATGCACACGTGGCCGTTCTTGACCGAACTCGGTTTTCACGAGCGTTTTGTCGTTGAGAACAAGGATCGCTATTTGGAAGGTCGCTATTTCTTTGATGAATGGGATCGCGCATTGCGATTTCGTGGCTTGGTCAAACAACAGCGCGAACAATATCGTCTTCGCGATGACTATCAAAGTGCAATGGGCGCGTTCGACTGGGAGCTGCCCGAGGACACTCACCCCGACATGTTCGTCGGCGACATGGCGACGTGGTGGATCGACAGCAAACCCAAGACCGATCCGCTGTTCTTGCAGATTGGGTTTCCGGGGCCCCATCCACCCTACGATCCAATTCCGCGTTACGCCAAGCCTTATCTTGCAAAAGAACTTCCGCTGATGGAGGTGACCCAAGCCGAACTCGATGGGCAGCCCCCTGCCCTTCAAGAACTTCGGCGACATAACCAAGCCATTGACCACGACTCGGTCATCATGGACATGAATCCGACTCAGCAGCAACGGCATCGTCAGCGTGCATACTATCTGGCCAACGTGACGATGATCGACGAAAAGGTCGGTCAGATCATCGAGTCGCTCGAGCGAAACGACTACTTGGAGGATTCCATCATCGTCTTCACAAGCGATCATGGCGATTGCCTGTCGGATCATGGGCATAGTCAAAAATGGACCATGTTCGAACAGATTACGCGGGTGCCCATGATCGTTTGGGCACCCGGACGATTCGGCAACGCAAGGCATGTCGATGCGTTGGTGCAGCAAATGGATCTGGGCCCCACCATTTTGGACTGGGCTGGGATCGACGTTCCTGGCGACTGGGAAGCTCAGTCGCTTTCGTCAGCGTTGGACCCGCAGCAAGAGTTCGCAGGACGTGAATACGTTTATTGCGAACAAGCAAAAGACGCCGTTCTGACGCACTGTGAATTCATGACGATGGTTCGCGACCAACGATACAAATTGATCCACTACTTGGACGAACACGACGGTCAACTGTACGATCTTCAAGCGGATCCCAACGAAACCAATAATCTCTGGCACCAATCGTCTGCCGACAAGCACAAACAACGCTTATTAACGGAGCTGCGCGAATGGCGAATTCGTAGCGGATTGAAAACAAAGGACTGGTGCCAAGAGGTTCGTTAACCTGAACCCTTTGTTCAGTTTTGTTGGTGTACCGGCTTCGGCCCAATACCGCTAAGTTAGAGGCCACAACATAACGCGAAGCGCGAGTTTTGATGTTGCGCTAAAACGGAAGAAATCGGCTCTTGCAAGACAAATAACCA
>CAYUGI010000175.1:0-14208 GCA_964444105.1 uncultured Pirellulaceae bacterium
CAAACAGAGAACCGACTACGATCCCTTGCCGTAGTCCCGCGAGGCCCTTCGCGGGATGCTTTAACGGCACGCCGAAGCTCTCTGTGAGCATCCCGTCAGGGCCTGACGCGACAACTTGCACAGCCCCGATCGTCGTCACCACACTTTGGCTGGCCGCGTTCCGAGCCTAACCGGACGAGGGACAGTTTACTCGGCCGGTCCGATCATCATGCGCGACCAAGCTTGGTCTCCGTCGCGTCCCTGGATCAACAGCCGCGTTGCTGCGTCCGCCTGAAAGCTGGCCGCCTGCTTCGGCGACTCATGCCCATCGCCTACGAAAGTTCCGCGGCTGATGACAACGGCTTGACCGGATTGGAGTGCAACTTGGTAGCCGTGATTCCAGGGCGCCAAACAAAGGTCATCGCTTCCAACGGCGCCCATTTCGGATTGATTATCGATCACCCCATCAAAATCATCATCCCTCCCGGCTTGTCCGGGCAAGCCATCATCACCGGGAACAAGCAGCACAGCCGCATCCGCATCAAACACATGCCGCTGGATGGATGAAGCCGCCGCCAACCGATCGGCAGCAGACAATCGATCCGCCGCATCCACCGACCAAGCCAACCCAACCACCCGACCCGCGGCGGCAAGGACAATCGCGAAGACAGCAAGACCTGTCTGACTTAGAAGTCGATTGTGATGGGATTCGCTAGTCATCGAAATGCGTGATCGACGACATCTGCTCAATCTGGCGAGTCGTTGAATTCTCAAGCCGCAATGTCACCTTGATGGCTGACAAGGGTTCATCGAATGGAGCACTTGTTTCCTCTTCAGTAGGATCGTCCGTTCCCGGAGACGTCCCCGGATTGTTATCCAATCCGTCTGATCCCTGATCGACAAAGGACGACACGTCGGCGCCTGTGCCGTCTCTCGGAATTCCAGTCGCGTCATTGAGGTACCAGACGGTACCAAGGAATCCTCCTGAATAATTGCTTGGGTAACTCTGTAAAAAACCGTCACGCTCGTAGTGATTGGAAAACGTGTCGTATGCAGGTTGTACGATTTGAACCCCGTTGCTCGCGTTAGTAATCATGCGTCCCGACTTCATGAGGCTATCGGAGTACAGGGGCGGTGGATTCAGGTCATTGCCCATTCCAGACAACTGAGAATTCAGCCGGAATGTCGTCCGGAAATTACCTCCGATTGCCGCCGCATTTGCCGCGGGTGTATGTAAATTGGGTCTCACAGCTGCCGGCCCTCTGATCGTACCGCCAGCTAAAAACGGATAAAACAAATCGACGAAATCACCAGACTGAGAAAAAATTACCTCGGCTGGGTTGGAAGACCGATAGATGAGTGCCTCCCGCATTCCCGCATCATTGGGGCCGATCACGACATCATCTGATCCCGCAAAACCAGCTTCTAAACTCGGACCACCTCCTGGTTGGAGATTGTCATTGGCACCATCCTGATCATCGTCAAATCCGCCGACACCGGGTAGGCCATCGTTCCCAAAGGAGATGAAGGACGGCGCCGTTTCATCGAATCCCTTGATGTCGAATCCGAGAACATCAGTAGCCAGCACGTCTTCACTCAACCTTTCCATGCCCCATCCGTCTCCGAACACTTCGGTGTGGGAATGATCCATGCCAAGGACAAATTCTGGTCGCAGAAACCCATTCAAGAGTAATGGGGTAATCACTGTTCCCGAATTCGGTACTGCACCGTTTGTCGCGGGGTCAAGAATGTTTGGCAAAGCTCCCATCGCCAACAGAGGCATGCTTGTGAAAGCTTTACTGCTGTTGTGCGTAGGCTGAATAAGTGCGCCCGGAATCCGCACATGGGCAAAGCGATTCTCTGGCTTGCTCAAATCGGCAAGCGAGTTGGCGACGACGGTCGCACCGGGCAGACCGTTTGGTCCCAGCAAACGTCGAACAGACAAATCACACTGCTGGTGAACAGGTGCCATTCCGATCAACCATGCATTACTAGTTTGAGCACGGGAGATCCCGTGCGTGGCGACGGTCTTGATCGCGGGGGTCGCGATCGACGTATCCACACCGAATGCGTCTGGCGACAAATAGGTAATCGTTCCATTGGCGTGTGTATGGACCCACTGCCCAAGGGAACCGGTCGCCGCCGTACCTGTTGCCCCCGCAGCACCTCCCGTAGGAGACGTCAAAACCAAGTCGGGTCGAATCAGCAGGACACGTCGATGCAGCCTGATGCGGTCTGGCAACCCGTTGCCATCGTCGTCAACATATTGGGGACTGCCAAGCGGGTCCGCGTTGTACTGATAAATCAGCTTCGATGCATCATCTGTGTCTTGCTCCAGAACATACTCTGGGCTTGCAAAGTAAATAATCTCTGCATACTTCGATGTGATCACGATGGGATCGAATGGATTGCCGGGAAAATCAGTTGGGTCATAAGCAATGTCGTTAGCGACATTGGCATCTTGATTGGCGGGAAGCAAATCTACCGATTTCATATCCAATATGTATCGCGGTACTTTGCCGCGATACCAGTTACCGGGTTCAGCGACAGCGGTGAACGCAATGTAATCATCCAGATCGCCGAACTTCGAGTCTTGAAGTGTATTCTCGTTCGTAGCATCAGGAGACCGCCCCATCAGCGTCCCGGTTGCATCGCTAAGAGGACCTTCGTAATAAACGAAATACCCATCACCACGAGATTCTTCCGACGATGGCGCGATTGGCACCGTGCATCGCGATAAATCACTGTTGATTCGCAAGGTGATATCGCGCAGATCACTAGTCAAGTTGACCTTCACGCGGCCTTCGCGAATCGTTTCGCCCATTAATGCGAACACCTTTCCCAAGGCCGCCATCAAGAGCAAAGTGACCGCCATGGCAATCATCATCTCAGTCAGTGTGAATGCAGTTCTGAAGCATCGACGCTGCGGCAGTTGCAATGCATTTGACATGCGTTTTCCTGCGAACGGGAAGGCTCTAAATAAATGGTCAAGATTACTCATTAGTCCACCACCCGCTCGTATACGACTGCATCACGAACATTTAGGTCTTGCCCTGGGATGAATCCTACGGGCTTGGATCGATCAATGATGTAAAGCATTTTATGCCGTTGGTTCTCAGCAATATCTGCCTTGTATTCGCGTCCTAAGCTTAATGTCCCTGCATCGACCTCGAAGAAGCCCATTGTCATTCGCATTGTCAGAACATTGGACTGTTTTGAAACCAAGTTAGGCATCCGCATTAGCGTTTGATACTTCATAAACGCATTTCGATCACGTGCTTGGTGTGCAGCCCCCGACCCCGCTCGAACAAATAATGGGTTGGCGATATCGGTTTCGCCAACAGTATCACGATCTTGGCGAAGCAAAGAACCTTCTATGCCTGCTCGGGCCAATGAATTTGTACCGCCCGCTCGGTCTGGTACATCTGGTGCTATGTCACTATCAGACATGCCACGGAAAGGCCGCGCGAATTGGGTTGGCATGTCACCATCCAAATATCCCGGACCAAAGTTATACGCTGTCGAGGCGTTCGTCTGAGGAGTATTGCCACTGACAAGTGGATGACGGTTGGCTTCATCGTAACCGCGTCGCGCTTGCAAAAACTTCCCAAACGCCATTGGTCCAGGGTCTGCCAATCGACCATGCGCATCCGCCTCAGCCAGTCCAAACTCTGCATTCGTCATGTGACCCTGCATTAAACCTTGCCAAACAGGAAACTGGGAGAGCGTGTTTAAATTAATCTGTCCCTGACGCACGTTGTCGTGGGTGTAACAAAACGGTGCCATGTGCAGGTTCATCAAAGCATTGCGTGCGTTGGTCACCTGCGGCCAGTTTGCATCGGATTGAAGCGTGAACCTGCCTGGCGCCATGAGATCGACCTCGCCTCTAAATCGTGGTAGCGTCGTCACGTAGTCCAGTAGTCGCGTGAACTGGGCTGTATTATCTTCGACCTGACTACTTTGGAAAAAGTTCAGGAGATGACGATGCTGCCCATGAAATTCTTCGGCATTGGAGTCATCGACCAAAGTTCCGGCAGGCGGGTAGAACGTTGAAGTAGCGGTTCCGACGGTAAACTCCTCGAATAATCTGGATGGTGAGGTTGCTGGGACCATCATCAATTCGTAGTGAGATGCGAAGGGCCGGTTGAGCCAGTCATGCGTCGCGAATGGAACCTGAGGTTGCCCGCGCCCTTGTCGCACGTTCATCGTCGCTGATGCACCGAGCGTCGGTCCAAAATAGCCCGCATTGAAATTCAGCATCCCTAAGGTTGCTTCAAAATTAGCTCCTGCCGCAGCAGTGAATTGGAAATAGTTTGCTGCATCGGCGGGGACGGCTCCCGGTGTGACCGTGCCGTCTTTGGTGCTGTAGCTAAACAGAGAGTTGCTAGGCAAAGCTGGATTGCTCGCATCTTCGCCGTCTCGTTGACGCGAGCGAATTGCATACCCGTCCGCTGCAATAGCAGCGCCACTCAAAGCCTCGGGAGACTCTTCGCCGCTGAATACCGTTAAGTCAATCGTCATCCAATCGACTGTTATGTAGGGGTTCAGCACTAAATCGTGTGGACGCAGCGGATCCGCCAGTCGCTGAAGGAACGCCGAGCAATACTCTTCCTGCGTTCCAAGAAATGGCTCTTCCGCATTCGCCCCGCGACGAACTGTCGTCAAGAGATCAATGGGAGATCCTGCCACCCGCAAATCCTCCGGGCGATCCCGAGCGGTAGTTGATCCTGGACCGGTTGTGTTCGCGTAATCAACATACGCATCGGTCAAAGCGAAATTTCCATTATTCGAATCCAGTCGCTGCGTCGGTTCAAAATAGTAAGATCCACCTCGAGGCTTAGGCTCGGAAACACTTAGTCCAACCAATTGGTCATCAAATGCAGTGGCCGCCCAGCCTGCCGGGCGAAACGTCTTTACCTTGAACACCTGGGGGGGATCAAACGTGTTGATATTTGGGTTCGCGTTCGCATTAGTGATGTCAAATCTTCGCATCCCTTCCGCTGCATCAATGGCAAATCTTTGCGGACTCGGATCGACCGGCAAAGCGACTGAAGTTGGGTCGGTGTCAGGCCATTGAGCGGGGGCAGTGTTGCCCCCACCCGTGTCCTCAACGTATCGTTGCGACCCAAGACGTGTTACCGTCCGCGGCGCGAGGACCATGTAGCCACCCGCATCGATTCTAGCTTCTGTAGGATTGATGCCTGTTGGTACAAAAAAGATGTCATCACTTGTGATTGGATCCACGGGATCCGACATAGCTGAGGCGACGGCATTCAGCTGAGTCACGTTTGCGTAATTTCGGAATAAAACGATGCGGTCCAGTGTCAGAGTGTTCGCCGGAGTGACGGGGGTCTGCGGTTCGACATCGAACGGATTGGCTGGATCAAACGAGTAAGAATTTGGGTGCGATGCACGAAGCCTGTTTGGATTTGCTTCCTCGAGTGGCGAGTTGGTGTAATGCGGATCGCTAATCGCGATTCGCCAGACAGGCGCTCCCACTGTTTGTCCTTGAGCAACGGGGGCGACCCGCGTGAGATCAAGCCTAGCGACATCAAATTCGCCGTCGGCATTGAGATCAACGAGGTTATAAAGTTCGCGTGGGGCCGTTTGGATCGAAGCGCGATCCGCGCCTCGGACAGCTAAATTCGCAGGGTCGCTATAAACGGCAGGCTGTCGGTTGCAGTACAACTCCATGAATAACGACCCCTGAGGAATCCTCACTGAGTCGGTATCCGCAATTCCAGATTCGTCGTTGGCACCAGGGGGCGTGTTAGGGTCGTGGTCACCTCTTAGGCTTCCGCCCTCGTTAGCCACTTCCAAAACAGTGTCGCGAACCCGCACATCGTGAAACGCCATGCTTTCAGTGAATGTCAATTCGGGGCTCTCACATCCCCAGACGGTTCTCGCATTTGGGTCGATCCCACCACCAGTTGCTACGACATCCCAGCCATCCAAAGGCTGTGGATCGTAAACAAAACGAGTCATGATCGAATCTGGATCGCGATAATCGACAACATTGATAGCCCACTGCGCGATCCTGTGTGCGTCGTATTCAGCGCGATTCACGACTTCCGTATTGGCGTTGGAGCCTTGTAGAAGTGGCAAACTCGCATAGCCTTGAGAGCGAAGGGCCATCATCAGGACGTAGAGATGACGTGCGAGAAGCTCACGTCCTGATCCGCTGACGTCACTTTCGTTGGACCCAAATGCATATTCCCCTGGCGCGTTACCATACGCGGCTCCGGTGCCGTCATTATTGGAAGCCGATGGGAATGCAAGATAATTTGCACCTGCGGGCCGTTCGTCAAACTCATCAATCGCCCCATCACCATCATTGTCGATGCGGTCAAACCCGCTCGCAATCGCAGCGCGAAATTCACCCGCTTCATCAACCCACATATTCATCGGAATCGTGGATCCTGTTGCAGGATCCACCCAAGCGTTGTCCCGGAAATTACCGAACTCCGCAGGCTCGTCAATCACTTGGTTCCCGTTGTCGTCGGCCCCGTTACCAAGTGCTCTGTTTACATCAATCTTGCGGCCTAGTCTTAGCTCCGGTGCGACTAGCTGACGAAGTCTAGTGTTTGCCTGAGCAACATCGGGCGTTGGGAACGTCAGGCCGAGATCCAGTCGCTGGGCGATCACGCTGATTAAGTCGCGTGGTACTGACGAAGGTTCGCGGCGGACGCCGGACTGATCCCGGTCGGAGCCAATTCGATCTCCCGGCAGAGGGACTGCGGAAGGAACATCGGTGCTGCTGCTCAGCACGGTTAACTGATGTCCGAGACTGGGATTGTCTCGCAAGGTCTGCAACAAAATCTGACGGAGTCGCTGTGGGATCGTGTCGCTATCCCAACTATTGTTTCGCAGCACGCTTTCAAAATCAGCCAACGAATAAACCTGATCGCCCAACAGTGTTCCTGTCGGATCCAATTCGTACGGGTCGTTCGTAGCCTCGTCCATCTGAGGCTGGGCGGGAGTCACGGAATTATCTTGATCGACAAAGACGGTTCCCGCGTTTGTTGCCAGCACATGCCCAAACCGATCGATCGCCATGCCGCTGCGTCCCAACGGGTCAAGCGACTGACCCATTGAACTGATCAGTCGTGTTCGATCATTCGGTCGATTCTCCAACAGCCTGTTTTGCGAATCATTGAATGCGTTGCCGGGCATTGGCAGATTGGGCTCGTTACGAATTCCCAAACGGTATTTTTGCCGTACTAGTTCAAAACGCTCGTTGCGGTGCATAACGCTGCCCGTCGGATCCGCACCAGCCAAGGCGCTGAATGCAGCGTTGCCAAGTTTGAATGGATTCTCCCCGTCTTCGCGAAAGGTGCCAGCATCGTTGAAGTCATTGAAAGGACGGCTAACCGGGAACGTGATTTCCGCAGGTCCGAAGCCCAGACCCCTAAACAAGAATTGTCCCGTCTGGAGCGCTTGTCCGCCAAACGCCCCCCGGCGGTTGGACCAAAATTCTGGCGCGCTGGCGTGCGGATAGATGCCGTGCGCGTTGATATTCAGCCGGCTGCTTGTGTCTTCGATCATCACTGCCACTAATGGCCGTATCAATTTGCCTTCGGGGGACGTGATGACAGGCAGTCCCAAATCAATCCAAACGCTATCCGGGACCCCGTCGCCATCATTGTCGACGTCCCACGGACCGTTGACCAAAGCATCGGTTACAAGCTGCAATCTAACCAGCTGACGAACACGGGCTGCGGGAGCGGCCGCGATATTTCCATATTGAATCGGTGTTGAAACCGCGTAGTTGGGGTTCCCACCGGTGAAGCTTGGATTGCTAAACCCAAAAGGCAATGGCCTAAAAGTAGATCGACGATATGCATCCAGCACCTCCGTCAACGCAGCTGCCGGAAGAGACGCTGCCTGCCAATCGTAAGAATTGACGAGAAAATTAATGACCGATGGACGATGGAAAGATGGGATGACTCGCTCAACGATCTGAGTGCCACTAGAAGTGACTACCGGCACACGAACACGCCCCGCAAGAAACCAATTATTGAAATCGGCTGCGTCGTAGTTCTCGTCAAAGTCGCCAGCAATCGATGCCTTTCGTATTACGCTCGTACCGTCGTGAGCATTTGGGAATAAGGCAACCGGAGGCCGAGTTCCACCCACGAAAAAACCGCCTGTCTCTCCAGGGCTGTCTTCATCAACCTCTCCGTTGGAATCATTGTCAATTCCGTCGCCGCCTACCCAATAAGGCGTGCCCCCAGCAAAGCTCACACCGTATCCCGCAGCGTTGAGTGGAGCTGGATTCATGTGAAACGTGTAGGGCACGTCATCGCAACGGTTAGATCCGTCGTCGTACGGAAAACCTGCTTCGGCGAGGTTACCGATTGGATTGGGACTAGGAACAGGACCCTCCCCCGAATCATCATTAATGCCTGCAGCTCCCCATTCGCCAGTTTGCGTTGAAAGCGCGGCCGGGTGGTAGAACAACGCGCTGACGTCGTGCGGATTCAACCCCAACAAAGCTCGGACCGCGGTGCGTTGACTATTTCCGAGCGTAACAATTTGCTCAGGGTCAAGCTGGATGACTAAAGAATCGGTGTTCTGATAAGCGAGGGTACCGCTTGCCTGTTCGCCGCCGGAACGAACGACTGTGAATGTCAAATTTTCAAGTGGTCCATCCAGAAACGTGATCGTGCGTCCGGCAAAATAGTCGTCTAATCTGGTTGCTAACGGACGCGGGCCGTTACCACCCGACCCGTAGTGCGCATTGAAATCAACAGGAAAGCGAACCAGCCCGCCGCCAAGATGCAATGGCCTGCGAGCCGGCAAGAAACTGCCACTACCGTTGCCGAGAGTGAGCGGGTCTCTGACACGTAGTGTCATGCTGCCTTTGCGACCGAAATAGTCGCTCAAGATGTCTTCGCCAAAAAACGGATCCTCGGGATTATCTGTTCCACGAACAAGTTTAAGCATTGCCTCTTCAAAAAGATCTTCCACATCAGGCGAACGGAATTCCGAACGCGACAATGAGACTGCAGTCCGCCGCGCGCTGCTGCTAAACGCGATGTACGTCACCACCAAGAGACTCAAGAAGGCGAGCATGCTAAGCACAACCAAGAGAATAAGTCCCGATCGTTTGCGACGACACGATCGAGCCGCTCGGCGGCGATGGTGAGTTTGTAGTGACATGATTTTCTTCAGCGTTGAGAAGGGCTGCGCTTTCGCGCTGGAGCATCCATGGAAAAGAAAAGCACGGGCGAATAATTCGCACCGCAATCGATGCATTCGTGTTACTCAAGTTTGATGACGTGTTCGGCAACTGCGACAACATCTTTCAGAATGGTGACGTAGGTGTCATCAACCACGGAACCATCGACTACCCCGATGGTTCCAAAATTCCAATCGGGTCCGTCCAAAAACAGCTTGTGCTGCCAAACTTCGCGATCATCGCCTGTAAATGGATCCGATACTGTTATGAAGTCGGCTTCTTGGCCAACCGACAGAATCCGATACCAGCGATGGATGTCGTTCCCGGCAGGATTTCGTCTGGATAGCATGACCCAATCATTTGTCGTCAATTCCGACGAAACGTTCGCCGCGCCCCAAATATGAACTGTTCCACCGGCGCCACCAGAAAATCCACTCGCGAAGGAGACGTATGCGAGACGTTCGTCCACCGCATTTTCCAGCGGATTGGCTGCGGCATTCGCGTTACCATTGAGGTAGGTTTCGAAGCTACGGTCGCGGTCGCGCAGAATGACAACGGCAACACTTGCAAAGTCAGTCAACGGCAATGTGTTGACCGTTGCAATCCAAGAGAGACTCCCGTCGGTGATAAACTTGCCAAGTTCAAAGCTGGATGGAACGGTCGAACGTCCCTGCAGCATTGGATTGAGTGTCCGGTCGGATGGTTTCGTTGTCGCAATTCCATCTCGATCATCAACAACAAATTCAGCTTCTTGGGCACGTTGAAAAAGACTGGTGCCGTTGCCACCTGGAAACCCAACTCGAACCATGCGGGACCCAAACGGGCTTGTTAGCGCAGTGCCGTTGGTTCCGATTGGGGATGGAGGAAACCAATTCTCTGTAGCATTGCGACCTGAAATCGATGGATCGACCAAGGGGTTTTGTTCCGCTCGGTAGTACGGAAACAACATGCGACGATAACCATTGCCGTTCGCATCATCAGGAGCGTAGTCGTGCCGAAAGCCTTGGAAACTGCCGTTGTCAGATTCGTACAACACCGATGATGGCGAAGAAACGAAGAGCGGATCGATGCACCACGCAGTGGTATTGTCCAAGTTGTCCGGGACCGCTCTGTTGGGATCAATATCGACCGCACCTGGTCGCACGCCTAAAGCATAATCACTGCGCACACGCCACGACGAACGGCGGAACGCACCACGAGCTTTCAATTCATCAAACACGGTGTGCGCGAGTGCTGCACCGTCATTCAAGTTAATTGCGTCTTGCGTGCGTCGCCCAGCAACCGGCAGTACCGAGATCAGTCCGACAAGACCGATCAACGCCACGCCCATTGCGAACATCACTTCGACCAGCGTGATGCCGTTTCGTTTTGCTTTGATTCGATACATTAATATTTGCTCAGCTTGTCGGATTGAAATGCAAACTGACGGGATTGAAAAACGGCCGACATAACGTCAACGATGTCGCCCGTTGACAGAGACGACGTGTCAACAGATGCCACTGGTGAAGCCTGGATGTTGCCGGTGAAGGGATTTATCACGATCCACGACGACTCCAGATTCACGATATTTGCCGGAGGCTTACTGGTCTCGTCGAGTAATGCATCGGGGCGTACGCCATCAATTTTTCCCAAAAGCAGATAGATATTGCTCGCAGGATGCTCGACTGACCCAACGACTGTTCCAGAAATGTCGATGCCGTAATTCATGTACGAAACCGTCCCGTCAGGAGCGAAGACAATCGCAACTGGCAAACACGGAACATCCGCCGTTCCCGCCGTTGGAGCGATTGCCAACTGGGACAACTGCACACCGTTTGGACCCACTCCCGAGTAGTTCAAATCAATTGCCATTCCCTTCATCAGGTTCAGGGCACCGACATTGGACAGGTTCGGTTTTCGATGAATCTTAAAACTAACCGGCGTTGCAAAACTGCGTCTTTGAAATGACGCCGGGAATGCGACTGTGGGGTATGTTGGATTAGCAGCCTGGGAACGACTATCGAGCAGCCGCTCACGCGGATCAAAAATCACTTTGACCCCATCAACATCTGGACCGCCGTTCGCATCTCTCAATACGGCAGGGATGATACTGGTCATCACGACCGATCGACCACCTTCTAACTCAAGCCGGTCGAATCGGCCAATTGGCTGAGAACTTTGCGGATCATTCGCTGCATTGACGGCACTCAAATACAAGAGAGGGCAATCTGCTGCTGTGAAGAATGCTGCGTTGGTCGGGCCGACTCGGTTTCCTGGTGCTCGACTGCTTTGTGGCAACTCTATTAGTCCATTTGAATGGTTGCTCGCGGGGTCGTAGCAGAGCAACGCAGCAGCAGCGGCGGTCTCGCCTTTATAAGGTGCTACTGAATTACTCAGACGCATTTGCAAAGACAACGATCTAGCGAATTCACCTTGTGAACCGACTCGATTCAACAAAACACCGACTTCCGATTTTGTTGCAATCGCTCGTGTCCGTGCCTCATTGAGATAGGCAACAATGGCTCTTGCTTGATGAGCACTCTTACCGTCCTTCAACAGATTGCGGACCGTTGGCAACGCGACAGCCGCAAGGACCAACACGATCGAAACAACAATCAACAATTCAACCAGCGTGTACCCTGCGACACGCAATGACCTGAGGGGAGTTCGTGCTTGATTCATTGCCGTGCCTCCAGCTCAAAATTCGTGATGTTGTCAACACGCTGCTCGTCACCATCACCGCCGTCGTCCGCATAAGCTCCCAATCGCCCACTCGCAGCTGCAAACTGCCGTTGGTACGGATCAACGTAGATATACGGTGCATCATGACCAGCACTATCTGCGCCCATCTGCGACTGAGGCCATTCGAGGTCGCGAAAGTGAATGTCGTTAGTGCCAGCTGGGTCTGACTCCCAGTCGCTGTAGGAGAACAGCAAATCGAATTCGCGATCAGGTCCCGCTGAAACAACTAGAGGACGCAACGAGAACGGCGCTCGCCTGGTAGATCCATCAGCGTTGGTAAGTCCAGTTGCCGCCTCTGGTGCGTTTGGAGCCAAAAAGCCAAAATCGACTTTGAAAGGATCCATTTCGTCGTCCGTCAGCTCAAATCCAACGCTATCCACGTAGTCCACGGGCCAGCGAATAAAACCAATGGGCGTTCCCCACGCATCTTGGATCTCCAACATTCCATCTCCATCCTCATCCCCAATATTCGACGACGGGATACCCTCGATCGCTGGGATGCCATCAATGAAAGTCGTCGAAACAATCAAGTACAGTGCTTCGGCGCTCTCCCACTCACGCGTCCACGCGTCGTACCGACCAGCGGACGGGTTAGCTACCAGGTCTGGTAATGGCACACGGTCTCGATACCCTGCAAGCTCCGATGGAACGTCCGCGTTGCCTTGAAACCAATCAACGATACGTTTTTGCAGCGGCTGCGTATCGTCAAACTCGTTCGCGTTGTTGAAAATAACTGGCTTCACAGCTGCAGTGACGAGCATGGGTTCAGAAGTTACATCTACTTTGCGATCGGGCATCTCCATTCGCATCAGATCGCGAATCATCAATAGGCGAACCCTCGCCGCCTCGCGAGGGGGAACCTCAAGTCTCACCTCGTCCCCCGACAATGAAGGTGGCACAATCACTGGAAGCGGACGTGTTTTGTAAGACTCGTACTTGGTCATTACCACGTCGTTTAAAAACGCAACGATACCTTTCGTTCTCGCGATATTCGCAGTATTCGTAACGCCTGATACTGCGATCGATGTCATGCCAGCCAACAGGCCGATGACAACAATGACAAACAGGAGTTCGACGAGTGTGAATGCGTTACGTTTCATTTTCAAACCAGCAAGAAATGCGACGAGAGAGACAATGCATCGACTAGGGCAAATCGTTGGCCAGCGTTGAACCGGAAAAGTTCGTTAAATTGTCCAGCTGACCGCTTTCGGAAAGTGAAGGCGAATAACCCGTTTCGCTAAACCGGGAGATCGATGTTGCGCTGCCGTTGGACAGTTGCTTTAAGCCCGCCAAATCGGTTGCGCCGGCGTTGGGCGTGACCGCTTCGCCCGTCTCTGTGATGAAGTGAATTGGCAAAGCGGATGTAATTGGTCCGTCCGAAACCACCGCACCAAATAAATCATCACCGCCAGGATGAATCACCTGAAACTTCGCGGCGTTGTGGAAAGGAACCGCAGCAAATGCCGCAGCAACGTCGCCGTAGGAAGTACTTCCCGGCGGCGGCCCCTGTGCACCAGCACTCGTTTTATAAGGGCGGCAGGCATTATTGGCAGAGATCCGGTACCCGTTGTAAACGCCCGTCGCAATCTCGCCGTAGGTTCGAGAGTCAAAATAAATCAACGGTGATTCGCCGCCGTCGGCGAGATAAGTTGGCAGCAGATCACCGCTGCCTCCACGCTGCGTCAAATCGGTGCCGTTGTACCCGTAGCGAATTTCGTCATTGCTAACATATCGATTTCCGACTAAGACAACGTCCAACCGCCCCGGATCAATGTCCATCTGGCCGTTCTCTCGATTCATGTTGTACTGGTAGTTTGCAAGGTTGGCTCGATCATTGTCGCCCGCGTAGTTCTTGAACTCCAAAGGTCCGCCTGCTCCGGAAATCGGATTGGCAAGATCTTCACTGAAGCCGCCTAAGAAAAACACCAATGCTTCCGCCCGGTCCATCGCTACCGAACTAAATGTTCCGCCTACGTGAGTCAGGTCCATCAAAAGACCACGATCAATGGCGGACATGCGAGGAAACCGTTTATTCATATGCCGTTGCATTACCGCCCAGCTACTCCCGTCGGGCGGGTAATCTGAATTCTCGTTGTAGTACTTTTCTACTGCGTTCTCGATTGAGCTAACTTCTAGCCGCCTGTTCGCATCGCCGGCCGTGTTAAGTGCCCCGAGTATCGCGGGCAGAACTAGGCCGGCCAGAATGCCGATGATGGCGATGACGACGAGGAGTTCGACCAGGGTGAAACCGGATCGGGTAATGCCGGTGGTTGGGCGATGCGTTTTCGGCCGGTTCGCGGTTGCCTTCATGGTTACGTTCATGCTTG
>CAYUGI010000176.1:0-14170 GCA_964444105.1 uncultured Pirellulaceae bacterium
TCTTGTGCTTCATCTTCCACAGTCGTCGCGAAGCGTCATCAAGCAAAGCACTTTGATCGATTTCGCACAGGTCCAGAAAAGCACGGATTGTCATCCCCGCTTCCTTTAACTTGGCGAGGTCTAGATCCATGCCGTTCTCCGTTTGGTAATCGATTTAGTTGATGGTGAACTGTAGCTTTCTGCCACCAAAGACTTGGCATTCAATCGATTCGCTGCGAAGTTCATTGCACTGAATCAGTGGTTCCTGCGTTTCGTTGTCAAACAAAACCGAATAGTGTGGGTCAAACATCCCAACCCCGGGAACTTCGATTGGGGAAACACGCGTCGTGTCTGGGATGACGACTTCGGCGGGCGAAAGAGTGAATTCAATCCCCAATTCTCTAGCTGCTGGCCCAATCACCATTTCGAGCACTTCAGCAAGAAGCCGATTGCCTTCGTCGCTTGAGTGCATGTATGCCACAGAAAGAGATCGTCGCCCTTATACCTCAAGTACACTTGTGCGTTTCGGCCTTTCCCCAATCCTTCAGGCTGGCCATGTGAACGGTGCGTGAATCCAACGGCTCCAGATCCCATGACGGTGTTAGGCCCAGTGCTCACGGGCGCCGGCGCCGCCCACGAACCATCACTGGGCATCACGATTCTCGTCTTTAGGTCATCAATGTGACACTTCGCTCCGTGCGCGATCGCCCGCTGAGCAAGCTTTTGGATATGCCAAGACTCTGTCGGCTCGCTGACCGCCGTCACATCGACTGCCATGGGGCTTAAATCGCCGTCGTCATTTGGATCGAGCGCGACTAATTGACCAAAGTGCCCATCGCCCTGATCGCTATTAACAGCATGAGGCTTCTCCTGAAACCAAGCTTCCACACGAACCAAACGTCCCTCGCGAAGAACGTTTTGCCAAGCTTGACCGTCGGGAGCGAGGGACTTTCCAACATGAAACAAACGCCGCTCCCCTTGCTCTACCTGACCATCTTCAACGCGCCACATCGACATTGGGAACCAGACACGAGCCGTCAGATCCTCGCCCTGCCGGGCGACTGCTTTCGAAACATGAGCTCCACCCCGGCCAACGATTCCGGTGATGATTTGCTTCTTCATATAGGGACGATCGGAAAATTTGATAGTGGAACACCAGTTCGCGAGACGTGAACGTACTTCTACCATAACTGTTCAAGAACAGTCATCATTCGATTGCGTCGTTGGTAATGGCGAAAACCTGACGACCAACGTCAAGAACCTTGTAGTGTTTTCAACCGTTTGGTTTTCTGCTGCATCTCTTTGAGGAATTTGCGGTGTGCTTCGGAGCCTTTCTCCAACGCATCTCGCTTGGACCGCATCGCTTTGATTTCGGTGCCTAGTTTGCGAATCTCGGCGGTGTTCTTTGCCGCTTTTTCCTGTTCAGCAGAAACCACGTCGTTCCAATCATCCGTGCGGAACACCGATGTTGGCAGTCCATCACTGTTGACCAAATTCGCCCCCTCGGGATTGGCGGCCCATGCGTAACGGACCGCGAGAGGGGCACTCACTTCGGGGCAACTAACCTTCACGGCCGACTTTCCTACGATTTCCGCATCAGCCCAGTGCCAGACCTTGTCGTCACCGGCGATCTCGAAACGCTTTAGCGGTCCACCGTCTCGTGATTTCAACCCATCGCCCACCGCATTGAACTCGATCGTGATCGCTCCACTATCGTTTTTGCTTGATGCATACAACGGCCCACTGTGCGCGATGTCTTTGCCGTAGGTTTTCGCCAGGGCCCAAATCGCCAATCGATCGCCGGGAGTTTTTTTGTCTTTAGGGTGAATGTCATTCGCCGCACCGACATCGTTAATCACGGCCATGCCAGTGTTGGGTGTCGTGCCTAAAACCAAACGCATGCGATCTTGCAGTAACGGCCATGGGTCATTGTTGCCTGGTCCAGTCGCAACCGATTTGAAATTGGCTAGCTGTACAAACTCAAACGCGAAGTCATCGCCCCAACGTTGTCGCCAATCGCGAATCATCAACGGCAAGGTGACGTCGTACGGTACCTTTCCTGCCTTAGCGTTCGCCTCGCCTTGATACCAGATCGCACCCTTCATGGTGTAACCGACAAACGGATGAATCATTCCATCAAATAACACACCAGGATTCCCTTCGGTCATCAACGGCTGCTTCGGTTTTCCCGGCGCTCTGGGCCGGCGTTTACCAGCGGCCTTTCCCGATTCCTGCCATGTCTTCAATGCAGAATCGTAGGTCGCCATTCGGGCTGCGTGCATCTTCGCTGCTGCATCCGGATCAAAGCCTGTTTGGGCCATCATTACCTGGTCGACCAATCTTTTTGTTTCCGGCAACGAATTCAATGCCTCGCGACTCGTAAACGTTTCGACCGGTTTTCCGCCCCAGGCCGTTTTGATAATTCCCACGGGCACGTTCAAGTCTTCGTGCAACCTTTTTGCAAAGAAGAACGCAACTGCCGACATCGAATTCCCCGCGTCGCTACCGGGCAACAACCAGTCGCCCGCAATGTCGCTTTGTGGCTCGGCAGCTGCCGTGGGGGTCGCACAGAACATTCTCATGGACGGCATGTCGATCGTCTTGAGCATCTCGACATACTCGGGCACTCGAGCTAACGGGAACGCCATATTCGACTGACCACTCGCCAACCAAACCTCGCCCACCAAGACATCTTTGATTGCAATGCTCTGGTCACCCGATGAAATCGCTAAGAATCGTCCAGTTGAATTGGCGGGACCCGTCGCAATTCCAGTTCGCCATTTGCCTGCCGCATTTGCTTTAGCGACTGACTTCCGATCTCCTAGTGAAACCGTTACTTCCGCGCCAGGCGCAGCGTTGCCCCAGATCGCCGCATCACAATCGCGCTGCAGCACCATGTGATCGCTAAAGAAACCGGGCACAGTAAGTTCTGCCATCAACGGCGATGTCGACGACAGGCAAACCGCAAATAGAACGGCAGAAAGAATCTTCATAGAGGTCTCCCAGGGGCGTACAAGATGCAAAGCTGAAGTCGCCTGCCAACGCAGACGAAGCCGAGACATTGTAGTGCTCCGCAGCGATGCCATCACCAAAAAATGCCGTAGCGAGACCCGTCGCTCAGAACTCCAGTTCCTCTGGATCGTCTTCCCACATCGGGCAATCGTGGGCAGCGGCCGACTTTGCGTTAGCGAATAACTCTTCACAGTCACAACAGAACAGCTGGCTGCATTGGAAGCATCTGCCGACACACGGGTCTTCGATTTCCGGGTCATCCTCGCAATGACCCGTGTCGTCGCTTTCGCATTTTGGGCACTCTCCGACCATCAATCGATTGACAAAGTCCTCGCCGGTTTCGCTTTCCAAAGCCATCTGACGCATTTCGTTCATCAGCGATGGGTCCATTTCACCTAACAACTCCATCAGCATCGCGGCGTCTTCTGGCTTGGGAGCGTCCTCTACCTTTGCTTCGCAGTGAAGACATCGGACCGCGTCTCTGGGCAACTTTTTCTCACAGCTCCAACACAACGAATCATCACGAGCTGAAAAATCCAGCATCGCCGGTACCGGGTTTTGCTCACGATATTCGCTGACTGCCGATTCCCACTGTTCCATGTCGCGTGGGCTGATCAGGTGCCGATTCTCGTCACTGACCAACAGTCCTGTTTGCTCAAACGCATAAATCAAAGCAGGGTCGACTCCCGACGACTTCATCGCTTCGACCAGCCCGTGTTCAATGTGTTCGGAATGGGGTAGATCCGGAAACACGGAATCGTCTGGCTCCAGTTTTCGCCCCAGATCACCGGAAAGATCCTCCATATGCCGGGCCAATTGGTCCCCTAGTTCATCCGAGAGCGGAACCGCTTTGCGAATCGTGCCGGAATCGTCTTCGTCGTAACGCACGTTCGATTTCAAACAGCATTGTTTGTATCGCCGGCCGCTTCCGCACGGACACTTTGAATTACGTCCAAGGGGTTTCGTCATGTCAATTTCTTCTTCGTAAAACGGCAAATCGCTTCGGCATCGGGATTGTTAGTAGAACGCGTAGTCATATTCAAGGTAAACTTGTCGTGTTTGCTTGGGTGACTGAAAATTGCGTTCGTTCTGCAGACGCCTCGCCCGATGTTATCGCAGAAGTGTAGGCTTGGGAAGTTTCTTGATTCGAGCAGCAAAGGGGCAAGCACGATGGTTTTGAGGCAACGAAGGCGTTTGGACGTCAGCGAAGACGGTTCGTCCGGGCAGTGGCGAGTCGCAAAGTTCGCTGCCGTTGTCTCACGACTGATGCTTTTCACAGCGGCCTGTTTGGTTTGGTCGTCGTCCGCCGACGCCGACTACGCTCTTTTTGACGTTCCAGGCACTCGCTTGCGACTGTTGATCGAAGGCCAAACGGTTTTCAACGCAGGAGGAACCATCACGCTAAAGCATCCGCGCGGCACGCTGTACTTCAGCCGAAACGACTTGAAGATCGTTCGCACGAAGAACCGACGCGCTATCTTCGGTCGAAAGTCGCGAGAGCTGTTGACTGAAAAAAGCGTTGACAATTATTTGGAGCTAGCGAACTGGGCGCTCGAACACGGCATGCTGAAAGAATGCAAGTCGCTGCTAAGTTCGGCTTGGAAAGCGGACCCAAGCGACAAGAAGATTCAAAAACTAGCCGGTCTGATGCAGTACATCAATCGAACGGTGCCGAGCGATCCCGACAGCGAAGCAAAATTGCGTGATCTGGTCGGCGGTTCCAGAATGGTCATCTCGCGAAGCAAACATTTCGCATTGCTACACGATCCCAAAACCCAGCTTGATCCGGTCACCAAAAAGACGCGGGCGCAAATGCGTTTGGACTTGATGGAGACAGTCTACGAGTCCTATTTCTTAGCGTTCGCCCTGCGCGGATTCTATCTCCGTCCTCCGACCAAACCACTGAACGTTGTCCTATTCAGCGAGCACAAGAATTTCATTCTGATGGAGAAGCGTTTGGAGATGGGACTACGGCAAGTCGCAGGGTTCTACCTTCCCAAGGAGAACGCGGCTTTCTTCTACGACTCGGGCACGACGGAAGGATTTTTGCAACTGAAGCGGCTTTCGGATGATTTGAATAAGCAAGTCGAAGCGGCGAAGCGCATTCGCGCTCCGGGGACAGGTGACCTCGTTCGGTTTTCCAAAACGCTCGCGTTGTTGGTTGATATCCAGCGAGAGAGTGAGGACGTTGCGACGGTTTCTCACGAAGCAGTTCATCAACTGGCAGCCAACACCGGGCTATTTCCGCGTGATGCCATTTTCATTCGATGGATCCACGAAGGACTCGCGTCTTTCTTCGAATCGGCCAAGATGGCTCGCTGGAGTGGCGTGGGCGTCGTCGATTCCAACCGCATTGACTATTACCGCGCGCTCGAAGGCGACCCGCAGCGCGGCAGCATCGAATTCATCGTGTCAGACTTGGGCTTTGTGGTCGAAACCGTGTTGGGAAATCAGCTTCCTGCGTACGGTCAAGCTTGGGCGCTAACGCACTTCCTGTTTCAAAAACGATTTGACGGACTGATTCAGTTTTACGGTAAAACTCGCAGCCTACCGCCGGACACCCCACCGCGAGAGAAAGCCGAAAAGCTGCTGGAGATCTTTGACGAGTGTTTTGGCGACCGCGTCAAATTGGAACTCGAGTGGCGACGTTACATGCGCACGCTGCGAACCGATATCGAACGACTCGCCGAGGACTCGAAATGAATCGCTCTCCTCTCCGGCTGATCCTTTGCATGAAACTGTTGTCTTCGGTCTTATTGCTAATTCCTGCCGCAACGGCCGCCGAGACTAGCGGCAGTCCGTCAATCGCCTTTCGACCTGGTGCGGGACGTACTTATGACTACGGGATCGAGTATCTAATTGTCGAAAAGACCAACCAGCGTCAAAAGCCCTTGCTAATACGTCAGCGATGTCGTTTGAGAATCGTCGTCGATCAATCCGATAGAGCCGAGTGGAACGGCACTTTTCAAACCATTCCGTTCCTGGGCACTCACTTGGCACGCAGCAAAGAGTCATTGTCCGAGGTCGAAGAACGGATAAAGAAGTCAATCGACTTCGATCCACCGCCGATTCCGAATCTTCCCCCATCAGCACAAGCTCTTCGGGAGCGGTCTAACCTTGCACGAAAAGAGTCGGCTCGCCGAGATCTACTCCAACGCGAACGCTATCCCGGACTTTTTCGTTTTTGTGAAGGCACGGTCGTTTCATCCTCGGATGGCAAAATGCGAGTCGGTGGCGACGTTGCCAGCTTGCCGTTTGCAACCGGCGATATCGCGCGTTTGATATTTCTGCAGCTGCCCGAAGACGGCGACTGTGCGGACGGATTCAGTTCGCGCGAAGTCAATCCTCTTTTTGTAAAATCAGCTACGGACGGTGAAAGCAAGGAGTCAAAGATGTCTGTTCTGTCCATGTTGACACCCCGCGAAGCGACCACCAAGCAGCACCTCGCTTTTGACCGCGACCTGGAAATCTTGGGGGGAGCTTCGGTCGGAACCAACCTCGCCCTAACCGGGAAAGGGACGTGGGAGTTTTCTCCGTCACTTGGTATGCCTTACTCGGGCAGTCTTGATTGCCAGATCAAGGGCACCAGCTTTGTAGGGTACGGCAGTCAATTTGAAATGAGGGTTGGTTTTCATCATCTCGATCCCGTGCGGGCCATGCTTTTCGATGCCAATCTGTTGCCGAAGCTAGATGCCCTGGATCCAGTGAACCTTCAGCGAATCGACACCAAGACACAGACGGCCATGCGGAAAGCTTGGGATGGGAGTCCAACGGGCGGGAAAAGCAAGAGTGCTCTCAGGCGAGCACAGTCCGAAGCCGCTCAATTGGCGCTTCGCACCGCGCCACCGCCATTCGAATCGGCGTTGCAGAAAACGGTGGAGGAAGCACTAGCCCAAGAAGGGCGTCAACCGATCTTGCTGGATCAAGTCATGCAGCGATGGACCCAACTTAGATCAGTCGCGCGGCGTGTGCCTCGCAAGTGGTCCGATCAGAGCGACACGTTTTCGATTGACGCCTTTCTTCATTCTCTCGACGACAACACCTTGAAAATCGTCCGCGTGGATAACAACCAAATTGTCTCGGTGCCACTGGATAGCCTGAGCAAAACGGATATCGAGTTTGCCAAAACATATGGCCAGCCAGCACCTGCAAATGCTCGGTAGACACAAAGTACTACTGCAACCAACGAAAGATGACTGTATCGCCATCGGCTGTTTTTGCGGCCAGCGGGTCTGATGGCGGATGATCTAAGAACCGCGTTGCGTGACGCATCGTTTCGTATAAAGCGGTCATGTCCCCCGCGCTGGGACAAACTAGTTTGTCGCCATTTTGGACGCGAGAAATAAAGGGGTACGCTTCGCTGTCGGCCACTTTCCACGCGTTGCGTTCCAGGTGCCACAAATCTTGCGGGATGGTATCGAACGCTTCGCCAAAATGAATCATCAGCGCATTCATCAACGAAGCATCCTGCGAATTCATGAAATCACGTGCCAAGTCAGGACTGTCGTACAACGCGAGCCCAAGCTCCTGACCCAACTGGCCGATCACGCATCCACCCCAGACTGGATTTCTCCATGCGTCACAACGGATTTCAAACAGTCGGTCACCAGCTACCATTTTCCAGGGTGCCGTTTTGTAAAACCGAGACGCTTCGTCGTAAAACGCTGCCAAGAAGTGTTCGTCCACTTCCTCCTGATGAATCAAAGACCCTTCTACCGGTGAATTGAACGCCAGCATGTTGTCGATCACTTCGTCAAAGAACTTTTGAAGTTCGCGTTCTCCGACGTCAACCACCGTATCCTTGAAACCCAATGCAACCTCAAGTTCCTGGGCAGGAATTGGCAGTTCGGGATCACAACTGATTTGATTGGGACGCCGCGGCGAGTCGATCAGAGGGGTCGACATCGCTTGACGAAGCACATTTACCGCCGACTCAACTGTGGGCATTTTATCGAGGGAATCCGTTTTCAGGATGACTCCATCGGATGCCCTCTGGACCAAATACATCCATGGTCGCCAGGGTGTCGGGCGATCATTAATCCACATCGGAGGCTGGAAGACAGCGAACAGCCAAGTCTCTTCGCAAATCGGTAGCGACTCAACACCCTCCACGCTTTCCAAATCGTTGCCCTCCGCCTGCTGCGTCTGCCGAAGATAGCCCTCCATCAGCGGTTTGATCACGCGATTCATCTCGGCCGGTAGTTTCTGCTGTTCCAATTTGATGTCGAACGTTCCACAGTCGCGCCGCAAAGCAGTCAGGATCGCTTTTGTTGCGACCGTAAGTGTCTCAGGTTTTCTTCGCTCGCCCATGATTGGGTTTGTGATTGCACGAAGCAACAATGCTCTTAAATCAGCAGCCTTAGGCTGACTGGCAAAGCTCTCGAGTTGGACGAGCCCCATATCGGTGGTCAGCACGATGGCAGTGAATGCTTCACCTACTTTGGATACGACCAGCATCCACTGTTCGTGGGTTGGTTTTAATTTAATTACAAAACCCAAGGGGTCTCGGTCCACTTCGCCAGTTTCGTCGTCCCGGACTATCTCTCCAGCATCGGTGAGACCACCTGCTGTAGGTTCATCTGCCAGAGACTCAACCGCTTCGCGGATCCAAGCCATCGCGCCAGGAATATTACGGATGCCAGGCAGCAAGCACTGTGCAACAAATTGCGAGTCCGTCAAATCATCGCTTGATTCTGGTTTGGTCGCGGCTAGCAGTGCGCGTACGACTCCCGGTTGAATTTGATTCGCAGCGTTCAACAATGCGTTGGAATGTGGCGAAGCACCTTCTTGCTTAAACGCTAAGAAGGCGTAGGCGAACGGTAACGGCCCAAATTGTTTGTCCTCAAACACACGATAGACTTCTTCCAGTTCATCGTCCCAACCCAGACGTAGCAGTAACTCCGTCAGCAGGTGTCTTCCTCCGACTTCATCCAGTGGCGATTCCTTTTTCAGTGGCAACAAGATCGTTGCGGCGTCTGCCCACATTGCGTTTTCGTGGAGGTCAAACGCCATTTGCAATCGAATCTCGGGCATCGCGAAAGCGACATCCTGGGGATCTTTTCGTTCGGCAGCATCGCAGGCCTTTCGGAAATAGTCCAACTTTTGATCAAGTTCACTAGCATGCCTTCCCAGCCAAACCAGCGTCTCGATGGACGAAGGATCCAGCGCAAGTGCTTTCTCAGCGGTTTGCTGCATCGCTTCATCAAAGCTCTCTGCAAGGGCGCCGTCTTCCCGATCAAAATTACCCTCGCTGAGAAGGGTCGCCGCAGCAGAATTACTGAGCGGAAAACGTTCTTTGGTCGTCAAGGCTCCGCCTTCTTCCTCCTCAAACATCTGCTCGATCAATTCGGGGAAATTGAGCAGCATCTCCAGATTTCCCTCCCGCGCCGAACTCACCGTTGCCGCGAAGAGTTCGCGAAACGGAAGCGGCATTTCCTCCAACGGAGCGGGTAGTGACTGCTCCAGTGATGACAAAATCGCTTCGATTTGGTCTTTGGATGGTTGCATAGTGATTTCAGGCTCTTCCGCGTTAGCGACCACCAGAAAGGGGCACTGGCGATCTATCTTCTTACTTCTCGCGAATAGTCGAGCCCGCCCACCTAAGATCGACAAGTGTTCCGAGTATGGAATTCAATCATTTGCTGCGAGGTCCTTCAAAACACGGGTAAAGACCACGAAATTTTGCCGGTCTTATGGATCCGCCTATCAGAACGAAGCGATGATTCCTAGCGAATCAGAGAATCCCGCGTCGTCTCTAGCACGTTGTGTGAAAGCGGGTACAATTTCGCTTGGAATTGCACCAGTGGCGCAACTGGATAGCGCATCGGTCTTCGGAACCGAGGGTTGGGGGTTCGAATCCCTCCTGGTGTACTTCGCTAAAGTCTTTCTAGTAAAGCCTTTAGCTTCAAAAGCTCCTCTGCATTAAGCTCGGGAGCTTTTTCTTTGCGACCCACTAATGCATCCGAAGGTGCTTCAGTGGTCATCTTTTCCCGCTGGCACAACACCACGTGCCGCCAACCTAAAATCCACCCCGCGTGTCCACGCAATCCACCACCATCACTGAAGTCGCCACCGAACCCGTAACAACGGGCGACGTACTAGATTACGGGCCAACTTTCTTAGGTATAGTTTGGGAGGGGCGACTGCTTTCGTTACGTCGCAATATTCCGCCTTGTTTTCGCGGTCTACAGCTATGATTCTTTTACTCGGCGGAAGGGGGTATGTGGGCAGCGCCTTTGCCAACCTATTCAACTCGAAAAACGTTGAATTCCGTTCTATCTCGCGGCAAATGGTTGACTACACAAATCGAGATGTATTGGTCGGGCTAATCCGTGAATCCGGTGCGTCGTTTTTGGTAAATGCTGCAGGCTACACGGGGAAGCCCAATGTTGATGCCTGTGAAGAATTCAAAGCAGATTGTTTGTTTGGAAATGCTGTGCTCCCTGGAATTATCCGCGATGCATGTGAGCATTGTGATCTCTCATGGGGCCACGTTTCCTCGGGTTGCATCTATACAGGATCGCGTGCAGACGGTGGCGGATTCACGGAAGGCGACCAGCCGAATTTCACTTTTCGATCGAATAACTGCAGCTTTTATTCGGGTTGCAAAGCGTTAGGCGAGGAGATCCTTCAGGACGCAAGGCGATGTTACATATGGCGTTTGCGAATTCCGTTTTCACACCAAGGTTCGCCTCGCAACTTTCTCTCAAAGATGATTCAGTACGATCGACTCCTTCAGGCGGAAAATAGTTTGTCGCACTTACCTGAGTTTGTAGCAGCATGCTTTGATTGCGTGGCAAAGCGTGTTCCGTTCGGGATTTACAACTTGACTAATCCAGGAAGTGTGACGACCAGCGAAGTTGTGGAAATGATCTTGGACGCAAAAGTTGTGAACAAGCGTTTTCGTTTCTTTGATTCAGAGCAAGAATTCATGAAGCTCGCTGCAAAGACACCGCGATCCAATTGTGTCCTAGATAGCAGTAAAGCTATTGGTGAAGGGCTTCAGCTTTCTCCGGTTCGCGAAATACTCCAGGCAGCTCTGCGAGATTGGATTCCGGCAGCTAAGTCGAGCGAGCAGAAGTCATGAGAACATTACTCGTCACAGGTGGTGCGGGGTTTATCGGTGGATGCTTTGTGCGTCGGGCGATTGCTTCCGAGACTTATCGAATCATCAATCTAGATGCGTTGACTTATGCGGGCAATCTAGACTCGATACCCAGTGATGGCTCGTGCCATGTGTTTGTTCGAGGGAGCATTGGTGATGGTTCGCTGCTGCTGCGACTGCTACGGGAGCATAACGTTGACGGCGTTGTAAATTTCGCAGCTGAGTCCCATGTTGATCGATCCATTGACGGGCCTGATACGTTCATCAATACAAATATTAATGGAACATTTTGTTTGTTGAACGCCGCCTTGGAATATTGGCAAGAACTCGGAGAAGGCGAAAAGGAGTCGTTTCGGCTACTTCACGTGTCAACCGACGAAGTATATGGATCGCTGGGGCCAGATGGTTATTTCACCGAGGCCACACCCTACTCTCCGACTTCCCCGTATTCTGCGTCCAAAGCATCATCAGACCATCTAGTGCGAGCCTGGCATCATACTTACGGTTTGCCAACGCTGATTACCAATTGCAGTAACAATTATGGTCCCTACCAATTTCCCGAAAAGTTAATCCCCCTGGTCACGCTAAATGCGATCGAAGGAAAGCCATTGCCAATTTACGGCGACGGCATGAACGTTCGTGATTGGCTTTTTGTCGAAGATCATTGTGCTGCGTTGGAGGCGGCCATTACAAGAGGGGGCATTGGGGAAACCTACAACGTGGGTGGTGACTGTGAGCAAACGAACATTGATATTGTTAGAGCGATCTGCCAGGCCGTCGAAGAAGCAATGCCCAACTTGAAGCATTCTTGCGAAAGACTAATCACATTCGTCAAAGATCGGCCCGGGCACGATCGTCGTTACGCTATAGATGCAACTAAAATTAAGCGAGAACTGGACTGGTTTCCAAAGACTACGTTCGAGAGTGGAATACGGCAGACGGTTCAATGGTATATCGACAACAAAGAGTGGGTCGAACGAGTCACCTCGGGAAAATATCAGCGACAGAGAATCGGACTGAGAGCGAGGAGTGACTGACTGTTTAAGGCGAATAGCGGCAGAGAAAGTCCATCTACTACAAAATCGCCTAATGGTTTGGACGATATGAGAAAAGGCATTGTTCTAGCAGGCGGATCAGGCACGCGGCTGCATCCCATAACAAAAGCTGTCAGTAAACAGTTGATGCCAATCTATGACAAGCCGATGGTTTACTATCCGCTGTCCACATTGATGTTAGCTGGGATTCGGGACATATTGGTGATTTCAACTCCGTATGATCTCCCGGCGTTCAGACGCCTTCTTGGCGACGGATCGCAGTGGGGAATTTCCCTTAGCTATCTCGAACAGCCAAAGCCTGAAGGGCTAGCGCAGGCATTCGTTATCGGAGCTGACTTTATCGGAGCTGACAGTGTTACGCTTGTTTTGGGCGACAACATTTTTTACGGGCAAGGGTTTCGAAGCACACTGGCCGCCGCAGCGGCAAACGACCGTGGAGCAACCATTTTCGGATATCATGTGACCGATCCGGAACGATACGGCGTAGTCGAATTCGATAAGCAAGGTCGTGTAACTTCGATCGAAGAGAAACCTACGGCACCAAAAAGCGGCTACGCAGTCCCTGGGTTGTACTTCTATGACAACGACGTCGTAGAGATCGCTGCAGCTCTTAAACCTTCAGCTCGCGGAGAGCTTGAAATCACCGATGTAAACCGAGTTTACATGGATCGACGTATATTAAACGTCGAGCTTTTTTCGCGTGGATTTGCTTGGTTAGATACTGGTACCAAAGATTCGCTTTTGGATGCGTGCAACTTTGTCGCCGCCGTTGAGAAACGACAGGGGCTCAAAATTGCTTGCCTTGAAGAGATTGCGTATGTGCAAGGCTACATCGACGAAGAGCAGCTAAGTCGTCTTGCCGCTGAATACAATAATGACTACGGCGATTACCTGTATCGCCTCCAATCGGACAACTGATCGCAGAAAATGGAGATATTGGTTGTCAGAACGCTTGCCAATCTGGGCCTGAATTGGCCGGGCAATTTGAGACCGAAAAAGCAACGGTTCGGCGCAAAAGTTCGTCTTGCTGGACATGTGATAGAGCAACAGTCTTTCTGTAAATTCGCCCAATCGGATTCGGTTCAGTTTTGGAATGTGAGGTATCGCATTCCGGTTTCCCATTCATCACTGAGTTCGACAGGAACTGCCGTGACGAGTCTCAGCAGGGAGGCTTCATTGGGGAACAAGCTCGCCACTCGTGTGCGACGCTCCAGTTTCCGGTTTTGTCGTTCAAGCATATTCGTCGTCCGCATCCTTTTGCGGTGCTCGCTTGGGATATCGAAGATCGACAGGCCTTCGGCAATGTTCTCTTCTGCCCACGCCGCAAGCTTCGGAGCTGTTTCTTGATAACGATCGACGAAGCGACCGAGTTCCTCTTGTGCGTGCTGAACGTCGGATGCATTGAAAATGCTACGGATATCTTCAGCGACTTGCTTGCGCATTTCGACTTTCGGAGTGTGGTGCATTGCATTTTTGTGCCAGGTGAAACTGACAGCGTTGCCACGGAACACCTTCGAAGGTGGCTTGGCGAGCAGCTTTGAGTCCTTCATGAGCATCGCTGACGATCAGCTTCACACCGTGCATACCGCGTTGTTTCAATGAGCTGAAGTACTCACGCCAATGCACTTCGGCTTCCGAGAGTGACACGCTGACGCCCAGGACGCTTCGATGACCACTGGGCTCGGAAGTAATCTTGGCAACCTTTCGAGTGGAAACTCCTTGGACTTACATTTCCGCGACAGCAAGCTTGAGTGCCCTTTCGCTTCGCTCTCCGCGTTCCAAGGCAGACGGGTAGAAATCACCATCTCGTGTCTGTGGAACCTTCAGCTCGAGCTTTCCAAGCCGCGAGTTGACGGACTTAGCTTTGAAACCGTTGGCATACGAGCGACGCTGATCGGTACGTTCGTAGGGCTCGGCGCCGATGTACTCGGTCCGCTCGATTCTCAAGGCTTCATTGAAGAGAATCTGGACAGCTTCGCCCAGTTCGTTAGATTGCATCTGGCGGGTCATGGCCGTGTTC
>CAYUGI010000177.1:0-14159 GCA_964444105.1 uncultured Pirellulaceae bacterium
CTTCTGGTTTGAAGCGGGAATAAGATTTATGCTCAACGACTGTCAACAGCGATCCAATCGCAAAAGGGCAAAAACTTTATGAACCTAAAAAGATCGCAGTTTCACGCGATAAATGGGGCCTCAGCGAACTCCAACCCCCTCCTTCGATTCTATGAACAGCAACCGCAATATCACTCGTATCGAGCGAGAGACAACGGGTGGTTACATCGTGCGTGTCACGCGAAAAGGAAAGCTGCGATCAAAGTACTTCCCGGATTCTGATGGCGGTAAACGGAAAGCACTTCGCGATGCCCGCGAGTATCGCGATGAGTTGGAATCAAAACTGAAGGGCTACTCGGTCAAGCAGCTGGCAAAACAGGAACGTTCCAACAATACCTCCGGCTATCCAGGTGTACGCGAAGTCGTCGAGGCGGATCCACGCTGGCCATCCAAACCAAAGTACCGCTACTGGATCGCTCAGTGGAGCCCTTCAAAAGGCGTGCGGCGCACAAGACGCTTCGCCGTCAACAAGTACGGAGAAGAAGAAGCGTTTCGCTTGGCAGTTCAAGCTCGAAAGCGCGGCGTCGCGTCAATGGAACAAGGTAGCTGAACAGGGCAACTCACTTCATCGTACGATGGCGCGGTTCCAATACCGCTCGCTCTAACGCGAAGCAAACGCCGTCGCTCGCCACTTCAATATCCAGAGAGTAAGCTCTTCAGTGTTAAAAGCGGTGATTCTCTCCTCGATCTAGATTTACGATGTCTCAGACGGATATAGATATTTTCTCGACAATGTCCGACCTTGGTGGCGATAGTGCTGCCATGCTGGACCAACTCATTGAGCACTTTCGCGAAAAACGACTGCCGATCGAGTTGTTCGAAGCACTGAAAATGCGGATCCGAAATCGAGTGGGTTTACCATTGCTGGCCTCTGAAAATGAGCCGACCCATCCGGAAGATGCTGAACGGCAGTTGGAGGCCGGGCTGTTGGATGCCTGCCGCGAGGCTGGGACGATGCTGATGCAAGATGGACGGATCTCCGAAGGCTGGATGTATCTGCGGCCTACTGGCGATTCCGAAGCGGCGCGTGAGTTGTTGGCGAACACCGAAATCAACGACGACAACTACGACGAAATGATTCAAGTGCTGTTGCACGAAGGTGTCGACGTTGGGCGAGGGTATCAAGCGGTTTTAGACCATCAGGGAACGTGCAACAGCATCACGCTCTATGAACAGTCTTTGGCACAAGCCAACAAACCGCATCAGCAAGCTGCGGCGTCTAAGTTACTGGCGCATCTGTATCATGAATTAACGACGTTGGTTCGCGATGACATTGCCGGGCGAGATCGTCCGAAGAGTGATACGACAGTGGATCCCAGCGAAACGCTTTTCGACATGGTTTCCAAACGCAAATGGGTAATGGATGAAGGTGGCTACCACTTGGACACAACCCACTTGGCCTCCACCGTCAAGATTGCCGCTGTGCTGACGGACGCGAAAGAAATTCGCAATGCTTGGGAATTGACGCAGTACGGCCGACGTCTGAACCATCAGTTTCAGTATCCCGGCGATGAACCCTTTGTCGATTTCTACCCCGCTTATGCGACCTACTACAGCGTATTGTTGGGCGAAGATGTCGACGCTGGATTGAAGTACTTTGAGCGAAAAGCCAAAGGAGTTGATGTTGCGCAGCATGGCACCGGCGCGATTGAAACGTATGTTGATCTATTGAAACGTACCGACCGTTACCAAGAAGCGATCGATGCAGCAATCAATTTGGTACCCAATGACGTGCCGGCTCAACAGGTTGTGCCGCTGCTGATCGAGATTGCCCAGCAGAGTAAGTCGCAGGATGGCGTCGACGCGTTTTCGACAATTTTGGACTACTGCCAGCGTCGTGGTGATGTGCTGGGGTACGCCGCTGCTTTGCACGCATCACGCGCCTAGCAAAAACGTCTCGGGGTTAGAGATACATGCCGACGAAGCCGTCCGCCTCATCGCTCTCTTGGTTGATCTTCGCAATCCGCTCTTCGGTTCGGCGCAGATCACCCGCTTGGATGTAGCGATCAAATTCGACCATCACCGCGTGTTGAACGCTCTCGGTCAAGAAACTGACAATCGGTTCGGTCAGCCAAGCACACGTCTCACGGTCCAACGAAACATCTAGATCGACGGATTTAGTCACGCGGTCCTTGGAATCCGTCATCACGGTGCCTTCCAACTTGAAAGCCACTTCGCCTCGCAACGGATCGTTCGTCAGGTGATAAACACACCGCCCCTTGTGCAGGTAATAGGTGTTGTGCGCGCCATGTTTTGACATCGCCGCTTTAACGCGAAGCACAAACTGCTCATAAACCGGCGACGCATCCACGGGAACATCAATCCGCGTCACGCTTCGCATCGGAAGACAATCGAACTCTACCTCGACCCACTGACCTGTCATCGCGTCGTTATTCCTGTGTCTGTGAAATGTTTCACAACCAATGTATCGCACCAACTCCGCGAGCGTCTATCCAACGCGCGTGCAACGGGCTTTCTACAAGCCAATCGTCGATATTGCCTCGTTTTGACGCGATCAAGCAAACCAGGCAGGGCCTAATTGGAGTTTCGCCCTGGCACACTTGTTCAGGCGACTGAGAAAATACACATCGCGAAAATTAGCTCTCATTTGCTTGACGGCGCGACTTCGCGCGGGTCACGATAACAACAGCCTCGCAACAAGAAACAACTTCCCAGAGACAATGGCCACGCAAATCACTTCCCTGTCACCCAAGGTAGTTCACGATGGTTCCAAATATTACCGCACGTGAGATGATGGTTTCCAACCTCATCACGTTGTCACCCGAGATGGATGTCTTCGATGCGATCGATGTGCTTCTGCGGAACAAAATCTCCGGAGCGCCCGTTGTTGATTCGGAGAAGCAGTTCCTGGGGATCTTCTCGGAAAAGTCTTGCATGCGATTTATTCTTGATGCGGCTTACGAACAGTTGCCATCCAGCATCTTGATGTCATTCGTTGACACCAGCCCTCCGGTGATTTCCGTAGAAACGGATTTTTTAACCATCGCGCAAACCTTTATCGACGCGGCTTGCCGGCGATTGCCCGTCCTTGATGACGCTGGCAAATTGAAGGGACAGATCTCAAGGCGTGACATCATGCGAGCGGCTCGAAAGCACATCGGCTCGGCTCAAGCATCAACCAGTCCGCAAGGATTGTATATCAGTGCCTTGTTTGAAGACGGTGAACGCCCTTTCTAACCCGGATGATTCATAACGCTGTCGAATTGCGTCGCAAGTCGACGACTCGGTTTGGCTTAGCGGTATTGGGCTTAAGCTGGCCTCGATGAAGCGCAGGCCGGCTGAAGAGAGCGTCCAACTTAGAACGCCCTGTTGCTACGGAAGTTGCACGATCACCCCAAAGGGGTTGAACATCATAGCCCAGGGCGGCACTAACGTGCGCTGATGATTAATCTGGGCTAGGTTGCCGCGTTTGCTGCCTTGCTTGGCTAACTACAAAAAAACGACCAGTGTCTTGTTTAGCAACAAGGCACTGGTCGCAGTTGTTTTGGTTGCAAATCGTTCTGCTGATCTTTAGCCATCAGGCAGAGAACTGCAATTGATTGCTTACTGCCGCGGAATCAACCCGCCAAGCGTGAAATTCGATTATGCGGCTGTGCCAACTCTTCGGCTGTCGGCTGATAGCGGAACTGCATCAGGTAGGCGTCTTCGACAGTGTCATCGTAGAAGTCACGCAGGACAGAGATCGCGCGGAAACCGAGTGACTTGAAGAACAACTGTGCTTCCAAGTTGGTTTCGCGAACTTCCAACATGATTCGATTGCGACGTTCGTGAGACAGTTTGCCCAGTAATTTGCTGACCATCGCATTTCCAACACCGCAGCGACGGTCATCGGTGTGAACGGCGAAGTTGAGAATGTGCAGCCGATTTTTGTGGAGCTCATAAATCATGAACCCCACCACCTGGTCGTCTTTTTCGGCGACCATGCCGATGCAGTTTCTTTGGCGAAGACAGCGAATAAAATCGTCTTCGGTCCAAGAGAACTCAAAGCAATTGTTTTCAATTCCCAAGACGGCCGGCATGTCGCGGCGAATCATCCAGCGAATGTGGACACAGGAAGCTTTTGATTGAGCTTGTTGATCCAAAGCCTGCTTGGCTTGTTTAGCTTGATCCACGTCGGACTCCTTTCCAGCGTATAACGCTTACGTGCAGTCTTCCCTGACTGCCCACTGCGGTTGAATCGGGCATTTCTGCCTGTCGAGTCGAAGATTAGCAGAACACCCAAACCGCACCAAGGCAGAAAAGAGCGTAAATACGCCCATATTCACGCTGTTTTGCGAATTTGATTTGCTGTCGCTTGCTGCTCTACGGACTCTGCGTGACCGTCTGATCGGAAACCGCGTCACGATATTTTTCGACCTGCTGATGCAAGTGCCACTGCATCGGATCATCCAATAAGCAGGCTTGCTCCACATGCAACGCTTGCTTTTTCCGTCCCAACCGAAACAGGATTTCCGCCAACGTATCACGATAAATCGCGCTGTCGGGTTCAACGAAGACGGTGCCTTCGGAAAGCACTAAGGCCTCCTCCAATCGCCGGTTATTCATTGCGGCAACCCAAGCAACGTTGTTGCCCATCGTCACGTCAAACGGAAAACGCTTGCAGTGCGCCATTCCACGGTCAAACAATTGGTCAAACGCCTCATTGGCGGTCGATTTCATTCCCGCCTCTGCCAATTTCGGCATCAGTTCCTCTGCTGATGTAATGTCCAACGGATCGAGCCGTACCAACCGTTTCAAATGCTCGCGTGCCGCGGATTGATCTCGCGAATCAATCGCCGCCTCCAATGACCATCGGCGGATATACAGGGGCAAAGAAACGTAGGCGGATGATCGAAAGTAGGTCGACTCCAAGGTCCCTCCGACCGCCAAGTCGAACCAACGGATCGCTGAGTCCGCGTCTTTGTCGCGAATTAAAATCGAATACTTGCGAGCTACGTCGTAGAATTCAATTACTTCGGGAGAACCCAGCGCTGTCAAAGGCAGGAGGACTTCGTAAACGCTCTGGGCCATTTCGTCATCACCATACTCGACCAGTACATCCGCGATCGCATCCAGAAACTCGGTCGATGGAGAACACAACGAAAGCTCAATGGCGGTGCGTAACTGTTCGGCCAGCGGTACATCGCCAATCCGTTTCGCATTCATCCAGCGGCCAATCAAGGCCTTCGCGGCAATGACAATCGACTCGTCTTGATAACCACTCGAGGCAAGCCGACGGCCATTCTCTTTGACTCTGTCCCAGATTGCGGCAAAGTACTGTTCGGAGCGATCAATATTTCCCGATGAAACTTCATGCATGGCTGCGTCATGAAGCGATTCCAGGTCCCCTCTGCGGATCAGGTCCATTAAACACTGCGTCGCCAAAGTCGGCTGTCCATGGCTGGCGAAGAAGCTTACCCAATCGCGACTGATCGAACTGTATCGACTGCCTCGCAAGACGCGATCGTAGCCATCGCTGCTTTTTCCACTCGCCAGAATTTTGTACAGGGCATCAAAGCCACTCTGTGAATCGAATCCAGTTGGGATTTTGCCTTCACACAGTGAATACGCCATTCGAACCCTCTGATCAAAGGGTGTCAGGCGATGCATTTTTCCAAGTGCGTTGACGAGCCCACTGAAGGTTGCGGATTCCACGTCCGGCAGCACCACTGATACAGCACTTAGCGCTGAATTGGATAGCGATCTGGTGCCATCGGGCGCAGCCAAGCGGATCACCCAGTCTTTTCGATCGCTCGCTGCAAGACGGGATAGAACGACGTCACGAACAGAAGTTGTGTTCGGCGATTTTCCATAAAGGAAAGTTTCATCCGATAGTTGGCTGGCAATTTCCCAAGCCGCGTCAAATCGTCCCACCGCAATCAGACACTTCATCAGTGACAGTATTTTTCGCACAGGCAAGTTGGGAGACGCCGGGTAGTTGGCTCTTTGTTTGCGCCCTTGCACACCTCGGGGTGGTGTGTTGACAACAGGCATTTCCACCAACTGTTTTTCGATCGCGTCATCAATCCAGTTTTGTAGTTCAAGATCCAACTGATCCAGTGGAAAGTTCAACCGGTCAAACACAATCTCAGCTCGAGAAGCGGCCAAGGCAACATCGGTGATGACCTCCGGGGATGCGTCGTCCAGCATCTCGAACACCAAGTCCATCTCGCCATGCAGTGAAAGTGCTTTCCACGCCAAACTAAATCCTTCATGGGTCGGCTGAACGGCAGAAAGCACCGCGACGGACTTTGCCTTTGATTTTCTATCACCGCAACGGTCTGCCGCAACGAGTGCATTGACCCAATGCGAAACCGTCGCCAATACCATCGGCTTGCCGGCCTCCAACTCCTTTGGTTCCCTTTCAGATTCGGCTCGCTCTATGCTGCGGTCTGCCAGTTCTTGCCAATCGCTCGACAGCATCAAGCTCGCGCGAAGCAAGTTTTCATCCGCGGACTGCCTTGCTGCGCTGACGGCGCCGTCATAGTCACCCATGACAGCCAAAATCGCGACCTTCGCAGCATCACGTTGTCGCGGTGTCCATGACTTGGACGAACTTGGCAAAAGGTTTTGTTCATCCACTTCGTTGCCAAATCGCTGCAACAACCGAACACGACAAACAGCCATTTCCTTGGTCGTTGCCGCCAGGTCGATCAGTTTTAGCAACGCCGCAAATGTCTCGTCTTCCAGAGCCATTTCGACATAAAACGGGAATCGCGATGTAATCGCCGACGATACACGATTTTGAACCTGCTGAAACTCAATCGTTGCCTGCGACTCTTCGACAGCTACCACTGCGTCATCGAATCGTCCCAGTTCGATGAGTTCGACGATTGCAGATGGATCGTCGCCGCGTTGTAGTAAACGCATCAAACGCGGAGGCATGTTTGGTGTTGTTCCGCGTCGCCATTGATCCAAAATCCATTTCGCCCTGCCAGCGACCTCGGGATTCGAGTCGCGTGCAGCTGTTTGCACTTGCTCGCGAAGCTCATCCCGCGAGCCCCACATTTCCAACGTCGCTCGCTGCCGACTGGAGTACCGCCCTTTGGAAAGCTGATCCAACAAAGTCGCGTCATCGCCCGACGATGATCTTCTCGCGGGAACATCGATTTTGCTCTGTTCAATCGAAGTTTGCGCCTGAACAAATGACTGCTGATAGCTAAGCGACAGAACTGTCATGAAGACAATTAAAACGGTCTGACGGCTGGCCGTCTTAGGACACAAGGAAATAAAACGATCCATTTGCATTGCAATACGTTTTGAGAGACCTTCATGCATTGAAGCGAAATCCGTTGTTTGAGCTAGCGCTTTTGGGCAGGAACGCATGAACGACAGATATTGGCTCGCACGCTCTATTATGGCAAGAAGCCCAGCTCTGTCACTGCTTTGGCGGCTGCGCGCGTGCTTCTGAGGCAAAATACGTCTAAGATTGACGAAAACCTCCTTCACAAACCCACCAGCGGAGTCGTTCCAACGATGCGTCGAAGCCTAACCTGCCGTGACATTGCCCGCCCTGCCTGCCTGCTAGTCGCAATGACTGTCTTGGTCATCAAAGGCCCGGAAGCTCGTACGTCTGCCTTTGCCGACTCGCCAACGTCTTGGAGTCAATGGCGCGGAGTTTCGCAAAACGGTGTCGCTGAAAATGGTGAGTACCCAACCCAGTGGAGCGAGCAATCCAATGTCGCCTGGAAGACGGCTATCCCCGGCGTCGGTGGTAGTACGCCGGTGATCAGCGGAAACACTGCCTACCTCACCTCGGGTAACGATGGAAAGAACACGCTGCTGGCAATCGACACGACTGATGGATCGATTCGGTGGGAAGCAACCATCGGCAATGACACTGGCGGAAAGCACAAGAAGGGCGGAGGCAGTAATCCGTCATGCATCACCGATGGCGAATCGATTTTCGCGTTTTTTCGCAGTGGCGACCTAGGATGCGTTGATAAGACCGGCAAGGTGAAATGGACGACGCAGCTTAGTTACGACATGAAGGATGGTCTTTGGTGGGACTTGGGCACTTCACCCATTCTGACCGATAAGGCGGTGGTCATCACTGTGATGCACACCGGCCCGAGTTACCTGGTCGCCTTTGACAAACAGTCGGGCAAGGAAATCTGGAAAGGTGATCGGAGCGTCGATGCACCGCGTGAAGCAGCACAAAGCTACTCGACTCCTGTCAATGTCAACGTTGCTGGCTCGAACGCGATCGCGGTGATGGGCGGCGATTACCTAACCATTCACTCAGCTGACGACGGAAAAGAACTGGGCCGGTTGGGTGGGTTCAACCCAACATCGCACGAGTACTTTCGTTCCATTGCTTCGCCGGTCGCGTATGGCAACCTGATTGTCTGTCCCTACGCTCGCGGAGCAACCGTAACGGCAGTTCGATTAGACGATCTAGCGGAAGGGAAGGGTAAAGAAGCAATTGAATGGTTTCGTGATGATTTGGGGAGCGATGTTCCCACGCCCGCTGCACTGAACGGCAAAGCCTATTTTGTCAGCGACGGCAAACAGACAAGAGGAACAGTGACTTGCATCGATGTCGCGTCTGGCAAAACACAGTGGTCTGAAAAACTGCCAAAGTCACGAGTTGGCTACAGCAGTTCGCCGCTGATCGCCAACGATCACTTGTATGTTACGGCAGAGAATGCAACGACCTTTGTGCTTGGACCGCTGTCCGCAAATAAGCCCACTTTGTTGGCGACCAACAAGGTGTCCGATGACACCCAGTTCACGGTCGCCAGTCCCGTCCCGATTGGCGACGGAATTCTGCTTCGTACAAAGAGTCATCTGTACAAATTGGCTGCTGGAAAATAGGTGATGAAAACGGACGGGGAAAGAATGTCCCCTCACACTCGTCTCCAATCAAAGACGCAAGCATCACGTTGAATCATGAATCCGACGCTTGTCCAATTGCTGCAAAGCATGCCCATCTTTGGTGGGCTCAGCGAACCGGCGTTAGAGACGATTCTTGCTGCCTCGAAGCAGGCTGAAGTTGCACCGGGTCGCTTTCTATTTCGCGAAGGTGACCCAGCGGAGTCACTATTCGTCCTGAAATCAGGCCAAATCGCTATTCAAAAGTGTGATGGCAACATCGAGATCATTCTCGGAAAACTCGGGACAGGCGACTGTATTGGTGAAATGGCGCTAATCGATTTTCAACCCCGATCCGCTTCGGCCATCGCCCTGCAAGATTGCGAGACCATCGAAATCGATACTAGGTCGCTGCGTGCTTTGATGACCGAGGACCTAATGCAATACACGCTCATCATGATGAACATGGGACGCGAAGTCAGCCGACGTTTACGAGCCGCCGATAATCGGATCTTGGAGTTGGAGCAATCGCTGCGTGGCGGCAAATGATAGGTAGGAGCCAGTAAGTCTCACCCGTCTACTCGTCGTCATCGGCTTTCAGGGTGAACGATCCCAGATGAATGCCGTCGGGAGCGTCGTAGGCGAACACACCGCTTGGTGCGAAGTACTTCTCGAATTCCTCAAATGGCGGGAAATCATTTCTTTGCAACACGTCTGCGAATCGCCCCGCATTGGGGTTCTTTTCGGATTGGTTGCGGAAGAACTTGCGAGTGCCTTCGTCGCCAGCGATTTGATAAAACTGTCGCAGGAAATCAGCGCCTCGCATAAACGACACCATGAACGGCTTTTCGCCATCAAGCTTGCCGCCCAATTCGGCAGAAACCAATTCATAGTCGGGTACCGTAATCAGTCCCGAGATCGCACCGCCGTTAGCACGGGTGACGCGCTCGATCAGCTTTCGTGAATCCGACTGAATGAGCCACTTACCCATCACCATGATGCAAGGCTCAGGCTTGCGAAAACCATCCGGTACGCGATTACGACCCTGTCGGAAAAAATAGACCACGCTGCCGCCAATCGTTTCGGCGGTCATGACATTGGGGAATTTTTCGCGAAGTTTTGCAATCGTTGCTTTTGCATCCGTCGCATCGACCAATTCAATTCCATGCACCGAAGCCTGAGAATTGACCCGTGCAGGCGGCTCAATCCAAGTCATGCGAACGATTCGACCGGTCACGTTGTCGACAAACTCTTTCTGAACATCGACGCCGGTTCGTTTCTTCATTGGCTCTTCGACGAAACGCTTCAGAGAATCGGCACCTTGAAAGTTGTCCAAGATATTCCCCACGTTTTCGTACGTTTGATCGACGTCCCAATACAGCGAAGTGTACGTGGTCACATCCGACGGAACCCACTTCGGTGGCGTTGAATCTCCTGTTTCGGGACGAAGCACTCCTAACAATCCGTCGCGCGGCGGATCAATGAGCACGTGCAGATGCGAAATGTCCTCGAACACTTCGCCGCCGCGAAACGAACTGCCGCCGATCCCTCGAAAGCGTTCAAATCCCAAACTCTGGACCATTGGCCAAACCATCGCCGCGCCCATGGAACCACTACGCGCAACGATCCGCTGCGCGATGTGATAGGGATCGATGTAGAACGTTAACTGCGGACGTGTTGATTCGGCGCCGACGCAGCGTGACATGACGGATGTGAAGTTGGCACTATCGGCAAGCGACGGCAAATCACTCTCGCCTTCCCATTGATCTAGCACGTCCTGTGCGGTGCGATGGCCAATCCCGAATACAATCGTGTTCTCGCGCTGAAAATACTCAACTTCAGGTCGACCGGTTCGGGGCGGTAGCAAACGTGTTACTTCGGTCTTGTGAACTTCCGTCACACGACGCACGTAACCATCTTTGTCGAGCAACCGCGTTTCAAATTTGTCAACGATGGCCTGCAACTTGTCGACGTTGTCACCTGCATCCACCAGAAACACACCGGCAAACGAATTCTGTTCACGTCGCTTGCGCCGAAGCCGACGCTGAATCGCCTGCTCGCTATCGTCCGATTCATCTGCCTGTTCGATATTGTCGTTGTCTTCTGGAATCTGACCTGGGATCAAAGCTGCAGCGACTTGACCGTGTGGAATCGCCAGCAGCTCGTCCAATGTCACGCCGACTTCTTCGCTGATTTGTTCAAACAGATCCCGAAACGTGCTGTAGATGTCCGACGCAAGCGGCTTCATCTTGGGGTCATTCAGCATTTTTCCCATCGATGATCCCGCAAAGTCGTCCCGCAGGTCCTGGGCATTGTCCAGTCGCGCGTAGATGTACGCGTCCTCGGGAAGCAACCGCGGAGCCCCTGGAATGACGTCGACCTCCTTTTCCTGCCCATTCGCCAGTGGAATGGTCGCTTGAAACAACGCGGAAATGCAAATTAGGGAGGCAATTGCCGTCAAACGGCATCCAGCGGAGTTCAAAAGCATGGGCATGGCACTCTGGGGACTAGGCAGCAATGGAAGATGCGGCGCGGTAGATCAATCGTTTTATTCGACAAGAATAGATGTGTCTTGGCATCAGGGCCCTATTTTGTGCTGAACAGGGCGGAAACTTTTTTCGATATCTTTGGTTAGAATAAGGAGCCTCCTTCTGAAAAGCCCCGATTGGCAAAAATCAATCCTCCTACGGTGAATCCCAAGATGAAGAATACTCGCACGCTGATTCAAGCTTTCGCCGTTGCCGCTGCTCTCTTTTCTTGGCCATCGATATCCCATGCTCAGGTCGGCGGCGATACCGGTAATCAGCAAGGAACAGGCACGACGAATAACACCGGCACCGGAACGGCAGCGAACGGTGGCGGCACTGACCTTACACAGCCAGACGTCAGCGCATTCGACGAAATTCAGCGAGGCGGCACGCTAGGATCAGCGGCAGCGTCAGGTTTCGGACCGGGAGCGACGGGGAACACAGGCGGAGCAAATGCGTTTGGTGGTGGCGGCGGATTCGGAGGTTTTGGTGGGCTAGGCGGACTGTTTGGCGGAGGTGGGCTTGGTGGAGCACAATCGACCACACCTACCATTCGTACACGGTTGCGTTCAGCAATCCAGGTCACACCGATAACGCCGCAACGCGTCCAAGCGAATGCCAATCAACGAATGGTTCAATTACCTGGACGACAGGGATTACAAAATGTGCGAGTCGACGTGGTTGGGCGCACAGCCGTCATCGAAGGCACTGCGACGAGCAACCGAGATCGCCGAATGGCCGAGTTGCTAATGCGTCTGGAGCCCGGTGTCAGCCAGGTGCAGAACAATGTGCTCGTCAGTCCTTGATGCTGTCATGCAAAAATAATTTCACTTCTTTTCGGATTCTCTGAATCCAACTGACCGATTGACTCGTCGTTCCTTTACACAGGACGCGAGTTTGGCTTTCGGTTAAGCATCGTCGCCCCTGTGTTTTCACTGGTTGTCACCTGTTGTCAGTCAGAATGTGTTTTCACTTCACAAGGGACGCGAGTATGCGCTTTCGTCGATGCCCTCTGTTGCGACCGCTGATTCTACTGGCTGTTGGAATCGTTACAGTCGCTGGCTGTAGTTCCGAGACCCGCGATGTGGCTGTTTCTGAAACTGGCAAGTCCGCAACTGCAGATGCTGTTGGATCGATTGCAAGTCCTCCACAGATGCGGATGCCAGTACTTCGCGATTCAGCGAAAACAGAAGAGAGCGAATTTCTAGAGGAGCCAAACAACGATCAGCACGACTCGATCAGCGAGACTCCGTTTCGAATGGCGTTGGACAATCCACTGAGTACCTTTTCAATCGACGTTGACACAGCTTCCTACAGCAAAGTGCGTCAGCATTTGCTTAGTTACGATCGTCTACCACGACCCGACGCCGTCCGTATCGAAGAATTGCTGAACTACTTTTCTTACGACTATTCGCCTCCAAACGAAGACCAAAGCGTGCCTTTCGCCACGCACGTTTCGATCGCTCAGGCGCCTTGGAACACCACCCATCGGCTGGCCCGCATCGCGGTGAAGGGCCGCGTGATTGAAAACGACCAGCGTCCACCCAGCAATCTGGTCTTCCTGGTCGATACGTCTGGCTCAATGAAGCGGCCCAACAAACTTCCTCTGCTAAAGCAATCGCTTACCGTCGTTTTGGATCAACTGAATGAAAACGATCGCGTTGCCATTGTGGCCTACGCTGGTTCAGCAGGCGTCATTCTGCCCAGCACTCCCGCGACAGAGTCGAATAAGATCATTCGCCATTTCGGGGAACTTGCTGCGAAAGGCAGCACGAACGGAAGTCACGGACTTCAACTGGCGTACCAGATCGCACGGGAGAATTTCATCGACGATGGAACAAATCGCGTCCTTCTTTGCACGGACGGTGACTTCAACGTGGGACAGACAAGTGATGATCAGCTGGTATCGATGATTCAGTCCAGTGCCAAGTCCGGCGTCGAACTGTCCGTGCTTGGGTTTGGAATGGGGAACCTAAACGATGCCATGCTGGAACAGATCAGCGGTATCGGCAACGGCAACTACGCGTTCATCGACACGTACAACGAAGCCAATAAGGTTCTCAATGAGCAACTCTCGGGAACATTGGTGACGATCGCCAAGGACGTCAAAATCCAAGTGGAGTTCAATCCAGCGAACGTCGCGGCCTACCGGCTAATTGGCTACGAAAACCGAATGCTTGCCGCGGAAGATTTCAACGATGACAAAAAGGACGCGGGCGAAATTGGAGCCGGGCACAGCGTGACCGCGTTGTACGAGATCATTCCCACGGGTGTCACCCTTTCTAATGACATTGCCAAAGTCGATCCGCTGAAATATCAACAGCCTCCCAAGCACTCCCCGGACGCAAGCTCCAACGAATTACTAACACTGAAACTCCGCTACAAAGTTCCCGGCGACGAAACCAGCCAACTGTTGGAACAAGCCATCACTGACAGTGACGCTGCATTCGAAGAATCGGACGTCGATTTTCGTTTTGCGGCTGCCGTCGCAGGGTTTGGAATGCAGCTGCGTGAAAGTCCTCATCGCGGCGACTGGAACTATCGATCGATTCGCAAGACAGCGACCTCGGCCAGCGGCGCTGACCGCTACGGCTTTCGCAAAGAGTTCGTCGAAATGGTCGCGGCAGCCGAGCGTCTATCGTCTCGCTAGCGCGGATTATTCATCAGCATGCGCAGTCTGCTTCCCCGCGATTTGCATCAACCATGCATCGTCATTGACTCGCGACGAAATCCTGTCGAGTAATGCGGGCTAGCGATCTCCTAAATGTTCCATTTCGG
>CAYUGI010000178.1:0-14092 GCA_964444105.1 uncultured Pirellulaceae bacterium
GACGTGCGAGATCGTGGTAGCTGAATTCGCAAGAATTCAGACTCCGAAGTCTTGCAACATCGGCTACGTCTTTCGTAAAAATGCTCTAATGCATCCTCCGCGACCAATTGGCGTGTCTGCCCCGTCCGTTGTTTGGGCAACTGTGTTCACCTTGGAAATAGGCAAACGACCAAGGGTTTCAATGAGTACGAAAGTTGCGTCTGTGAGAATCACTTGCTAGTGCTTCCAACGGTACAGCACCTTGCCGTCCTGGTTGGTCAAACGAATGTTGGACAACTCCATTTTTCCAGTACCACGAGACGGGTCGATCCGTATGCCCAGGATTGAGTTCTTGGGGTGGAACGGGACAGCGTACGAGTTGTTCTGGCCGTCGTGCGTTACATCGAACTGTACGCTGCGTTCGGCTTTGTAGGCAGGCTTTACCCCTTGCTCGTGCCAGAACAATTGACCGTTGCCGCTGGAGTTGGAGGTCATGTCAAACCGGAATGACAGCGATCCTTGATCAATAGCTTGCGGCAATGGATACGCCGCGTGCGGGTCGCCGCTCTTGCTAACCATCACCAGTTTATTGCCGTCAATCTTCATGCTACAGCCGCCTTCGGGCTGCCATCCTGCAACGGGTTTTGCCGGTGGGCGTTTGGGTTGTTTTTTGGGGGAGTTGGCTCCACCCTTAAGCTTGGCTTTGCCTTCCAAGTCAGGGTTGTATTTGGACGGGTCGAATTTTGGATTGGCAATCGGTAAGACGGCTTTGGTATCGACCAAGAACTCTTCGATCAGTGCATCCATCGCTGCAACACGATGTGGTTTGGCCGCGGCAAGATTGTTTGTCTCGCCAAGGTCTTCATTTAAGTTAAAGAGCTTGTAGCGATGCTTGCCATTCTCACCGCCGTGAAAAATGCGAATCAATTTCCAGTCGTCTTGATGAACGCTAACCGCCGGCGGCAGCCACTCGGGAATGTTGGGTGAGTGCGGAAAGTATGTGAAGATCGCGTCACGCTCCAATTTGCCACCTTGCAGTGCAGGCATGATGCTGATGCCGTCAAACGCTTGGCCAGCTTGCGGCTTCACGGACAGCATCTCAAGCAACGTCGGGTAGTAGTCACTGCTCTGAATGACTTCGTCGCTACGTGATGCAGGAGCGATCGTTCCTGGGTAAGCAATGATCGCCGGTCCGCGAACGCCACCTTCGTACATCGTTGCTTTGCCACCTCGCAGGGGAGCGTTACTGGTCGCGGTGGTACCATCGACTTCGTTGTACATGTTCCCGCCGTTGTCCGAGGCGAAGATGATGATCGTGTTGTCGGCGATCTTCAATCGATCCAGTGTGTCCAACAGAGTTCCGATCGCGTCATCCATGCTGTGAATCATCGCCGCATATGTCGGGCTTCGTTGTGGATCATCGGGGTCAACCTTGGTGCGATATTCTTGAATCAAGTCCGCTTTGGCATCGAACGGTGCGTGAACGCTGAACATCCAGTAGTTCAAGAAAAACGGTTCGCCTTGATGGGACTCCATGAAGGAAACAGCTTCGTCGGCCATCCGGTCTTCGATGTGTTCATCCGGTGTTTGCGGATCAAAATCTGGGTACTTCCAAGGCGCGATATAGCTGCCCGCGGGGCCGGGGCCAGGCCAATGCGGGACGTCGACGTCGAACCCGTGCTGCAAAGGCGAATAGGGCTTTGGCCCAAGATGCCATTTGCCAAAGTGCCCTGTCGCGTAGCCGTTGTCCTTCAACATTTCGGCCAGCGTGTAGTGTTCGGTGTCGAATCGTGTCGCCGAACTGGGCAAAATTGAATGACTATTGGGACCGGCTCCCACGCCCGTTTTGGCTTTCAGTTGCACCAAGGGTAGGTGACATGTCGGTGCCGTGATACCGGTTCTGGCCGGACTGAGCCCTGTTAGGACAGACGCTCGGGTAGGTGAACAGAGAGGGCTGGAAGCGTAGGCATGCGTGAATGTCATTCCGCGCCGTGCAAGACGCTCTACGTTGGGTGTCTTGTAAAAATTCGTCGTCTCGAACAGCGTTGTGTCACTCCAACCTAAATCGTCAGCCAAGATGAAAATGATGTTCGGTTTTGAATTCTCTTTGGCGACCGCACTGGAGACAGGTGAAAGACAACAGGTCACAAACGCAGCAATGGTGATGTGAAACAGGGAAGCTGTGCGCATCGAAAGCGGATCCTCAGACAAAAAAGTCAGGTGGGCGGGAAGCGAAAAGCATAACCCGAACGCGTCACCAGGTTGTCCGAAGCTTGATAAAAAGCGACTAATTTGTGACACGCAACTACTTATACGATCGCCACCGTTTGTTGATGATCAGGCGGGCGCCGCGTCGAAACGTGATGAAGGACCACGCCCAGCTGAGCACGACGAAGATCCGGTTGCGGAATCCTGTCAGAAAGTAGATGTGCACGACTAGCCAGACGAGCCAAGCGAAAAGTCCCGTGAACTTCATCTTCCCAACTTCGGTGATCGCGCGACTGCGACCGATCGTTGCCATTTGTCCCTTGTCGCGATAGTTGAATTCGCGCCGCGGTTTTCCCTGCTGTTCTGCCAAAATTAGGTCTGCAATGAATCGCCCCTGTTGTGCTGCGACGGGGGCAACGCCAGGCAATTGTCGCCCGGTTTTGGGGTCAACGAAGGCGCATTGATCGCCCGCGACAAAAACGTTGGGGTGACTCTCAATGGATAAATCGCTGCCTACGACAATTCTGCCCGCGCGATCGCATTGGAATCCAGACTCGGTTCCCAGCGACGACGCTTTCACACCCGCGGCCCAAAGGACGGTAGCCGCGTGGATGTTCTCGCCTGAAACGTCCACGCCGTCCTGGTCGATGCTGGTCACACTGCTGTCGGTCCAAACCTGCACACCGAGAGATTCAAGGTCTCGCGTTGCCCGTGCGGAAAGGGATTCGCTGAACATTGGCAAAATTCTCGTTCCGGCTTCGATCAGGATGATGCGTGCCAGTTTGGCATCAATGTTGCGAAAGTCCTTCGCCAGCGTGAACCGGCTCATCTCGCCAATTGCACCTGCCAATTCGACTCCCGTGGGGCCCCCGCCGACGACAACAAATGTCAACAGCTTACGACGTTCGTCGGCGGACTGTGTGACTTCGGCACGCTCGAAGGCGGAGAGCACTCGCCGTCGAATTTCGGTTGCTTGCTCGATGGACTTCAGGCCTGGCGCGTGTTCTTCCCAATCGTCATGGCCGAAGTAACTATGCATCGCGCCGCAGGCGAGCAACAAATAGTCGTAGGGCATCGCGTCGTCGGTTGTGTGCAGCGTCTTCGCCGAAGCATCGACACGGGTGACTTCGCTATTAATGACTCGAACGTTCTCTGCCTTCGACAGAATCGAACGGATCGGAGCGGCGATGTCAGCGGGACTTAGCCCCGCCATCGCGACTTGGTACAGCAACGGTTGAAAAAGATGGTGGTTGCGACGATCGATTAATGTGACGTCGATGCCAACGCGGTTTCCCAATCGTTTTGCCGCGTTGAGCCCCGCAAATCCACCACCCACGATGATGACGTGTTTTGTGTCCATCGCAGTAGTATCGCAGTAAAGATCCGCGTGCCCAAGCGGGCTAATTTTCCTGTGCTTGGGCGAAGTCTGCTGCATGTGCGACGCGACATCAGATTATTCGTCCTTTTCCTCCTTCCCTGCTTTGGCCTGATCCAACAGGTCTAGCATCACCTTGTCATCCTTCTTGTGTTTCAAATATCGCTCTGCCCACTCGATCGCATCGTCGAAGTTCTTGTTGTCGATGTCTAGTCGGACAAGCACCATCCAGGGTGCAACAACGCCACGTTTGATGGCGATCGCTTCGCCCATCTGCTTATTGATTCCTTCGACGGATTCGACCAAAAGATCGCGAGCATCATCCATTCGCCCAAGTGCCTGGAATGCTTGACCAAGTCCGTTCAGGATTCCACCATTCTTTGGATTGATCTTGCGTCCCTTCTGGAAAGCTTCGACGGCTTTTTCGTGTTGGCCTGTTTGCAGGTAGGACCAACCGAGGCCGTTGAGTGCATGGTCGTCGGTTGGGTCTTTCGCGACGGAAGCCTTGAACTTCAGGAGTGCTGCTCGCAAGTCGCGTTTTCGCCACAACTGCCAGCCTTCGGTGGCTAGCACGCTGGCCGGTGCGTCGTCTAGTTCAGGCGCGGTGGATGTCCGATTCTTTGTGAGTTCAGCGACTCGCTCACCGATGATGGTCTCACTGGCATGCTTGCGCTGTGCAAACTGTTGCTTGACTTTCTTTAGATCTGATTCCGCTTGGGTGATTCGCATCTCTTGGATCTGCAATTCAAGATCGAAGGTTCTTTCCACAAGCGAGCGGATTGCTGCTTCGTCCGAGTCAGCTGTTTCAGCTGGACTGAATTGTTTTGTCAGGTCTCTGAGTTCCCGCTGCAGTTTCGCGATTTGGCCAGGAAGTGGATCTTCAGCGGCTTGCATGGGTTCTGTGAGAATGAATGTGAATGTGATGCAGACGCCCAGAGCGAAGCAGACGCGCATCGCGAAACCGGCGCAAAGAGCGATGTGTTTCGTCGTGCCGTTCAAAACATGATTCATGGCTATTTCTCTGTTGAAGGGTATTGGGTTTCTTTCAGTAGGCTTGCTAGTTCTTGCTCAAGATCGACAAGGCTGGAGTCGTCGTAATCCCAGGACATCAAGGGAGGAACACTTTTTTCAGTTGACGGCGCGCCACGCATTGCGACTGCATCACCTTTTCCAGCGCCGGGATTTACAGGTGAAGAGTTCCCAGGCCAGTACATGAGGGCAGCACCAATCGCACTGATGAAAAGCAACGCTAGGAATGCAGCGACAAGGTGTTTTCGCGAGCTCGCAACGCTTTCAATCTTTGGCAGTTGCGCTAACGTCGGTTGCCGGACATGGGCCAAGCAGTCTTCCAGCGTTTCCGCCAGTTCGTGCGCCGAGTTGAACCGTTTACTGGAGTCTTTTTGCAGAAGCCTGTTAACAATCGATTCCAGCCAAGTTGGAGTCGTTGATTGAATCTGAGAGAGCTGGCGATGCGGATGGTCGGTGATGCGACGCAACACGCCATAGGACGTTTCGGCCCGAAAAGGCGGATGACCACACAACATCGCGTACATGACACTGCCAAGACTGAATAGGTCGGTGTGAGAGTCGATTGCTTCGCCCTTGGCCTGCTCGGGAGACATGTACTGTGGTGTTCCGGAAATGACGCCGCTGCAAGTGAGGCTGACGTCGTCTGCGGCTCTTGCTAGACCGAAGTCTGTGATTAGGATTCGCGACACGCTTTCGGGCATCAGAATGTTTGCCGGCTTGATGTCGCGGTGCACCAATCCCTGGTCGTGTGCCGCAGCGAGTCCACGCGCAATTTGCAAACTAATTTCGAGCGTGTTTTCCAGTGATAACGGTGCCGTTCGCTCGATACGCTGCTGAAGTGATTCGCCCTTGATGTAGGGCATTACCAAGTACGGCGTGTCATTCCACTCATCGACGCCATGGATTGCGATGACGTTTTCGTGAACCACTGCTGCGGCCGCCTGAGCTTCGCGCGCAAATCGTTTTCTGCCCGCTGAGGTGCTACCGAATATCGGGTTGAGGACTTTGATCGCGACAAAACGATTGAGTGAAACATCCAGCCCTTTCATGACGACACCCATGCCGCCACGCCCGACAATCCCACTGATTTCATATCCGCCAAACCGACCCATCATTTCGGGGTCGTCCGTCGGGCCAAGTAAACGGGTCAGCTCCGTCTCCAGTCCGCTGCTGGAACCGATCGACGTCGATTCGAGCACAGTCGGTTCGTTGCCTTCTGACGCAGAAGATAGAAATGACTGGGCGTCATTCCAAAATTCCGGGTCGGCAGTGCGCTGTGTTAGTTGTTCATCACAGGCATCGCACTGATCGAGGTGATTTTCCAAGTCACTTACTTCGTCAGGTGACATCTCACCTGCCAAAAAACGTTGGATGTTCTCAGGGCGGCAGTTTTCTAGGATCGTATTCACAGTTCTTCTCGCACATCGAGTTCCTGGACGACTTCACGCAGTCGTGACATCACGCGGCTACGCGCTGTGTAGATACTGCCTCGTGAACGAACAAGCCGGTGGGCGACTTCGTCCACCGCAATGCCATTGACCACTGTTTGCCAAAAGGCATCCCACGTTTGAGTTTGAAATTCTTCGCGAATCTTGTTCGCTGCAGCAACAAAAATCTGTCGGCGGTAATCCAAAATCAGCGTCTGTGTTTCAGCTGTGTTTGCTGGCAGTTCACTCAGCAGCGACATCACATCGCTTCCGCCGATGGCTTGATCTGCTTTGCGGCGAGTCAAGGCGTTGATGATGGCCCGGCGAGCAATAGTGGCTAACCAAGTGCGAAACCTTGCTCGATCCGCATCCGGCTCGAATCTCTCAATCGCTCCTGAAATGGCGACCAATACATGCTGGGCCAGATCTTCCGCGTCAGCGTTTTGCATCCCACGCCCGCGCGCCATTTCCATGACAACCGGTCGGTACAGCGCCGAAAATTCCTCCCACGCATCGCGATCGAGTGGATCACGAATTCGAAGCAGCAGGCTGGCACGGGTTTCGGGAGCAGGCATTGGTGCGTGGATGAAAATGCTTGGGATTGTGACACTTCCCGCTGACCGCGACCTTGATTTCACTCTCCCGCTTGCGGGAGAGTCGAGCCTTAGCGAGGAGAGGGTGTCCGCGCAATCAAACCCTCCCCGGCCGCTACTGCGTCCGACCCTCCCGCTGTGCGGGAGGGTGAAGAATGAGCTTAGACTGCGAGGAGATTTGTGTTCTACGGATGGTTGCGATCAGAGCGAAGTGTCGGAATCTTCTCTTCGTCAATTTACACACCGGCATCACGCAGATCTGTCACCGAAAAACGATTTTGTTCTCAGGCAGCGTTCAATCGATCGGTTGGGAGGCTGCGTTTGAGCCCATTTCCGCTATCCGAAAACGATTTGCAGAATTGTCGTTCGCCGAGACCTGTCAGTTCAATACGGATGGGGATCTCTCGAGGGAGTGCATCGCCCGCGGCGGCAGCACGCCCGGCGAAATCATTTTGTAGTTCGCCTGAATACAACATTGCCAACGATAGCTTCAAGCTGGCGGTCGTGAGGGGATCGACGTTGAGTGGGAGCAGGTCTTCGTTTGGCGTCTGATGCCGAACATCCATGGGTTGCCAGTCGCCATTTCTACGTTGCAACCAAACGCGAATCCCCAAGACAGCGTTGGGCAGTGAGCTGTTGTTGACGACCGCCAAGTGCAGCCAGTATTTGGCACAATGCTCTTGTTTGCTTGGGCGAAGGCGCTGATAGGTTTCAGAGTCCTCGTTGAAAAGAATCAAACATCCTTGCATGTCCCCAATGGGGTGAATCTCCAACTGCGGTCGTTCTCGATTCGCACGAACCAGCCAAAAATAGAAAGTCGAAATGAGCGCGATGACGGAGCCGCAAAGGCTGGCGTATTCACGTGCCGCCTCGAATTCAAATGCCATTGGGGGATCCATCCGCTGAAAGAAAACTCCTGATACTGGAGAGTACAGAAGTCTTGAAGCGGTTGGCAAGACTGACGTCAAATTGCAAGCCGACACGATTGTCTGCATTGCCAATTGATGTCAGGGCATGAATCCCTGGCACGTCATGAGCTTGCACTTCGGTACGCACCGAGTGACTTTTTGAACACCCAGCGGCTGGCGACAATGCTCAGGATCGTCGCGGCGACCGCCCAGCCGATAATTAGGAGCTCTTGGTCTGTCCGCGGAGAGATCGGTTTGGCGAGCAGGCGTGCAGGAACATTCACAACCACCAAGACTGGTACGATGAAAGTGAAGAATCCGTAGAGCGGTTTGCCCCAGCCCGTGTTGTAAATCTCCATCGGGTAGCGGCTGAAATTGGTGATGTAAAACCAGAAGTTGTACAGCGTTTGGTTTCGTCCCAGCCAGACACTGGTGGCACTTAGGCAGGTCATCAAACTGTACATGATTGCGATTCCGCAAACGACGAACACCAAGTACAGAAGCACGGAGATCGCAGAGGGGACCATCGGATTAACGTCGCGCATCGCCAAGTTGTAGAGCGAAACGGCGATGATGATGATTCCTGCAAAAAAGTTGGACAGCGCGCTCCAGTCAATCCGGCGAAATGAGATCAGAAACTGAGTGTCGATGGGCTTTAGCAGTGCGAAGTCCAAACCGCCGGTGCGTATCAACTCGCTGAACTCCTGAGCGTTGGGCATGAAGAATGCTTGGACCAGTGAATTGATGAACCACGTGGTCGCAATGAAGATGAAAAACTTGTCGCGATCCCAGCCGCTGTCTGCTCCGATGGTGTCGGTGTACTGAAATAAGATCAAGTAAAAGCCGACGTTCATCAGCGTCCAGCCAAAGCTGCTAATGCACTGCAGCAGAAAATTTGTCCGAAACGTCATGTCGCGAACAAGACTATTGCGGGCGAAAGTCAAGAAGACTCGCCAATAGTTGGGGCTGACTTTCGTTGGATGAGCAGAGTCCGACATGGTGATCTAGCCTCCGAATCCACTGTAGCGTTTGACGCCATTGCGATAGGCAACACGGCAGACGACGATGAAGAAAACGAGCCAAGCAAATTCGATTGCCAGTTCCATTGGGATGTCTTCGGGTGGGATCTTGCCTAGATAAATGGCGGCGGGCGTATAGGCCAAGTATTTCAATGGTAAAAAGTTTACGAATGGTTCGATGCTGTCGGGGAGCAACGTCAACGGGAACATGTGCCCGGACAAAAAGAAGCTAAACAGCATGTAGATGAACAGCAGCGAGGTGACTTCTAAGAACCAAAAGCCAATCATGCCAATCGCGGCTTCTAGGAAAAAGCCAATCATGAAACCCATGATGCACGAGGCGCAAAATGCGGCGAACACGCCAAACCCTGGCCAGCCATCAACGAAGTAACTGCGGCATAGAAAAAACACTAATGCAAACGGCGCAATCGCGACGGTGTAGTATGCAATTTTGTGTGCGATTCGATTGAGCAGCAGGAACCCGATCAGGTCGATCGGCTGAATCATGTAACGCTTGATTTCACCATCGCGGATCTGTGTCGCGATTCCTGATGCCAGCCCTGGCATGCTGGAGAAGGCGCGAGCGATCATCGTCAACAAATAGTACGCCACGATGTCTTCAAAACGATAGCCAGCGATTTCGTCGCCGTTGGCTTTGAGAGATCCGAAAACGGCGGACCAAAGAAAGATCTGCGTGATAATCGGCAGGAAACGCATCAAAGTCCCCAGCGCGAAGTCGCCGCGGTAGACCAAACGTTCTTCCATCGCGGTGCGAAAGATCATCCACCAAACGCCCATTCGCCAGCGGAAACCGCTTTCGTGAGGTTCGGTAGAAGGAAGAGCAGTGGAAGACATGCAAGCCGGATCGGGGACGAGAGCGATGCTATTGACACGATCATTGATACCGGCGGAGGAACGCTTCGTCGACCCAACCTGATTTTTCCACGTGGTAGACTAAAGCGAGAACTCTTACGCCATAAACTCCGCGTCTTAAACTCCCAGGCTAGCGATGATCCGACTGCCGATGTACTTGATCGCCTGCGTGCTGGCCACCGGAACTTTGGAGTCCTTCAGCGCCGAGCCACCTCTGCTGACGCCCAAGCCAGAGTATCGACCGCTTTGGGAGGATGGTGTGCCGGGCGTGACGTCCAAAGCGGATGGAGACGTGCCTCATGTTTACATCACGCTGGCTGAATCAAAAGCGCCGACCGCGGCGATCGTGATTTTGCCAGGCGGTGGCTACGGTGGTCATGCGATGGATCACGAAGGCTTCGAATTCGCAAAGTGGTTTGAATCGATCGGAATTTCATCGGCGATTTGCGTGTATCGTTTGCGTGGCAAGGGAAATGAGGGAAAGGGTTATGGGCATCCCGCACCGATGATGGATGCGCAGCGGGCAATTCAATCGCTGCGTGCACGTGCGGAGGAACTAAACATCGACCCCAACCGAGTGGGTGTGATTGGGTTTTCGGCGGGCGGTCATCTTGCGTCAACCGTTTCGACGAAATTTTTGGAGGCTGATCCCAACGCCAGTGACCCGATCGCTCGCGTTTCGTCCCGGCCTGATTTCGCGATCCTTTGCTACCCCGTGATTGGGATGGGCAAGCCGTACACGCACAAAGGCAGCCAACGCAATTTGCTTGGTGGGGATGCAAGAGAGGAACTGATCGCTTCGCTTTCCAGCGAAGATCAGGTGAGCGATCAGACGCCGCCCACGTTCTTGTTCCACACAGAAGCTGACAAAGCCGTACCAGTTGAGAACAGTTTGCGATATTACGAATCTTGCAAACGTCACGGCGTATCGGCAGAGCTTCACGTTTTCCCAGAAGGCCGACATGGTTTGGGGTTGGCAAAAGACATTCCCGGTGCAAATCAGTGGCCAAAGCTCTGCAACGCGTGGTTGGACCGATTGGGGATCAAGTGAGCTTGAACTTCGGCATTTACGTTGAACGATTCCACTGACGACCGGCAATGATCATTGTCGCGACAATGCTGACCAATACCAACGCAGCAGCGCCGATCCATACGCGTTCCAAAACCAACAGCGGCAACGCGATCGTGATCATTCCGCCGCCGATGAAGGGTGCCGAAAGTGGTGCGGCCAATGCGTAGTCTTCGGCAGCCCCGGATTTCAGTTCCGGATCAACCATGCGCAGCAGAACAAATCCTGTTGCCGTCGTACCTGTCGACATGCCGTAGTTGATGAGTCCCAGCTGAAACCAGTGCTCTTTCGGTAACAGCCATCGGGCGAAAACAAAAAGGCAGAGGGTTGCCCAGATCATTCCGCAGATCAGTAGCGTTAGGAAGGGCACCAATAGTGCGGCGACGGCTTGAAGGTTCAATGAGGCGATCGCGGCGACGACCAGGATATCCATTGCCGTGGAGGTCAAACGGTTGAGTGTTGCACTATCAATGCGATGTGCTTGACCAAACAGAAGAAGGCCACGACGGACGATCCAGCCACCAAAGAGCGTGTAAATGAACAGGGGGAAGACAGCGACGCTGGACGCCGAGAGTCGTTTCGCCAGCTGGCCTTGCGCTGCATCGGCACTCTTATTTTCCGCTCCACCCCAACCCATTTGCATGTCGACGAAATCGGCTAAACGAATGACGCAATCCTGCAGCAGTAAGCCGACACCAAATGCGAGTGCGAGCCAGATGACCTGAAACAACAGCGGGTCGATTGTTTCACGCTCAATGCGAGCGAAGCCGATTGGCTGATCTGATCCGGTTGGTTCAACTGATTCGTCGAGCGCATCGTTGCTTTTCTGAACCCAGCCTAGTCTTACTCCAAAGTTGATCGCCACGATCCCGCAGAGAAGCCCGCCGACCAGTCCACATGTCGCCATTAACATGCCTAAGTCTTTGCCGCTTTCCAGAGCGATGCTCGGGTGAGAAAAGACTTCGCCCATGGCGGCCGCTGTTCCGTGCCCACCGGCAAATCCGGTTTCGATTAGCATGCCGAAGGAATTGGGCACGTCATAAAATGGCTTCACCAGGAGCCATGTCGCAGCGAGTCCAATCGCAGCTTCGCCCAGCACGATGATCCATACCATCAGTCCCTGTCGGCCAACGCGAGAAACGTTTTCTCTTGCCATCGAGCGACCTTGATTCAGCAGCATTCCAGCAAAGACGACCGCGATCAGCCATCCAGGCCAGCCACTCAGTGTTTCGGAAAGTGCCTGTGTTGCTGCGGGCCAATTTGATGATGGGTTGGATGCCAAGCCGGCTTGGATGACGGCTAGGCCAACGAAGCCAGCAACGACACTTGCTGGAATGAACAGCCAACGCAACAGCGGTACGCAGGTGCGGAGCACAACGCCGATCAACAGTGCGACGGCGACGAAGAGGAATGCGTAGGTCATACAAGGATGTTACGGACAGCAATGCGGTCAGAACACCCATCGCATTTGACTGATGCAATCCACCAACGCCGTCATGTCATCTTTCTACCTCCGTTTTTCTACCTGCGCTCAGCCTTGTCTGACTGTTGGTAGAAAAATTGTGAGCGGCGAAATCAGCTATGAAGTAAATGCTATTTGTTTACCGCGTCTTGATTTGTGATGCCCGTTCGCTTGCCTCAGTGCCTCGGCGAAGGTGGGTTCACCCTGTAGAGATCCTTGGCTGACGGTTTCGCCGTTGCACATTGCGGTTAATCGCTGGACTTCGGCGGGATCGGTGATTTCTGAAAGCGGATGCACGCCCGAAGCTGTTTGTGCCATCACGATGATTCGATTGCCACAGCGAAGTAGCGTCACGCGCGTTCGTGCATCGATTGCGGTGCTGCCCAGGCTCTTCATCACGTCGCTAGGGACACCGGTTTGTGTCATCGATCCGTTACCGTAACGCCGCGTGACCCAGACAAGTCCGGCGAAAAGACCCAACACGACGACCAGTGAAAAGCCCGTGGTTACCAAAGGCCCGAACGATTTGCTCGTTGAAGTCGCGTCCTTGGCTGCTGATTGTGGGTTGGAATTAGGCCGGGCGAGCGTTGGGAACCCGGAGTTTGCCAGCGATTCTGGTTTGTGAGCCTGTGGGGTGGAGGTCTCAAAGCTTGCCGGAGCGACGGACTGTGAGGCCGTTTGGAAGTTTGATTGGCCCGCGTACTGCGCTTGCGCTGCGTTTGAAAACGCCAGTGAAAGCAAGGCGACAATTGAAAGGCTCGTTGAAGCAGTTCGCATCAGGCACCTACCAATTCTGTGACACGGACGCAGAAGTGATCGTTCATGATCAGAATTTCACCGCGAGCGACGATGCGATCGTTGACGTAGATGGCGACGGGGTCACCAGCGAACGAGTCCAGGGCAATGACACTGCCATCGCGAAGCTGAAGTACATCTTGCAGTGACATCTGGGTGCGGCCAAGCTCGATGCGCAAATCCAATTCGACTTCCGCCAGCGTGTCGATTGAAGCACTGTCGCCTGAGCTCGGAGATTCGCTTAGTCGATCCAGCTGGAAGGGTTTGAAGGATGCTGTCGGACGCGAATCTGTCGCGACGGCTTGCTCGAGACCCTCGCTGGCCTGGTCAATCAATTTCTCGATTGGTAATGGCTCCCTTTGAGAATGATCGCCAGCCGACTTGGCGTCGCTGTTTGGAATGGACGGTTGCATACTGGATCTTTCAGGCGAGCCAATGTTTCACGGGCATCGTTTCACGCAGAGCTTACGAAGTAAGCCCATGACTATCTGTCGCGGATTTGTCAACTAAAAGGCAAGATCAATGTTGTTACGATCTACTTCGAGAACGCCGCTGAATTTGCTACAAAAGGGGCAATTCACGACACAAACGACCGAGCACGATCGATGATAAAACTAACTTGGCTTTCGCACGCGACCTGGCTGATCGAGACCGGCACGCACCGGATTTTGCTGGACCCGTTTTTAAGCGAGAACCCGACCGCGACGTTGAAACCGGCGGATCTGGATACGGTCACGCATGTGCTGATCTCGCACGGGCATTTCGATCACGTTGCGGATGCCGCGGAAATCGCGACTGCACACAATGCGACGTTGGTTGCGATTTATGAAACCGCCAATTGGTTCGCTGACAAACACAACGTCGCATCGACCATTGGTATGAACTTGGGCGGCACGGCTGACTTGCCGTTCGGGCAAGTCAAAATGGTGCCGGCTGTGCACAGTAACGCTTTGCCCGATGGCACGTACGGCGGGTCGGCTGCAGGTTTTGTGTTGACGACCGAAGGGAAGCGAATTTACTTCGCCTGCGATACCGCACTCTTCAGCGATATGAAGCTTTATGCTGACGGAGTCGATTTGGCCGTTCTACCGATCGGTGATTTGTTCACGATGGGTATCGACGACAGTATCGAAGCAATCAAGTTGATCGAGCCCAAACAAGTGGTCCCGGCTCACTACAACACATGGCCGCCGATCGAGCAGGATGCACAGGCGTGGGCCGCGAAAGTTCAGTCGCAAACCGGTGCGATTCCCAAAGTGCTGGATGTAGGGGAGGCGTGGGAGTTGAGTTAGTTTTCTCTTAACGCGAAGCGCTAGTTTTGATGTTGCGCGGTTTGGTTGCGAATATGGACTTTT
>CAYUGI010000179.1:0-14081 GCA_964444105.1 uncultured Pirellulaceae bacterium
GAGTCGAGCCTTAGCCTGGATTATTCATCAACGCACACTGGTGTCCCGCCTTTAGGCGGCCTTTAACTGATCAAGGCCGGCTGAAGCCGGTACACCAACGTGCGCGGTCTGTTTGATCCATCGTTCTCGTAAGCCAAACGAGGTTGTGAATTTTTGAGAATGATCCGATTCGAGGCGAGACTGGTAACCCGAACAAGTGACTGAACGGCTTCGTTTCAGAGGCCTTGTCCTACGGTTGCCGGTTTCTATAATCGGGGCTCGAAAAGCAGGGCTTGGTTTCAAGTTGTCCAAAGTTTCTGCCGATCAACCAGTTTGTGAAGCCGGTTTGATGCCGATGCTTCATGTGATTTATGCGGCTGTAGCTCAGTTGGCAGAGCATCACGTTGCCAACGTGATTGTCGTCGGTTCGAATCCGATCAGCCGCTCTTTTATCTTCCACTCTCTATGTGGTACTTCGCGATGTGGTACTTCACATCTGTGCGACGCATCGTCTGCCTGGCCATAGTGTCAGACGGAACGGCAGCGTTGCGACTCTTGTCGTATCATCACTGGATTGACGCCTGCTTGTGACAGCTGGGCCATTGCCGGTGAGAGAATGTCGGTTAGTTGCTAAGATGATCTGGCAGACTAATTTGAATGCGTGCGTTTAGGTTTTGCTGAACTTTTGATTCGGCTTCATTCTGGCTGCAACGCTCGCTGTTCATCTGCTTCTCATTCGGACTTGGCCAACAACGGAACGTCACTTGCCTTACGCTGAAATTGGACCGATTGCTGTTCACTTGCCTTCGCGAGTCGAAACCAACGAGGACCTTCAAAAGCAGTTCCCGCGTTGGGACCTGAAACTGATTGCCGAAAAGACTGGCATATTGCAGCGACACATTGCCGAACCCAACGAAACGGCCAGCGATCTGGCTGTGCAGTCTGCCGAGAAGCTCTTTGAGCAGAACCAGATTGACCGCAACAGTATCGACTTTGTGCTTCTATGCACGCAGACGCCCGACTATCCGCTGCCAACAACGAGTTGCTTGATTCAAGATCGGCTGAATTTGCCCACCAGTTGCGGTGCTTTGGATTTCAATCTTGGCTGCAGTGGTTACGTCTATGGCCTGGCAATGTGCGACGGTTTGATCCAAAGCGGTGTCGCAAAGAACATTCTGCTGCTGACAGCGGAAACGTATTCCAAATATATCGATCCAGATGATCGCAGCCTGCGCACGATTTTCGGCGACGGCGCCGCGGCAACTTTGATCAGCGCCTCGCAAACGCAATCTCTCCGTGGATTCAAGTTTGGCAGCGACGGCAGTGGCGGCGACATGCTGTTGGTCGCGGACGGAGGCGGTCGTTTATCCCAAGATGCAATTGAACCACGGCATCGAAAACGGTGGAAAAGCCGTCTGTACATGGATGGCCCCAGCTTGATTAGTTTTACGGTTGATGCAGTGCCGCGACTGGTTGACGAGATCCTGAAGGATCATGATTTGCAGCAAGACGACATTGACGTCTTCCTGATGCACCAGGCCACTTGGAAAATGCTGGACGAACTTCGCTCTCGGTTGCAGGTGTCACCGGATCGTTTGCCGATTGAATTGGCAAACATTGGTAACACCGTCTCCTGCACGATCCCGATCTTGATCGATCAACTTCGGCAAAAGCCAACGTGGAATACTGATGCAGAGAAGATGCTGGTCGGTTTTGGGGTTGGCCTCTCCTGGGCAGGCTGCCTGTGGCGTGATCAATACGCACAACGTTAAATTTGCTCGCCAATTATTGGGAAATGCATCAAGCAACGGCGATACATTGCTAGAATGTCGGCGGTGGCTTTGATGCCGTGCTGCACTGATCGTTCCAGCTTTTGAACGGCCGGTCGCGACCACACAAATCAACACAACGCTGTCAACACAACGCTGTCAACACAACGCTGGCACCACTGCGTCCGACTTAACCGTGGGGAGGTATCGAGAGATGAAAAATAACCTGACCGGTCGATTGCTGATCGCATCACCTTATTTAAGTGACGGGAACTTCCTCCGCTCCGTTGTGTTTGTGATTAAGCACGATGTGGAAGGAGCCTTTGGTTTATCGATCAATCGTCCCACCGAAAAACGGTTTCGCGAACTAGTCGAACTAAGCAGCACCGATGGGACGCCGCGAGAAGATGATTTCATTTTTCAAGGCGGTCCTGTTCAAGGCCCTCTCTTAGCACTTCATGACTTGGCTGGCGTAGGCGAACCGTGCGGCCCAATCGACCCCGACGGAGCGACCGATTTCATTGGGCCCATGGAATCCAACATGCATGGGACAAAACATGTCGTCCACAACTACCCAGCTGAACCTTGGGGTTCGATGTCAATCGATTTGGGAAACCCGCCGGCTTGGCTGACCGGAGACGACGATCACCTGCGGATTTTGCTTCGACGCCCAGACGCGCGTGTCAAATACGTTTCGCACTACAGCGGATGGGGCCCCGGGCAGTTGGACCACGAATTGGAAGTGGGCGGATGGCTGGTGGGTGAAGCTGACCCTGACTTGGTTTTCGGTAATCCAAATGAGATCTGGGAAAAAGCAGTGAAACGATGTGGCCAGGAGATCCTTTCTGAGATCTCGCCCGGCATGAAATTCGGTGACCCCACGCTCAATTAAGAATCTGATGCGACGCTTTGTGGTTGGTGATATTCATGGATGTGCGAAATCACTGCGCACCCTGATAGAGTCGATTCAGCCACAAAGTGATGATCAAATCATCTTTCTTGGCGACTACGTCGATCGAGGTCCCGCCAGTCGCGATGTGGTGGATCAATTGATTGACTTGTCTGAAAAATGCGATGTCGTCACGCTTCGAGGCAACCATGAGGTGATGCTAATGGGCGCCACCTTGGGCGGAATGGACCCAGATACGTGGAAGAAAAACGGCGGGCTGGCGACCATCAGCAGCTACGGTGGATCGCTGCGAAAGATCCCCGAAAAGCACATCGCGTTTTTTCAGCAACTGCGACCTTACTACGAAACCGAAAACGAAATATTCGTCCACGCGTGCTACGACCCGGCTTTGGAAATGCGTGAACAGGATGACTCCACTATCTACTGGACACATTTACCCAACCCACTACCCGAGCCGCACTTCAGCGGAAAACGCGTCTTTGTCGGGCACACGCCGCAGCCATTCGGGCAAGTTCTACGGGCAGAGCACTTAGTGTGCATTGATACCTATTGCTTTGGTGATGGGTTTCTCTCAGCGATGGACCTGGAAACAGGGGAAGTCATCCAAGTCAATCGGCATGGTCACCTTCGACGCGACCCGCTTGCGGACTTCACCGGACAACTCGCTCAAGCACTGAAAATGATTCGGCAACTCGTGAAACGCATCTTTGTTTCCCGCCCACAAAGGCAGAACGCTGCGGGCGAAATGCCTGAAAACGCCCATGAAAATCATGCGGGCCAGCAGATGACAAAGCCGTCAGAATGAACCCGGGGCTGAAGCGGAACAGCATCAGACCCCTCTGCAGGTGGTGCCTCCGGGCTGGCTTCCCGGTCAATTGGCGTGATGTGATTGGGAAGCCACAAAATTAAGTTTACAGACTTAAAACCCCATAAAAGCATTCCATTGGAAGCGATTTCCACAGTAAGCTATAAGGATGGAGTTCGCGAATGCGAAATTCTTCGCGTTTAGGCGAAACCGCGAGGCACTTAAACGGTTAGTAATCTGTTAAGTTTCTGCGGTTCGATGGCGTTACTTTGCAGGAAGCAAACACTCTTTCCTTTTCTAGTTGTGGAGAGTAATCGATGGGATCGATGACTACTGGCTGGTACTACATGGCGAAAGGCTGGATGCGTAAGTCCCGTCGCGTCGGCCCTATTTCCGAACCGGATCTGTTGGCTCATATCGAGCGGGGCAAGATCGATCCGAGCACGCTTTTGCAGAGCACTAAAACAAAGGGCAAGTGGGTGCCGATGAGCAGTGTTGGCCCAGCGATGAAGACTTGGCTAAAGTTTCACCCTGCACACGACAAATAGGAACTCGGTCTGAGCCGAAGATTTAAGACGACCGCTGACTATGCGGCTATTGCGGTCGCGCCGGTGCTGATTTTCTTAATGATCAGCAGCTTGGCTAATTTCTTGATGTTGATTCTGTATCGCGGACTCAACCAACGCGTCTCGTGGACCCTGTTGATGTACACGATGGGTGCTGTCTGCGTGGCACGAATCGCCATCGAACAGTCGCGTCAGTACTCCATTGGCTATTTGGCGGCGTTAGCGATGGCAGCGTTTGTGGTGATGTCGCGATTTGTGGTTGGCGGCGTCATTTTCTGCGCAGGAATCCTCGCGCTGATTGCCTACTTAAGCGATCGAATTGTTCACGACTGCACCTTGATTGATGAGTCTCAAGATTCCAGCGGGCAAGGTCTAATCGACTTTGGTCGCGGCCAGTTGAAGCGGCAATTCGAAGATACTGAATCGGGCAACAACCCTGACAGCGAAATCGAGTCCACGAAAGAAAAGCAAAACGCCAATGCGAGCCAGCACAAAACCGGACATCAAAAAACGGGGCATCAACCGGGAAGAACCGTCATGTACCTGGCCATGGCTGCCTTGCCCTTATTTGGGCTGGGGCAATTCCTGCTCCGTTCCGATTCGGCGACTTGGAGTTCGGCGCAAAAGTACCTAGCGGTTTACTTGTTCAGCAGCCTCTCGCTGTTGGTCACAACCAGTTTCTTGGGACTTCGCCGCTATCTGCGTCAACGTAAAGTAGACATGCCCAACGACGTCGCCGTAGCCTGGCTGGCCGGTGGCCTTGTGATGATCGGGATGATTCTAGGCGTGGCGTATTTAGCGCCGATGCCCGGACAGGTGCTCGCATCGATTCAAATGCCCGAGTTCTTGACCGCACCGAAAGACCTGCAGGCCAGTTCGATGGGTTGGGGAGACGAGGGCGCAAACGAAGCACCTGAAGATTCAAGTTCCACCGCAAACGACAAGCAAACAAAGGACAAAGAGACCCAAGGGATTCGGCAAGAGAAGGGGGCGCCTCCCGGCAAGACCCCAGGTGGTGAAGGTAAGCAGGGACCTAGCGGCAACAAATCCGGCGGCAACAAATCCGGCGGCAAAAACGCGGGTCAAAAAAAGAGTCCTTCGGGGAAGAAGGACTCCTCGGGGTCGCCGCAGAAAAGCCAAAGTAAAAAAGACGCTCAGCAAAAAAGCAGCAAGCAACAACAAGGGGAGCAACAACGCGGGCAAAAAAACAACGAGCAAAAGGGCAGCGAGCAGAAGAGCAACCCTCAAGAATCTTCGAAGCAAAGGCAGGCGTCCGATCAGACCAAGTCCGCTGATTCAAAACGTGACCAGGATGCATCCAAGCAATCACCGCAAGAGTCCGCGGATCAAAACTCCACGGATCAAAACAAGGCACAGCGCAGTCAAACGGGCGAACAACTCAGCGAACAGAAAAATGAAGACTCACCTTCCGGTGAGAAGCGCGATAACGAATCAAAGGATTCCAAGCCAAGCGAACAGAAACCAAACGACAAGCAAGATGGCGACGAAGCGAACAAATCTTCGCAGTCCGATAAGAAAGACAGCGAGCAGCCCGATAGCGAGCAGTCGAGAGACAAAAACAGCACTGCATCGCAGTCCAATGCTGGAGAGCCGCCTCCATCAAAACCATCTTCCAGCTCCTCATTCATGGGCAGTTTCTTTTCGGCCCTGGGAGGCCTCCTTCGCTTCCTGGTGATGGCAGGTTTGCTGGCGGTGGTCGTCGCCTTTGTCTATCTCTATCGCGACGCACTTGCCGCGTGGTGGGATGGGCTTTGGAATCGCGAGCCCGCAGCGCCTGAGTCGATTGCCAAAACCGAAAAGCAGTCGGGTGAGCCAGAGACGCCTCCTCTCCCATTCTCGTCCTTTCGCAATCCGATCGGACGTGAAAAAGATCCTCGCAAAATCGTCGTGGTCACGTTCCAGGCTTTTGAAGCTTGGACGCGAGAGCAAGGCTGGCAACGGAATCAGGAGGAAACCCCCAGCGAGTTCATTCGCCGGGTCGCTGGTTCCATTCCGACCGCAGCAACACCTGCAACTCAAATCGTCGATGCGTATAATCGAATTGTTTATGGCCGCGGGAAGGCAACACGTCGCGACTTGACTGCGGCCAAGCAAGTCTGGCAAGCCATGCAAAGCTAATCCGGAAACTTCGCGGTAGCGAAAGACAAAGTTCAATTCCGGTGAGTGACTTTTTTGGTTGCGTGCATTGGCATGAAATCTTCAGCACAAAATCGCAAGTCTATCGACACTTCCCAATACTTGCGTCTTGATTTCACTCTCCCGCTTGCGGGAGATCCGAGTCTTCAGTCCTGACGGGGACGCGGGTGACCCAATTGTCAAAGTCGATTGTGGCGCCGTTCACTGTAAAGCCAAACTTGTTCTTGGTGGGATGATCGAATCCAGGAGAGTGAAGGCTGGTTGCGAGTTCATCATCAAGAAACGCTTTCATGATGTCCCCTTTGATTCGGATTCGCAGTGTATGCCAATCACCTTGCTGAAGGTCGATCTTCACGGCCGATTGAGTCTGCGACAGAATTTTCTCAAGACGCGCGGAGTCATCATCAGAGAGGTTCTTGTCTTGTCGCATCTTGCGAACTTCTAGATTCATGCCACCTGTCAAATCGTCACTGATACTCAATCGTTTAGGCGAGATAGAGACGCGACTGACGTGGCCGGCGTGAACCGACTTTTCGTTCTTGTCGTCGATCACAAAATTAAAACGGGTGCCTCCGTTGAAGCGAAAATCAAACTGGATATCAACATCATCAAAATCAAGTTCCCGACGAATCACTGCACCGTGGTCGTCATTGGTTTGTTTTCCGACCAACACTCCATCCACGATTGTCCATGCGTCCTCGTGCCCACGAGCGGTCGCGTAGTCCACGCCGATTGTCTTTCGGCCGGCGTAGTCATCCTTGAACGCCAGGGTCCATCCGCCGGGGGTTGCCCCTACCGTCTTAGTCGCCGCTGCCGTGTTGGAGGGTGACTTCTTCTGCGTCTTTCCTTTGACAGGCTTTGGAGGCAGCGTGACACCCGGCGCGTCTGGCTCGCTTCCGAAGAGGTCAAATTCGGGAAGCACCGTTTTCAGCTTATCTCGCTCCGCGCGGTGGGCCTGCGAAACACCTTCCCAGTCGGTGATCTCGGGATAGCTGATCAGATCGGCTGGTTCTGCTGAAACGTCCCACCATTTGTCATTGCCATCCTTCATGACAAGATCGCCCCGAATGATCTGTCGCTCGCGACTATATCCGTAAACCCAGTCGCGATGTTTGGGCTGGTCCGTGAACAGAAACGGTACCAAGCTTTGACCGTTGTGAGCATAGTCGTCTGAAATGGGGACGCCTGCAAGTTCAGCAATCGTCGGCAGCATATCGGACATGTTCACGAGGACATTCTGCTGACCATGTTTCGTCATGCCTGGAGCGTAGATGACCATCGGAACGTGCACACCCTTTTGACGATCGTGGCTGTTCTTGCCGTAGCCCGATGTTCCGTTGTCTGCACAGAAGATGACGACCGTCTTGTCTTCGATGCCCAGCTCGCGAAGCTTGTTTCGATACAACCACATCTGATAGTCCAGGTAGTTGATGTGCGACTGGATACCGTTTTCGCTGACCGTTCCATGAGTGTCGTAAACGCCATCGTCGCCCGTGATGTTGGGCTCCGTGCGCGTGTATTTTTCACCATCCCATTTCACAACGGGAGTCCCTGGCCAGCACTGGCCGTTCGCTGGGTTCAGCCAATCAAAGGCACCGTGACCTAGGTGCGTCGTGTGGTACACAAAGAACGGTTCGTCTTTGGCATGCTGACGATCTATGAAGTCAAATATGAAATCAAGTTCGACGTCGGGGCCGTAGGTTCCCAGGCCAAACGATTCTTCCGATTCAGGCGTATTGGGCCACCACTGAAAATCCTTGTTGTCATGGTTCATTAGCCGAATATGCGGATAAAAATACCAACCATGCTGAAGATAGGTGTCCAATGGCTGATCGGTATCCGCATTGAAAACCAGTTTCTGGCCGTCGATCTTCTTCTCAACGAGTTTGAAGTCAGTAAACGGATTGTCTTTGTCGGCAAGATTTCCGGGAGTGAAACACCCTTGATTAAAACCAAATTCACGCAAGTTGCCAGCCATCTGCGTTTTACCTGCCCAGTACGTCCCATAGCCAGCTTGCTGCGCGACGTGCCCGATCAACTGCGGCGAACTCTTGTAAAGCGGCCAGGTCGTCGGCTTTCCTTTCTCGTCGCGGTAGCGGCCCTTGTAGGAATTGTTCCACCACTTGTGCAAGTGTGCGTATCGTCCCGTCATCATCATCGCGCGACTCGGTGAACAAACCACGGACGCCCAGGCAGTTTTGACCCAGCATCCTTCTACAGCCATCCGGTCCAGCACAGGCGTACTGGCTTGGAAAGCAACGTCAGATGTATCGGCGCCCTTCGATTTTGTCCACGTAGACGATCCGTAGATTGGCAATTCACGGGCACTAATGTCGTCGGCGTAAACCAAAATGATATTCGGTTTCTCCGCCGTAACCTGAACCGGCAAGTAGCACAGCAGGCATAAGAAGAGGGTCGTCGTTTTCAATTTCATCGTTGCTTGATGGTTGTACTTGGGAAGTGCGCGAGCAAACCGTTGGTTGCGCTTTCGCGAGCAAGGGAATGCTGTTTTCAACAAATGCACTGGTTTATCTTGGTGACTGGTCCAGAGATTCTATCGCCTGCCAACGTAATCACAGCTTCGTTGCAAAATTGGATCGTTTTATGCCAAGAAAGCCAAGAATTAGCGTCCGTCAGCCGGAAAGATGCGGAGCCTGGGGAGTGACTGCCTCTACGGTCCATCTTTGACGGCTTGGATCAACGGAATGGGTGACGAAGATTGCTGTTTAGCACTGAACGTGTTTTTCATCGACTGCTGAAATACATTGGAGCTTACGCGGCTTTATTGAGAGGTATACTGAAGCAACGGAAAAGACGCATGCTGCCTTGGGACAAATCAGTCACTATGAGTTTCTGCAAATCAATCGCTTGCTTCGCGATTTGTCTCGCTTGCCTAATGACGGGTACCGTGAATGCGCAGTATCGCTCGCCACGCACCGTCACTGGGACACCTACTTACCGATCCTATCGACCCATCATTCAGTCGACCTCGCCAATGCGACTGAGAGCCTCGCAGTTTCATTCTGCCAAAGCGACACGGCCGAAGTCGAAACGGCCTGCTTATCGACTTGATGCCGGAGACGTGGTGGCCGTCATTGTCTTTGGGATCACGGGCGAATACAGCAAAGCCCCGGTTCACATGCCTAGCGGAAGCGATGGCACGCTCCCCGCAGTGGGCAACCCGATGGTGGTGATGAACGACGGAACACTCCCGATGCCGTTGCTGGATCCGGTGGTTGTTCGGGGACTAACAATCACCCAAGCTCGCGACAAACTTTCGCGTGAATATGTCAAGCAAGACATCTTAAAAAAAGACCGGCAAGTGACGTTGTCTTTGATGCGAAAACGCACGGTCAACGTCAGTGTGCTGCATGATGATCCCGTAACGGGCAGCATGGGGATCTCCAATGTAAAAATTCCAGCGGATCAGCCCCGCGTGTTGGAGGCGGTCATTGCATCGGGGCCATACGATCGCGACGCAGACATCCGTGTGATTCGATCCAATGGCCGTTACGGATCGTCGCGGTCCAAATTGAAAACTGGAGATGTGGTTCATGTTCGATCCAGCCCAGCAGGCAGATTTTTCACCGGAGGTGATTTGAAAGGCGGGCAGTATGCTCTGCCGTCTGGCCGCATCGTCAATGCGCTGCAAGCGATGTCGATCGCGGGCGGCCTGGGTAGCAACGCCAGTGTGATCGGTCCAACGCAGGTTGTTATCGTTCGACAAGGCGGCGAGAGTATTCAAACTCGCTATGCCGACCTCCTACGAAACCCAAACGCTTATCCGATTCGCCCCGGTGACACTCTGATTGTCCGCTAGCAGCGCGGTCCGACTGGTAGCCCTGGAAGTCATCTGTTCAAGGTTGATGCACTTGATGGCAGGCCGTTATCCTGGTGCTGAATTCAGACGCTCTCTTTGACCGGCGAAACTGCTTTGCGTCTGTCGGCAATCAACACTGGGACAGCATCCGATGGCGGAAATCAACCTAAACGACAAGTTCCCTGACTTGCAGCCGGTCGACAAACCGCCTTCTCTTTGGACGGTCAATGGTGTGGGGCTCAGCATTCTTGGTGCTCGCGACAAGGACGCTGAAACGCAGACGTACATCAAGACGCATGCCTTCACGTTCCTGTTCATTCCCATTTTTGCGTTGGCGGCCTATCGCGTTGCCAAGGCTAACGGAAATAGCTGGTACTTCATTGGACGCGAGCCGCTTTCGGCTTTGGCAAAAGCCTGGAACGTTACGATCGTTTTTGCCTTGGTGGGCGGCGTGTCCTATGGCGTCTGGAACGCTAGATACAACACACCCGAGGCGATTGCGGATCGCAAAATCGCGGAAGCGGAATCAATGATCGCCGGCGGAAAGATCGTCAGCGCAGCGCGAGCCTATCAGAGTGTTGCCAACGGTGCATCGAAACGTGCTGATGCAGCCAGGAACTCGTTGGTCAGCATGCACGACTTGCCACAAGTCAAATCGGCACCTCTGAGTGAAGTCGCAGAAGTGGTTCAAATGGAACTGGCGACCCGACGCGATTCGGCCGGAGATTCAATTGGCCAGTCCGTGTTGAGTGCATCGATGGACTTGGTCGAGCGTCGCAACAAAGATGACTTAGTTGCAGCCAATGAACTCTGCCGCATCGTTCAACCCATCGCGGTCGATTCCGATGAAACCCAGTCGCTACGTTTTAGCGCGATTCGCGAAACGGTCTTAGAAAAACTCATCGCCGCGTATCCCGACAAAATGCAGTACGCTTCGGATTTGGCGGAGACACTGGAAGCGAAGGGTGACTTGAAACGCTGCGAGGAGCTGCTGAAACCGCATGCGGAACAACTCGGGGCAACGGAGGGTGCGAGGATTCTTGGGCAACTCTGGGCTTCACAAGGAAAAGCCGAAGAGGCATTCAGCGTCTTAGATCCCTACTGTGAAGTCAGGCTGGCCCAACTGAACAATGCCGAAGACGCATACGAGTCCATTTACGAACAAGAGCAGCGGCGAGTCCTCAGTGGGCTGAATCGTGGCGACGCGTCGCAGAGTTTTTACAGTCAATACGATCGTGCCGATGAGACTCAGCAGCAGGTCATGGTACAGGAGTATTTGGATAAAAAGCTCCAGGGCAGTGCGGCGATCAATCGGGCACGACAAGCCTACATCAGCCAAACTGACATTGTTCCGGTGGCGTTGGACTTGGGAATGGTGCGACTGCGTCGTGGACAAGCAATGACGGACGTTGCCGATCGCCGCGTCGAGCTAGAGGCGGCAGAGAAAACGTTCAAGTCCATTCGCTCGGTCGCCGGTGATTCGGATGAGTATCGGTTGTACATGGGCCAAGTGAACTACTGGCTGGGGAAGTACGAGGAAGGTCGCTGGCTCTTCGAAACCTTGCTGGATGCCAATGGTCGCGAGCATTCGATCTTACTGGCGGTCGCCAACATGGTGCGCGAAGTAGGCCGTTTTGCAGAGGCGAGGAAATTGACGGAAGAAGCCTACGAAAAAGCGATCGATCCAAAGCAAAAGCATGAAGCAGCCATGCGACGTGCGTCGATGCTGACGGACAATGAGGATCAATTGAAATGGCTGGAACGGTCCGATCTTACCGAGCCGACCGTCAACGCAAGTTATCAATCGGCGCGTGCCACCGCGGCATTCATTGACGGTGACTTTGAAACAGCGAAATCAAGTTATCAGAAATCGATTGCAGCTTACGATAAGACCCCCGAAACCGTGGCGACACTGAACAACTCGGGCTTGACGTGCTTCTCCTTGTACCGCGTGACGAGCGATCAAGCTGACTTTGACGAAGGCTTGCGACGAATTGAAAAGGCGATGTCGCTGCAGCCAACAGATAGCATCCTGCGGATCAACGCTGCGCATATTTTGCTCGCGGCAGCCTACAGCGACTTGGTGGGCGAGAAGATCGACGTCGAGAAACTGAAGTCAGATGTATCGATCGGGATGCTAGGATCTCTCTACAACAATGACTTGGAAAAACAACAGGTCATCAAACAATTTCGCGATCACAAGGGAGCTAAGCGAGCAGTCGAGTTGCTGAACAACGTGGCCTTGTTAGCACCAAAGAATGTTGGAACCTACCAAACTCTGCTGTCGATCCACCAGTTTTGTCGCGACCTTCGGGAACTTAAAAAACTACTCGATCGTGTTGTGAAGGCGGACCCTGAAATTGATGTGCAAGCCACGCTGGACTACTACGCCGGCAAAGATGACGAGAAGTACATAAAGACACTTCAAAGAGCGATCGACCGCGGCGAAAACGCGTTGACTGATATCGATCCGCAGTCGCCCACCCACGCATTGCTCGTTTCGAATTTGACGGAGCATCACCAACAACTCGCCGTCCTTGCGTCTCCCGTCGATTTGGATCGCTTGGTCGCGCTTGCCGAATCAGCCTACGCGGCGTCACCGTCAAGCAATTCACGCTGGGCTGTGATCAACCTGCTGGCGACTCGCGCGCATTTTCGTTTGGTTGATTCGAACCCTTCGTATCAGCAACTTGCCAGTCCCACGCGGCGGACATTGAGTTGCCCAACCGTGTTGGCATTGGCAACGTTTCAGACGAAGGAGCTTCGCAAGGCCGTTCACGAAGACAGCGATGTCATCGAAATGATGAAGTTGGTGCGTGTTTCGACGCAGGCGTTTCCAGAGACGCCCGGCTCCTGGGAGTGGGCAATGCTACGGCAATCTGACCCGGCAGCCGCGGCGATCGTTGTAGAAAAGATGAAAGCCAATGAACGGGCGGATATCGTTCGCCAAATCAACTTGGTTCTGTCGCCCGTTAGTTTGGAAGCGGCCGTCCAGAGCGTCTGGGTGGAGACGGCCATGGGTAATACGGAGGCAACAGATCCCATCTTCAAACGCATCAAGGACATGGGGGTGCCGGTACCTTTCGAAATCAAAAATTAAAAGTGCATCTCCCACTTACCAGTGCTGACACTAGCCACCTTGGACCACCCCAGAGTGCCAAGGCGGTGGGCGACGCACACGAAACAGACGTATTTTCGAGCTCATTCTCGTAAAATTCCTATGATTTGGCCGACGAGACGCCTTGATCGATCCAGCTGGGGTTCGTACATTACGCGACTCGAAACACGCTTTTTCCAGGTAAATCTGATGGCACATAAGAAAGGTCAGGGTTCCAGCCGCAACGGTCGGGACTCGAACGCACAGCGACGCGGCGTCAAGAAATTTGGCGGCGAATCGGTTATCGCTGGTAACATTTTGATTCGCCAAGTTGGCAACAAATGGCATCCCGGACGCGGCGTTGGCCAAGGCAACGATTACACGCTTTATGCGTTGGTCGATGGCAACGTGATGTTTGACCGCAAGGGTCGCCGAATCAACGTGGTCAGCGAAGAAGCTGCTGCCGCCAGCTAATTGCTGGGCAAAAGAATTACATCCAGCCACCTGTTGTTCTCAACAGGTGGTTTTTTCGTGCGCGAAGGATCGATTGCGGGCGAGGTGGTTTGGCCTTAGTCGACTTTTCCAGATTTCACTCTCCTTCGGGAGAGTCGGACGCAGTAGCGACCGGTGAGGGCAATTCGTTTTGAAAATCAATGTCGTCGGCCATCTGGATTCGCCCTCCATCCTTAGAGCACCCGCCCAATGGTCGGCGTTGAGCCTGCTTGCCCGATGATTCGGGGAAGGGGTTTACGATGACCAAATGCGAGTGACTGTTTGGCCGTATTAAGCTCCAGCCCCCTCATCCCCAACCCTTCTCCCCCAACAAGGAGGTCGTGCAGCTTTAAAACTCAACATGAGCAGTAAGTTACGAGAATGAGATTCACTCTCCCTCCGGGCAACGCCGTAGCGGATTTTGGAGCGGTAAATGACGGTCGTAAGCCGTTGGCGCTAGCCACGGGCCTTTCTCGGACTCCCGAT
>CAYUGI010000180.1:0-13947 GCA_964444105.1 uncultured Pirellulaceae bacterium
ACCTGTAATGACGCAGAGGCCGCGATTGTTTCCCGAAAATCTGGAAAAACGAGAAACCTGAGAGAGCGAGTTGGACAGCGTCAATCTTCGCTTTGTCTAATTCTCGTTTACTTCTGAAACTTATCGAACCACGTTTGAACTTTGAGCCCTGGATGCTGATTAGCGGGAATCATTTCGGCCAATCTCTTTGTGGTCTCTTTGTGCTCGGGCCTGTTCGCCAGATTGGTCCATTCGTTGGGGTCGATCCGGTGATCGTAAAGCTCTTCACTGCCGTCTTCGTATCTTATGTAGCGCCAATGTTCCGTGCGGATCGAAGTGTTGCCTTCACCGTACGAAGAAATCGCTGGCCCGCGCGGCGTGGATGGGTTGGCCAATTGAGGCTTGATGGACGCACCGTCCAGCCCGTCAGGAATGTCCAAGCTAGCCAGATCGACTAGCGAAGGATACACGTCGATCAGACTGACGGGCTGCGTACACTTGCTTCCAACTTTGATTCCCGGACCGCGAACGATGAAGGGAATGTGCGTTGTTTGTTCCCAGATCGCTCCTTTGCACCAGTGTTTCTTTTCGCCCAAGTGCCAACCGTGGTCGCTAACAAGCATGACATACGTCTCGCGCCCGCGAGGATTCTGTTTCAGGCTTTTCAGAAACCGACCGATCTGACGATCAACGAATGCGACCGAAGCGTGATAGGCTCGAATGGTCGCATCCCACTGGTCCTTGGCGACGATGTATTCGTGATCACTTTGCCCGTTGTGAAGCGATTTGTGAGCATGTGTGCGAGCAAGCCTTTGAGCGAATTCGGGCATGTCATCCCAATCGTCCACGCCATCTGGTTCTGCGGGACGTCGAATCGACGCGAGCGGAAACTTCTCGAACCACGGCTTCGGAACGTGCAGCGGACGATGAGGACGGAAGAAGCCAACCGTCATCAGCAGCGGTTTGTCGGTGACCGTATTCCATTGCTCCTTTGCCCACTCAGCAACTTTGTAGTCGCTCATCTCTTCGTCTTTAACATCAAGAGCATAGCCGTCGTTGGGCGCTGCCATGGCATTGAAGTTGTTCTTCCCTTTGGGTGGCTTGGGATCTCTCGGCTTTTGAAACAACTCGTCGCCGTGCTTTCCAGGATTGCCGTGAAAGACCTTGCCGCCACTGACAACGCGATAGCCATTTTCCATAAAGAATTGCTGCATTGTCGGCGTCGAGATTTTCGATTCCTGTCGGAAGCGAGCGTTGAAGTACGTCCCCGTGTTGAAGGGATAGATGCCGTGGTTCAAGCTGGTGCGTGAAGGCCGACATTGCGGCGAGTTGCAATAGGCTTGCGAAAACAACATGCCGCCAGCGGCCAACGCGTCTATGTTCGGTGACTTCGCATCTGGATGCCCACCAAGGCAGCCAATCCAGTCGTTCAGATCGTCAACGATAATAAAGACGATGTCGGGCCGTTGTTCTTCTGCTCGGGTGACGGTCGCGAATGCGGTTAGCCCGATCAAACACAGGAGGAAGGATTTGCAGTTGTTCATGGGATAAGATCCTAATGGTAACCCGACGCGTCAGCGAGGGATCAATGCGGTCACGGTGATCCCTCGCTAACGCGTCGGGTTACCTTGCTTGGTCTACTTCTTCTTTCTCTTCGTTCGCTGAACTTCACCCACGTCCTTCATGGCTGGGCCGGCTTCGGCGATCAACTTATCACAGCGGGATCGAATTTCATTCAGCTCATCGCTTTCCTTCATATTCAGTGCCAAGTTAGTGAGCTGATCGGGATCGTTCACCAGATCGTGAAGGAACTCATGCGGCGGCTCATTCGGTCCGTTGACGTAGTAGCGAGCATAGACCCAATCCTCGTGACGCACACCTTCCCAGCGAGGAATGCTGCCGGGCACGGCCAGGAATTCGCAAAGGAAATCTTCGCGCCAGTTGGATGCATCTTCACCACGCAGCAAAGGTGCAAGACTGCGACCTGTATGGGCTTTGGGAGTTGGCAATCCAGCAAGTTCGATCATCGTTGAAGCCAGATCGCTATTGATCGCCAGTTCTTTCAGCACACGTCCTCGCTTGTTTTCCGGCAAACGCGGATCGTGAATGATCAGTGGCACGCGGAGCGATTGTTCATAATGCGTCCACTTGCCAGCAAAGCCGCGGTCGCCCAGGTAGTAGCCATTGTCGGCCGTGTAGATAATGATCGTGTTGTCGGCCATGCCCTGCGATTCAAGCTGCTTCATCAAACGCCCAGCCACATGATCGATACCGCTGATCATGCGAAAATAGGCCTGCATGTTCGTCTGGTATTTTTCCGGCGTGTCCCAGCGTTAAAAGTAACGCTGCCGGTTGATCGACTTCTTCAAAAAATCTGGCTGCGAATCGTAGATCGCTGGATCGCGCAAGTGAGGAAGTGGCATTTGCTGATCTTCGTACATGCCATCGGTGACTTTCGGCCATGGGTAATGACCGATGCCTGGTCGCTTGTCGCCGTCTTCGGCGTGAGTCGCGTTGAAGCTGAGCTGCAGACAGAACGGTTGGTCCTTTGGCTGCGCTTTCAAAAAGTCGATTGCCCAGTCGCCAAGGATCTGCGTTTCGTGTCGCTCCGTTCCGTCAGCCTGCTTTTTGAAATACGGCTTACGCCCCAGCCTTTGGCGGACATCAAACATCGCCGCCGCAGATTCCGCCGAGATGTTGACGTGCTCTTTGCCAAGGTGCCCCGTGCGATAACCGGCGTGCTTCAAGACTGCAAAGTAAGACGACTCACAAAGTGCAGGGTTAAGCGGGCCGGGAGCCGCGCGGTAGAGATGCTTGCGTTCGTAGCAACCCGTGAACAAGCACGCTCTTCCGACCCAGCAAGTCGATGTGGAAACGAACGCGTTCTCGAATCGTACGCCCCCTTTGGCCAGCGCGTCGATATTGGGAGTCTTCACGATCGGGTGGCCGGCACATCCAAGCGTGTGATTGCGCTGGTCATCAGCGTAAAGCAGCAGGATGTTGGGCTTGGTGTTGCGTTTGTTCTCGGCAGAGGCCGTTTCACTGGTAACCCGATGCTTGAGCGAGGGATCTGCGGTCGCAACTTGGTTTTTCGATCCCTCGCTTACGCGTCGGGTTTCCTTGTTGATGGGTCTTTTGGGTTTTCGTTTTTCTGGCCTGGGAGCCGACGCCGTAAACTTGCCCACCTGCCGTTGATCCGCCACGTACCACTGGTCCAAAAGTCCACTGAGCTGCTTGACTCGTTGGCGGTTCTTACTGGCGAGGTTTGTATTTTCGCCCGGATCTGACCCCAGAGCGTAAAGCTGAGGCTCGCCGCTGGTTGGCGGATACTTCATCTTTCCTGGTGCGCCATCGTAGGTCAGTAGCAACTTGTCGTGACCTTTGATCACCCAGCGGTACAACAAAGAAGCCTGCGGGTTTTCGATGTCGGCGATGTCGTGCGCGAAAGATTCGCCGAATAACGAATCTCGCTCAATGGCTTTTCCGGATTTCAGTTCCGGTAACAGATTAAGTCCCGGGAAGTCGTGTGGTCCTTTCGCCGCAGCGGCCGCAAGAATGGTCGGTACAAAATCTATCGATGAACAGAGTTCAGGGCGATCGGCTGGCTGAATCGTTCCCGGCCAGCGGAACATGATTGGCGTGCGTGTGCCGTGTTCGTTCGGGCTGCGTTTGGATCGTGGTGCGTAGCTGCCTTTTTCGGTCTGAATCCAGCCGTTGTCGCAAACGTACAGCACAAGCGTGTTTTCTTTGATGCCAGAATCATCAATGTGATTGATTAACGCACCGCAGGTTTCATCAAACCATTCGCACATCGCGTAGAACTTCGCGATTCGCTCGTGAACGCCCTTCGCCTTGTATTTCTCCAGCAGTCGTGCCGGAGGAGTGTGGGGCGTGTGTGGCATGAACGGCGCGTACCAGACAAAGAACGGTTTGTCCGCAGCCACACTTCGATCGATGAAATCCGTGACAGGCTCGATCCCGGTGCGGCCAATTTGCAGTCCCGCATCGCCATGTCGTCCACGCGGATTCGGAAACCCAGCAGTCATTCCCTCAGTGAATCCGCCCCGCTGATACGATCCTTCCCACCACTTGCCGCTCTGGTGGCTGACGTATCCCTTCTCTGCCAGCCACTTCGGAAGTGATCCTGTTTTGTCGATGTGCGAGATCAACAGTTCACGCGCGTTCTTGCCCGCTTTCTCAGCGTGAGCCTTGTTCGCCGGAGTACCTGCTGGATCGTTTCCCGTCGTTCTGTTCTGATGTGAATAGAGACCAGTGATCAACGTCATCAGCGAGGGGCGGCACAGCGCCGTCGGAACATACCCGCGCCGAAACAACACACTTTCCCTGGCAAGCTTATCCAGATTCGGTGTTTCGATTTGTGGATGCCCCATGAATCCGTAATCGGTGTAGCCCTGGTCGTCAGAAAGAATCAGGACAACGTTAGGCGGTGCTATAGATTCGGCGCAAGCTAATGAACAGGCAACAAGCGCTATCCCGAATGCAGTGATTGTTGATTTCGTCATCTGGTTCTGTTCTCAAGCGGTGTGTGATTTGACGAATGAGCGAGGTAGCAATGGAGACTGCCGTTGCGGTCCTCTGTTTAGGGTTCGTTTATCTGCTACCGGTCAGCGAAAAATCTAACGCACAAATACGGAGGCAAGGGATGAAACGCAGCCTTGAGTAAGGTTTTCATTTATCATGTACCCACTTTTGCCTCCTGGTTTTGAGGTGACAGTGAGAGTCTTGACGGACTGTTGATATAATTGAATAGGTAACCCGATGCGTTAGCGAGGGATCAAGCAAGATCGATTTTCCCTCGCTAACGCGTCGGGTTACCTGTTGTGTGGCAGCGACTTGCGACGCTTCATGCAAAATGTTCTTACGCGTCGGGTTATCGGAAGCGATGAGCACCTTGAAAGTCAGTATTAAACGACGCCTGCGGCTACCGGTAAAACGATCGCATTCAGCCGCAGTCCTATTGCTTACACTTGGCATCGTCTGCACCGCTGCCCCTGCTTTTGCTAATGACCCGTTCGATCACAAACAGGCCGCCGACAAGGTCGACGAGTTCGTCTTCGCGCACCTGAAGTCGAAGAAACTCAAGCCGAACCCCACAATCACGGATGGGCAGTTTGTTCGCCGCACTTACCTTTCCATCATCGGCCGCATTGCAACCGCTTCCGAATCCGCCGACTTCCTGAATTCCAGCGGTGCCGACACGCACTCCGCTCTGATTCAGCAACTGCTGGCCAACGACACGGCTTACACCGCGCATCACTTCCAGTTCTGGGCCGACCTGCTGCGCGTTCCGTCCGGACATCACTGGGCGTTGGTCTATCGCGAATGGATTCGTCAACAGATTCACAGCAACACGCCATACGACGAATTTGCCAGGCGTATTGTCAGTGGCCACGGACTTGTCTTCGACGACCCCGCCGCGGCTTACTACATCCGCGACACAGGAATGCCTCTGGACAACATGTCGAATACGGCTCGCGTCTTCCTGGGCACGCGTCTTGAATGTGCTCAGTGCCACGACCATCCGTTCGATGAATGGACGCAAATGGACTTCTTCAAGATGGCGGCCTTTACCTACGACTTCGATCATCGTGGTGGTGGAGTGAACCGCAGCAAGATGCTTGGAGTGTTATCAGAAGAAGAAAAGCAAGCCTACCGGGACGCGATTCCGATCGAGCGGTTTCCACGTTTTCGATTTGAGGAACAGATTGACAAGTTCCTGAGCAAAGATTACGGCGTCAAGTTTCTGGAGAAACACAATCTAACCGAAGCGCAGTTTCGCAAACACGCGGCCGCTGGCATGGCGGCCGAAAAGAAACTGGCGGAATTCAACGAGCCGACTCGCTACAACATTTCTAAACTTGGCAATCACATCACCTACACTCAGGTTCGACACCTCGACCGGCCTTTGAAACTGCCGCACGACTATCAATACAGCGACGCGAAACCTCATGACATCGTTTTGCCCGGCACAATGTTCGGGGCTGAAGTCCCGCCGCAGGCCGACCAAACGACTCGCAAAAACGCGTACGCTCAGTGGCTCACGTCGCCTGATAACCCGCGATTCACAAGAGTCATCGTGAATCGAATCTGGAAACGTACGTTCGGTCACGGAATCTTTGAGCCCGTGGATGACCTGAACGACGCAACCGACATCGAGATGCCCGAGTTGTTGAGCTTTCTGGAAGACTTGATGCGGGAAGTCGATTACGACATTCGTAAATTCCAAAGCGTGCTGTTTCACACCAAGCTGTTCCGTCGTGAGATGCATGGTAAAGACCATTCGATGGGAACGCCGTTTGATTTCACAGGACCGTTGATGACTCGAATGAGTGCTGAACAACTTTGGGATTCAATCGCCACGCTTGTTTTGCCCAACATTGACACACACACGCCGAATCGGGCCAAGCTGCTGCGTCGCATCGCCGAAACCAAAGCCAAGCATCACAGTCTGGAGGTTCGACCGACGGAAGAAGTGTTGCAGCGGATGAAGATCGCCGGTGCACGCCTGCGTGCGTTCAAGCCGGAGCAGGAGAAATACCAGAAACTGATCGTGGCCGCCTACGATGCGGGCGAGGACGAGAAGGCGGAGCAGTTAACGGAGGAGTTGAAACAAAAGACGCGAGAGATCGAAGAGAAGAATCGCGAGACGGTTTTTGTCGATGTGAAGTCGTCCGGTGCTGGCGAGATGATGATGAGCATGACCTCGGTACAGCCGAAGAACGACACGGCGGAAACGCTTGATTTGATCAAGGCCGCCAAACCTCGTAAGCCACCCAAGGATCTGGATGAACAGGAACGTAAACGCTGGCTCAAGCAGGAGCATGATCAGCTGAAAGACTTCCGCGAAGTCGCACGTCAAATGGCCCGCGCTGTTGACCTGGAGTCACCCGCGCGTCGCGGTCACTTCCTTCGCGACTTTGGCCAGTCGGATCGAGACACGATCGAAAATGCATCGTCACACGCTTCGGTGCCTCAGTCGCTATATCTGCTGAACAGCCCACTGGCTGTTGCCATTCATAATCGTAACTCGTTGCTGGGGTCACAGCTTAAGAAAGCAAAGAGCCCGGTAGACAAGATTGCCGTCATCTACCGCGCCATGTTGACGCGAGAACCAACGGACGGAGAAACAACTCGCATCCTCGCCGACCACGAAAAGTATGGTGACGAAACTCTGGAAGATCTCGTCTGGGCATTACTCAACTCCCGTCAGTTTTTATTCATTCAGTAAAGGCAGCCTCACGAATTTTCTTGGTAACCCGAAGCGTAAGCGAGGGATCGAATAATAAAGCGTTGCCGATAGATCCCTCGCTTACGCTTCGGGTTGCCAAAGGTGTTTTTGAACCATTTACAGTTTTCAACATATGACCGACAAACAATCCTATCTCGATCGCCGGCGTTTCGTTCAGCTTGCTGCCAGCAGCTTTCTGGGCGTTCGTGCAACCGGAGCTTTCGCTGACACAGACGCAATAGAACCCACACCGCGCAACAAGCCCGCCAAGCAACTGATCTACCTGTTCATGGCAGGCGGCATGAGTCACATCGATACGTTCGATCTGAAGCCCGATCATGAAAACCGGGGTTCGACGCGGGCGATCAATTCCAACGTTGATGGAATTCGCGTTTCCAGTCACCTACCCAATCTTGCTCGCCACGCCGATAAGCTCTGCGTTGTCAATTCGCTCACATCGACCGCTGGCGATCATGAAAAGGGCAACTACTTCATGCACACCAGCTACGAGCAACGCGCCACGATTCGCCATCCGGGGATCGGCGCGTGGGCACAAACAGCTCACGGCAAGCTGAACCCAACGATGCCAGGTTCCGTCTTCATTGGAAAAGAAAGTCGCTTTCATGGCAGCGGCGGCTTCTTTGAACCTGCCTTTGAGCCGTTGGCGATCAGCGAGCCCAAAGACGGCCTGAAGTATTCACGCAGTAAAGTCAAACAGGAACGTTTTGACCGCCGGCGAAGTTTGGCCAGCGATTTGGATGCAGAGTTCTTGGAGCGATATCACTCCAAGCCAATCCGGGCTTACGGCGACATGTACGAAGATGCCGTCCGTCTGATGGAGAGCGAAGACCTTGCCGCATTCAACATTCATCGTGAAAACAAAGCGACGAAGGCTCGGTACGGGGAAGACCCGTTCGGGCAAGGTTGCCTGCTCGCTCGCCGCCTGATCGAAAGCAATGTTCGTACGGTCGAAGTCAGCTACACCGGCTGGGACACTCACACCGACAACTTCACATCAATGCCATTGCTGTGCGGGACGATGGACCGCGCCGTCGGTGCGTTGCTTGATGATTTGCAGCGAGTCGGAAAGCTGAATGACACAGTCGTTGTGCTGACCACTGAATTTGGTCGCACACCGATCACCAATCAGAACCGCGGCCGCGACCACTATCCCAAGGCGTTTACCAGCGTTCTGGCCGGAGGCGGGTTCAAAGGTGGGTACGTCTACGGCAAAACGACCGCGGGTGCAGAAGAAGTGGATGAGAATCCCGTGACGATCCCGGACTTCAACGCGTCGATTGCCTACGCACTGGGCATTCCCATCAAGAAGGAACTCTTCAGCCCAACCGGTCGACCATTCACGGTAGCTCACAAAGGCGAACCCGTGCTGGATCTGTTCGCATGACTCGACAGTGGATCAACGTTTTTGGTGACCCGACGCGTCAGCGAGGGATTAGCTTTTTGAAGTTGCCCTTTTCATACTAGCTCGACGCGCAAGCGAGTGAATCCCAGTTTTTCTGCAATCTGAACGACCGTAAAAACACAAAATCATAAACTCACTCGCTTGCGCTTCGTGCTGGTATTTCCTGCACGAAATCGATTTCGAGTGGGAAACGCGCGACTTCAAAACTCACGCTTCGGGTTTGCATGGTGCCCGTAATTTGCCGACCCTATGAGACCTCAGTCCCGCGTATTCTCGTTAGCGCGCCTGTCGGACCGACTCTGCGTTTCAGCTATTGAACCCATGCTACCGTTCTTGAAGCGTGTTGGTGTCACTTTTTGCGTCTGCGCAATCGCTCGGACTTTTCTTTGAACTCAGGCGTCTGATCGTCGGGGATCCATTTGGCAAGCTGATCACGAATCGCCTTGTGCGCCGGATCGCCTGCGAGGTTTTTGAACTCATTTGGATCGGTTCGATGATCGTAGAGTTCCTCTGGGCCATCTTCGTAAACGACCAGTCGCCAGTCACGACTGCGGACAGAGTGATTGCCAAAGTAGGATGATGTGATTGCTGGTTGTTCCCCGGGCGTGGAGGGATCTTTGAGTTGAGGCACCAGAGAAACGCCTTCGAGATGCTGATTCGCCGGCAGGCCGCACATTTCAACCAGCGTCGGGTAAATATCAATCAGACTTGCCGGTTCGCGGCATTCTTCACCCGATTTGATTCCAGGGCCGATAAACAATAGCGGAACGCGCGTGGACTCTTCCCACAGCGTGCGTTTGGCCCAGTGTTGTTTCTCGCCCAAATGAAAGCCGTGGTCACTCCACAGCACGACGATCGTATTGTCAGCATGAGGACTGGACGCCAGAGCATCCACAACCGTGCCAACGCAATGATCGACGAAGCTAATCGACGCCAGATAAGCGTGTGTCATGCTGCGTCGCTTGTCGTGCTTCATGACCTCGGCATGAGTCGGAGCCACCGCAAAATCGTTGATGCTCAGGAAATTCGGCGGCAGGTCGTCGAGGTCCGACTTCGGATTCTTTGGCAGAACGATTTCTTCTGCGTCATAAAGATCGAACCACCTGGGCGGAACAAAAAGAGGAACGTGCGGACGAAAGAAGCCGACTGTCATGAAGAACGGCTTACCGAAGTCTTCCTGCAGCGCGGTGGCTGCGGTCTTCGCCAGTTGAAAGTCTCCCATCTCGGCATCATCTGCTGGATACGCTCCCCAGTCCCACGCGCCGCTCCAATGATCGGGGCGGTTCATTGGTTTCTTCGGCCTTGGTGCTTTCTTTCGGCCGAGCGACCGGTCAATGTCTTCGACTAACCGCCCACCGAAACCATGGTGTAGCACTTTGCCACCGGAGAGTGTGTAGTAGCCGTTGTCTTTGAAGTACCGCTGAATGGTTGGAACTTTGGCAAGAGCCGGCAACTGCTCGTACTTGGGCCCGATTTCATAACTTCCGTGAGTGGTCGCCGCGACTCCCGACATCACGCTGACTCGTGAACACGAGCACACCGGAACAGCACAATGTGCGTTGGCAAAGATTCGTCCCCGCCGAGCCAGCGCATCCATGTTCGGCGTGATCGCTTGTGGGTGACCATCGAGAAACCCAACCCAGTCGTTGAGATCGTCGATACAGATCATCACGACGTTGGGTTGAGAGCCTAGTGATTCCGTAGCGGTTGCGTTTGTCACTCCGAAGAGAAGTGCAATCGAAACCGCTAGAAACCTTACGCGTGCAGAGTACATGTTGTAGTTGTTTGAAAGTGGTGCTTTTTCGTGAGGTGCATCTGAAAGTGACTCTTGGAAAGCCGCTATGTAGACCGTCTGTTCGATAACGTCACTCCGTTCCACTCCGACTTTGTGGTGGATTCGTCTTGATCTCTTCAATCACCCACTTGGTGAAACCCAGAACAGAGTGAGGATTCGTTTCTGGGCCGACGGGACGACCGCGGCCATCGGCGTGCGGAAATGTGTTCAGAAAGTAGTGCATCTTCGGATGGTGTTTGGGAAGTCCAGCTTGCCATAACGTGTTCAACCAATCGCGTTCCATGAATTCGTAGTATACCTTTCCCTTCCAGCGGATCGGGCCGTAGTAAAAGATGTATTCCTTGTCTTGGGCGAGCGTCCACTTGGCTCCCTTGATGACTTTCTCGGGCTTCCCCCATCCTGTTTCCAGTGGCCAATGACGATTGAATTGGTGGCACTCGTAGGCGATCCCCTCGCATCGATCCATGATCGGCTGGAAACGACTGTCGGTCGCAAAGAACGAAGGTTCTTGAACCATTTGGATCAGTTTGTAATTGCCGTGCTTGAGAAGCTCCTGCTTGTGAGCCTTCGCGAACATGGCGCGAATATCATCAAAATCTTTCGCATACATGATGCGGGTGTCTTCTTTGAAAGGGCCTGGCTTGGCATCTTTGTGACCTCGGTTGATCGCTAGGTCATATTCTCGGCAAATGAGAATGTGATCGACCTCAGCGCCGCGTGATTCCCAGTTGCGGATTGTCTTGACCAGCAGGTTCTTTTCCGGATTCAGATCATCGCGTTTCTCGCTGAGCCCCCAATAGTGTTCAAAGAAAACACGCTTGGTCTTGAAATCTCCGTCGAGCCATCCCATCACTCGATCCAGGTTTTCGGCCACGAAAGGATACTTGCCCTTCTGCTCGGCAAACGTTGGCGTCCCAGCCCAAGATCCACCGTGATGGTGCCCATGGTCCAGCGCTGCGGTTCGCGGCAAGGGACGCAGTCCAACAAGTCCGTGACTTGCGATTCCATCCTCAGCTGTGACATCTGAAAACGTAAGCAAGAGCGACGATAGAAATCCAAATAGGATCCAATTTAAGTTCACGAGTCTCAGCTCCGGAATTTTGCTTCGCAAAACGATCAAGGTCGCGTAGGGGATCGAAGTTAGATGGTAACCCGAAGCGTAAGCGAGGGATTTGTGCTGCCCCTCGCTCACGCGTTTTGAAGTTGCGCTTTTGCGTGTGACATTGGTTATCGGTAACCCGACGCGTCAGCGAGGGACAGGTCAAGATCGATTTTCCCTCGCTGACGCGTCGGGTTACCAAATTAGCGCAACTTCAAAACTCACGTGTCGGGTTATCAACGTGCGTAGATTGAATAACGAATTCGTCCTGGAATCTCTCACGAAGTCACAAAGGCTCAAAGCGATCAGTCGCATGCTTGGTGTCTTCGTGGCTTTGTGTGAGCATCACTCAGCCACCTTCCACACCGCCTCTTCCGAAATAGAAAACGAGCCCATCGTCCTCTGTTCCAAATGATCCAGCAGTCGCTTGAACTCAATGGCTTCATTTGTTGTTGGAGCTTCGGTCAAAAACAGAGGCCACTTCGGCTGGCCCCAGAACGTCTCCTCGTAGGCTTCCCCTTCCCGCTCAACGAGCAGCAGACCGGACGTAATGTTGCCGCCGACTTCTCCGAACAAGATATCAAGCTGAACGGGATCGCCCGACAACTCGATCCAGTCGCTGTTGGCAAAGCCCGCTCGCGCGATCAGACACGGCAAAGCTGGATTGTTTGTTCTTGGAATCCCAAGATGTTTAAAGTGGGACTCACGACGTGATCCTTCAAAGACCGGCTTGCCATCGATCGCAACCATCAGGTGATTGTCGGCGTAACCCCAAAAACGATATCGCCCCGACTGCGGCGGACGAACTTTACCGTGATACCATGCCATCCAACCTCCGTCGCGATCATAAGGAGCGAGGCCCGAGCGATCTGTGAACTTGTGGTAGGCACCCGCAATCCCATGAAAGCCAACATGCCCGCTTTGCTTGAACGCTGTCAAGCAAGCTGTATCTGCAAACTTCGATTCGATCAGCGGCAGCATCACGCTGCCGATAACGTCTTTCGCCTGCTGCATCTTCTGCGGTCCGCTGGACGGGTCATAGCCGAACACCTGACCATTGAGAGAGCCTTCGCCGGGATTGCTTCCCGCGAAAGTTAGCTCAGGCAAAGCTAATGACTCGCGCGACGGGCTGCGTTTTTTAAGCTTTCCATCGCGATCGTACCGGGCGAACTCGCCTTCATGCATCAGGTCTTTAGTGGTGCCTTCGTGATCATCGACCGAGATCTGCCCGTCCAGAACCAAGACCTTAGAACCCTTTGCGTCTGCAGTTACAACAAAACTCGTTCCCAGATCGACAAACTTCTTTTGAGCCGTATCGACAACGAATCCCACGCCCTGCGGCGGAACGACCAGCTTGACTTGGCCCTGGCCAAGCGTAATTCGCTGATCGCTATCCAGCCTCATGCTCAGTGGAGCAGTCGCGATCATGTGCACACCCGTTTCGCGAAACGCCACTTCGATCAATCCGTCGGCAAGCGTAAGCTGCTGGTCGGAAAAAAGTTCATCGCCTGCCGCAAAGCTCCCGTTTCCATCGATCCGGATGACTTTGGCGATCCCTGGTGTTATTTCTGATTGTGATTTATCCGAACCACGGAACCATCCTAGCGCTCCGACCACCAGAGAAGCTGCGATGGCACTTAACGCCAGCCACATCGGAATGGATCGCCGCGAATCAAGGTAACCCGACGCGTCAGCGAGGGATTCATCGTTCTGTTCATTGCTGGAGCCGGTCCCTCGCTGACGCGTCGGGTTACCATCTAGCAACTCGTCTTCTGCAAACTGCTGCCACTTCGCATCGATCGTCGCCAGTGATCGCAACGCCGCTCGAGCTTGTTTGCTCTCACGAAGCATTTGCTCAAGCGACGCAAACTCCTGATCGGTGATTACACCGTCCAGATAACGATGGATCAGGTCCAATTGCGTTTCATTCAACTCACTCATGATTCGCCCCTTGCAAATGCAGAGTCATACAGCGGTGGAGTTCTTTGCGAATTCGGGCCAGGAGCTGATAGAGCGATCCTTCCGTACGCTCTAGTCTTTTTGCAAGCTCTCGAATCGTCATGTCTTTCGCGTACGCGGTCATCGCAAGCTCGCGACGTTCCGCTGGCAGCTTGGCCACACATTGGTCAAGGACTCGCAACTGCTCTTCTCTTAGCGACACCTCCTCCGCGGCTTCTTCGGCCATCAACTGCACGATGTCTTCGGAGAGGACGAGCCGATCTCGCGCGAATCGTCGTCGGGCAGAAAGCAGCTCATATCTGGCAATCAAACAAGCCCATGCCCCAAACGCGGCGTGATCGTCAAGTGTCGAAAATTTCCTCAGTGCCGCGATGCTCACCTCCTGCATGACGTCGTCAACCTCCTGAGCCTTCGGGCAGCAGGATCTCACGAAAGCCCGCAGG
>CAYUGI010000181.1:0-13855 GCA_964444105.1 uncultured Pirellulaceae bacterium
ATCGAAACGTCTGCGGAATGTACGCTGCACCGGGTTGGGACCGTCGCGACGCGGAGAGAATTCTGCGGGTAAACAACGGCACCACCCTCCCGTTGCTTCGCCGCAATGATCCCTTTTTGGCGATCGAAAAAACGCTTGCTGAGCTAAATAGCATCGCCAAAACTCGCCGAACTCCTATCGATTCGTACTGGAGTTTTTACGCTCAAACGCAAAAAGACCATTGGAAGGCCCTCGGTGAGGATCTAAAGACCGTCGGTACGGCTCCTTCCATTGGACACCCTTTCTTCCCCGTGTTCGTTGTAATCACCTGCATATTCCTTTGGGAGTGGATGCTCCCTTGGCGGAAAGACCAACCGCGATTCCGAGATGGCATCGGGCTAGATGTGATTTACACCGTTTTCAGCTATGTATTTTTCTGGGGATTATTTGGGACTGCCCTCTGTACCGTAACGGCTGCCGCATTCGACAATTTTCTCTACGACGTTTTTGGCGTGGAGAACATGGTTGCGATTGAGCTATCTGCAATGCCGACCTGGATGCGTCTGATCTTACTATTGCTATCCATGGAACTAGTCAGCTATTGGATCCACAGACTTCTGCATCAGTTTGAATGGGCATGGGAGTTTCATAAAATCCACCATTCCGCTCCTCAGATTGACGTGTTCAATGCGGCGCGTCTGCATTTCGGTGAACGGCTGATCTACCAATTTTTCTCGTATGTACCGCTCAGCATGGTTGGGTTTGGTGTCACGAATATGATCTACGTGGGTTTGTTTGCAACGATCTTTTCCAATCTGACCCATGCCAATGTGCGACTTCCTATCGGTCCACTGAAGTACATCATCAACACGCCCCAGTTGCATATCTGGCATCACGAAAATGAGTACCACAAACGCGGCAACGTCAATTTTGGCGATACACTGATCGTGTGGGACATCATTTTCGGCACGTTCTATCTACCGACAGAACCAGCCGATACGTCTCAGCTGTCACTGGGTTTTGATGGGGTCGAAGAGTACCCGCAAACATTTATCGCCCAGACGATTCTGCCTTTCAAGGCGATCGGCAAATCGATTTCCGCAAGGCTAAACGGTCGAGACGAATCACCCAGATAGAACAAGAGGCATCGAAACCCGCTGTCATCGCTGTTGGATCGGATTTTGCGAGGGCTGACTTGCGATGACTAAGTCGTCAGCCAGCGGACTTGGAATGGCCGCATCGGAATGGGCTCGCCTGCGGGCAAATCTTCTAACGCCAAAACGTCGTTTCGATGCGATGTCGCACCAGCGTCGATCTGCCGTGGCTTGCTTGTCAAATTCGCCAAGATGACAATCGATTCTCCACTGGCAGTCTCGCGAACGAATCCTAGCAGCCCGTCACCGGGTAGATCCAAGACCGTCTGAGAAGCATTGGGGTGAAACGCTGGCTGCAGTGTTCGTTCGCTAAGCAGTCGCTGGTAGCCATCAAATACGCGACGTTGCAATGAATTGGGTGATGCCAAGGCGTCGTCCAGTTCTGACCGTTCGTACTTGTGGCGATTGATACGGCGATTTTGACCGGAGGACTCCATGCCTTCGATGTCGTTGGGTGAACCCACCAAGCTGTGGAAGTAGACGGCCGGTACGCCCTGCATCGCCAGCATGATCGCCTGAGTGGCAAGGAAACGACGTGAATGCTCCGCTGGCGAAACAGTTGCTCGATCCGCGATCGCATCCAAGTAGGTGATGTTCAGTTCGTAAGGACTATCGGTGCCATCGGCGTTGCGCCGCGTATTGACGCGACCGCCATGTGATCGCACAACTTCAGCAAGCCTCTGCACGCGTTCGGGTGGGACGATTCCTTCCAGCGGACGCACTCCGATGCCATCGTGCGAAGCCGTGAAATTAAAGAAGGTTGTCTGCTGCGTCGGCGGGTTAAGCGACTCAAGCCAGTTCTTCAGCGCTGAAGTCTGGCCGCTGTGAATCGCATCCAGCAGCAACGGCGGCAGGCTGAATTGATAGACCATGTGGGCTTCGTTTAGCCCGTCGCCGAAATAGCTCACGTTCTCTTCGTGTGGCACATTGGTTTCGGTCAAGATCAACGTGCCGGGAACGACTCGATCTAGAACGTGACGCATCAATTGCACGGCAGCGTGCGTCTGGGGTAAGTGAATGCAATTCGTACCAGGCTCTTTCCACAGATACGCGATCGCATCTAGCCGAATGATCCGCGCGCCTCGTCGAGCGTATTCGACCAGCGTGCGAATCATCTCCAGCATGACCGTCGGATTGCCGTAATTCAGGTCCACTTGGTCAGCGCTGAAGGTGGTCCAAACGTTTTTCGTTCCTGATGGCGATTCGTAGGGCGACAACAAAGGCAAACTTCGTGGTCGCGTCACCGCCGATAAATCAACCTCCGGGTCTTGGTCGATGAAGAAATCTTTCATTGCCGGATCGTCAGCGAGATACCGCTGGAACCACTCATGCTGCTGCGAACAGTGGTTCAAAACCAAGTCAAACATCAGGTCAAAGATGTCACCTAGGTTTGCAATGTCATTCCAATCGCCGGAATCCGGATCAACTGCCAGATAGTCGATCACCGAGAATCCATCGTCGCTGGAATAAGGGCAGAACGGTAGGAGGTGGACGCAGTTGATCACTTGGTCAACGGCGTAGTCCAAAAGAAAAGCTTGCTGTGCTTCCAGCGGCGTGCCGGAATCTGCACGAACTTGATCCGCGTATGTGATCAAGACAACGTCTTTTTCTGTCCATAGATCTGCGCTGCGGTCCGCTTTGTCGGAGCTCTCGCAAAGCTCCGTCAGTCCAGAGAGTAAGCTATCGGGAACTTCGCCGTAGATTTCTTTTATCAGATCGATCATCAACATGGCCGTGTGGTGGGATAAGCGTCACGGTGAGGTGACTTTCGATCACCGCTCACAGATGGAAAAACTAGAGGTTATCCGAACCGGTGAAGTTGGTCACCAAGGCGCGCAGTTTACGACGAAGGACGCTGTAGCTGAAAAAGGCTTTGCCGATTTCGTAATTGAAGTCCACCATCTCTTCGCGATACTGTTCGTCTTCGATAATCCGCTGGACTTTGGCAACAACATCTTTCGTCAAGTAACCATCCATCGCAATGACCTTGGCACCTTTGGGTTCAATGTCTGCGACATAGATCGAGTAGCGATTCACTAGCACGGGCTTGCGAAAGTAGAACGCTTCCAAGAGAGCGTTTCCAAATCCTTCGTACAAACTGGGGTAAGTGATGAAATCCGCTTGTGAGTACGCATCGCCCAGCGTGTAGATTTTGGATCCGTCTTCGTGCAAACCACGTTTGTCACCCACTTGGTGGTCGCACAGAATCATCTCGACGCCACTTGTTTCAGCCAGTTCCTTCAGCGCCGTCAAATACTCATTGCCTTCGTCACCACTTGCATGGGAAATCACCAGTTTGCAGCGGTCATTCTTCAAAGCCGCAACCAGTGCGATGGCATGCTCGATACCCTTTCGTGGCACAATGCGTGTTGGCTGCAAAAACAGGATGTCGTCATCGGCGACACCAATGTCCTTGCGAAATCCTTGCGCGTATTCATCCACTGCGTCGGGTTCGGTTTCAAAGTCCAAGACATTGGGCACCAGGATGGACGAAACCCCGCGACGGTGAGCCAAATCTTCCTGCGCAAATGAATTGATGGTTACGTTTTGAATCTGCGGCAGCGCGGGCGGGAAAGACATCGACAGCATGTCACCTACGGCCGAAACACTGAACCGATCTCGTTCCCAGTAGAAATCATGATGGTGGGCAATCGTGGGAAATCCCGTCTCGGCAATGAAGTGCGTGATTGCGATGCCCAGCGGAATGTTCATCGGAATGCACAATGCATTCTGCACAATCAACAGATCCAAATCGTACCGACGCGTGAACTGGTACAACGTCCCTTTCAGATAGTCTGCCAAGGCATAAATACGCTGAGTGACATCCGCCGTTCGCGTACGCGTCCCAAAGGCTCGGCGATTAATCCACTCGATATCCGGGTGACCAAAATAGGCGTGCGGTACAACCATCGAAGTATCGTCAGCGCGATCACTCAGCCCGGAATACCAATGGCTCACATGGCGGTGGTCCCACAATATCTGCGCCCACTTGGCGCTCTCCAGCGACACACCATCGGTGCCTGCGAAACGAGTTCCGATGAATCCAATTTGAACGCCCATAGCGTGCTCGATAGTCGCGGGATCTTGCGTAGATTTGTCGCTGGCGCATGAAACGCCTTTTTGATAAGTCTGCTTTTAAACCATCGCAATGCAAGAAAGCAACTGCAGCAGATCTGTTAAGACAATGTCTGGCTTCAGCGAATCACAACGCTCGTCCCCCGTGCGAGGCCGACAGCTACGAGCATCGCCGGCGAACCAAGCAGTGCGCAATCCCGCTTCAGACGCCGCATAGACGTCGTTAAGCATGTCATTCCCGACGTAGATCGCCTGCTCCGGTCGAATCGATTGACGACACAACGCTTCATTTAGAGCATCGAAGAGCCTTGGCCCGGGTTTCGATTGACGAAATCGGTTGGAGAAAAAACATAAGTTTAGATCGAATCCGACACCCCTCAGGTCGCTGTGGTCGCCAGTTTCGGGGGCCAGATCTGCCACCAGAGACAGCGTAAACTGCTGTGCATTGCTAACGATCCCCATCGGGTTGCCCGCTGATCGAAGCTGGTGAAGCAGCTTCGTCGCATTTGGCATCGGCCACGTTGGGTTGGCCCTCGCTTCGTATTCCGCGGCCAATTTCACTACCAGTGGGGTGTCTTCGGCCAAATCATTCAGGCCAACTTCTGCGAGCATCGATCGCCAAGCGGCAACAATGTCCACCTCCGGCTTGGGGCAACTGTCGCTCACTCGTGTTTCGTTGGACTCCTTAATTATTTGCCGAAGCCGGGGACCGTAGCTTGGAATCTCTAGCACAGGCGGAAAAACACCCACCGCAGCAAACGCATCGCCCATTTGATCACTGGGATCATTCGTATCAGCGGAGCCGACGTCGCCACTCCCGCTGACCACTAACGTGCCATACACATCAAAAATCACAGCGCGAACTTCTGGCAGAACAACCAACCGCGGTTCGACATCGGTTGCGATGGGAGCTAGTGGCGCGCGGTGCTGAACCACAGCACTCGAAAGATCACTCGACTTAGACATCCGAAAACTCTTCGGTTCGACATGGGAATAAAGGACGCATGGCACTGACGCAATCGATTGCCGACGCCGTCGCGATTCGAACTGCAGGCAACTGGCCGCCTGACGACGAAGCAAAAGCGCTTCGATACGCAGTTAGCAGCGTCTTGCCTTGAGCATCAGGCGAGTAGAAATCGCGGACTCGTTGTGCATTCTTCTTTACAATACCTGCATCCGGATCCTGAGCGAGTTTTGCACACAGCTCCGCGTTGGCTTGACGTGCGTCACGTTCAAAACCGCTGTCGTCAGCGAGACGTTGCAGCACTTCTGTCTGCCGTTTGGGTGTCAGTAATGCGAAGTCAATGGTTCCTTCTTCGCCGGAGTGCCACGATAGCTCGGGTCGAAAATCAGCTGGCACCGAGGCCCAAGCTTGTTCATTTGCAACGCGAGTTTCCCGCACACATGAATCGATCCACTCTTGATCGCCAGGTATCAACAGGGAGTCGTAAAGAAGTGGAAAACGGATGCCCGCCGCTTGAAAATCCTTCGCGACGGTTGGCAGGCCGCGCGCGATCACGCTGCGGCCACTCAGCCAAGGCTCTAGGAATACCATTCCGAAACCTTCCGCGACACTTGTTGAAAGAACGTAGTCGCAGGCTGCTAAGTTCTGTGCAAATGAGATTTCTTCGCGATGCCCCACATCAAACACAGCGTGCGGAGCAACCGCCGTTGCGAGTTCACGCCAGCGGTCGTATGAACGCGTTTCCACGGGAGTTGTCGGACGAAGCGTGATCCCGGTGTATGTGTTTTCCGGTAGCCATCTTGAGAGCAACAGCAGCTCACCGACATTCTTTCGGCGAATACCACGAACGGGGTACACACACCATCTAGCGTCAGTGGGAAGCTGGAGTGTTTGACGCAGTCCCGCGAGCGCTTCTTCGCGCTGCATCGCATCAGTACCTGCTGCGGTCACGCTATTGGGCAGGCAGTGAGTCCGCGATGATTTCATCCCTAGCTGTGAAAAGACCTGCAAATCCGCCTGCGTTAACGAGGCGTAGTGAATTGAATCGGAAGCCGGGTACAAGAAATCGTCGACGTTCTTGGGTGAATCCGCACGACAGGCATCAATGATTGCCGAGTAGTTCCCAGGGCGATTGTCCTCGGCAAAATCATGAACTTGCAACAACAATCGCCAGTCTTGCGCGGCTAACTTCGTAATCGTACTCGGTGCAGCAACATTCTTGCCCAGGGAATGATTGTGCCAATGCAAAACAGCATCAGCCGCCGTGACTTCATGCGCAGCGAGTGCTTCGACAATCTGGTTTGCCAAGGCCGCCGATCGTTCTTCAATGGACCCGGATGGATTCAGTATCGAATCGTAGTCCATCGATTCGATGCACACGTGGGTCGCCGACTCGAGAGAGTCACTAGACAGGCCGCTGATCCGGTTGCCAGAAACAAGATAAATGTCGTCTACTTCGGAGCACTGACGCAGAAATCGCAAGTGATTTTCGACAACCTGCGTGACTCCCCCACGCTCGAAGTGGCAATGGAGAATGACGATGTTCATAGGTCAATTCGCGGCAGGACGGCACCCAGCAGCCGCTGGAGACCAGGAATTACGCCACCTGCATCGATGGCTTGCCGGATTTTACCATGCCGTCTTCCATGCGGTAGCACACGTCCGCGTCCTCGGCTATCGAATCGTCGTGGGTAATCATGGCGATCGTCAGCCCGTCATCCCCGTTTAGCTCACGCAACAGCTTCAAGATGTCGCGCCCCGTTTCTGTGTCCAGATTACCCGTTGGCTCGTCAGCTAGCAGCATGCTGGGATCCGTCATCAGTGAACGTGCGATCGCGCATCGCTGCATTTCACCGCCGCTCATCTCACTTGGCTTGTGCGTCGCCCGGTGAAGCAGACCAACGCGGTCCAACATCGCTTCGGCGCGCAGACGTGTTTGCTTGCGAGTCTTCAGGTAACTCCAAGCCGTTTGGTGGATCATGATCGGTGCAAGCACATTTTCTAGCGCGGTCAACTCTGGCAGGAGATGATAGAACTGAAAGATGATACCGATGTCGTTGTTGCGATACGAATCCCGTTCACTGCGAGACGCATTATCGATGCGGCGACCGCGGAAGTAGATTTCGCCGCTATCGGGTTGATCCAAGGTTGCCAATAAATGCATCAAGGTGCTTTTGCCGCTGCCGCTACGACCTACCAAGGCAGTGATCATGCCATCGGCAATGTTGACATCGACGCCGCGAAGCACTGGCACTTCAATTTTATCCTTGTGGTAGCTCTTGGTTACATTAAACGCTTGCAGCACAAATGGATTGGTCATGGGGGTTCTCGAAAGTCGATTGATTCGTTGCCTAGGTGAGCCGCGACCCATAAGCGGCCGGGTATCACGAATGAAGGTGCGACCGGCGCCGTACGGCCCACGGCCTACGCCGTCGTTGTCTTATCTATTCAAAACGCAAAGCTTGCACAGGATGCATTCTGGCGGCTCGAAGCGCTGGTAGTACGCTTGCGATCACGGCAATCGCCATGGCACCTAGCATGACCCAGCACAACGTGAATGGATGGATGATCGTCGGGATCTCGTTGAAGTAGTAGACCGTTGGGTCGAACACCTCCTGGCCAGTCATCTTTTCGATCACGCCCGCAATGCGATTGATGTTCTGCACAAACAGAATCCCTCCCAGCAGCCCCGCACCGCTACCGACAAAACCGAGCAGCAGTCCATAGCTCAGGAAGATGCTCATCACACCTTTGCCTGACGCACCAAGCGCCTTTAACGTGCCAATGTCGCGAGTCTTTTCTACAACGATCATGAAGAACGTTGCCAAAATGCCAAAACCAGCGACAGCGATAATCAAGAACAACAAGATGTTCAGGATCATTGTTTCCAGGCGAACAGCGGCCAACAGCGGCCCCTGCATGTCGCGCCACGTTTGGATGTTGTAGGCGTACATTTCCGGTGGAAAGCGAAGTCGTAGTGCATCACGTACTTCATTCAGATTCGCACCTTCGACCAGTTTTAGCTGAATGGTTGTGATGCTGCGAACGCCGGTCGACGGATCGATCATGCCTCGGAAATCTTGCAGTTCTTCCAGGCGGCAAAATGCAAAACTGCTGTCGTACTCGCTCATTCCCGATTCATACAGATCGACGACCGTGAATTTCTGATTGACAACTTTCGCGTTGTCCGATGCATTGGGGAACATCATCCGCACATCGTCGCCGGGGCGGCAATAAAAGTGTTCGCGGACTTCGTTGTCATCGCCACGTAGCTTGGCACTGCAAGTCGCGATTCCTAGGATGATTCCTGGGAATTGTTTTTTCGCGGGGTCAATTTCTTGAGGTGCTTGACCGTCATTGTCAGCCAGCAATTCTGCTGAAAAGGTTTGGCCAAGCGATGGCCCAGCGCTTGCGCTTTTGTCCGTTTCGGTTGTCGTCAACGCGCTAATGCGAGCCCGTTCGGCTTCCAGCATTTTGTTCATCATCGCCGCGTGACGTCGGTGCTTCCAGCCCCACGGTGTTCGCTGCATGGGATCGCGCTCGTCGGGATACCCGTCTTCGCGAAGGTCGAAATTTGCGTCGGTTTGATTCTTGGGGTGAAGCAGATACTTGCCGAAATCGCTGACGTTGTCGTACGACTCAGCGTCCAAACCAATCAGTTGAACGTGCCGGGCGATATTCTGGCCGTTGTATTCGATGCCCAGCATACTGGGAACATTCACACTGACAGACATGCCAGCGATCTTGTCGCCGCACACTTCTTTGATCTCGCGCAGATGAGCATCGGGATCCGGCATGCCGCCGCTGTTGTGGCATTCGATCATCACGTCGGACGCCAGCCCATGTAGCCGATCATGCATTTCCGCCGAGAACCCGGCCATGACACTGTTAACGACGATCAAGGTGGCGACACCAAGCGTCACGCTAATGATCGATGCGAGCGCGATATAGCGCGTCCGCAGATAACGAAAACAAAGCAACCAACGATACATTGCCGTTCCTTCAGCCGATGGTGGTCAGGACTCCTTCAAAGCGAGGAGCTTAGGAAAACCAGCCAAGACGCGTAAACCGCAATCGGGAAACCGGCAGGGCAAAGCACTATTTCAAACTGTACCAATTAGCCGCAGGCCGATAGGCCCGGTTTCCTAGGAAAACCGGTGCTATCGCACGGCGGCTAAATTACCCAAGCTCAATAAGTGATTGGCCCTGGGGAAACCGGCCTTTTCGTTGTGACGACGCTCCGCGGCGTCATGCTTCCAAACCCAGCACAGCACTCCGCCGCGGAGCGTCGGAGCGTCGGGGCGTCGGAGCAACCCTGCCTTGCAAGTGCTTTATCCGATTAGCTTCCCTGCACCCCAACAGCAGCACGAGATTTGCTTGCAAAGTCGCTCACACACATCAGCGACGTCTAGCTTCGCAGTCGCTTGGCCGAGTGTTTTACCGTCCGGAGCGTCAGGAAGGCCCGATTGATCGCGGTTGCTCGAAGCTTGTTTGCAACGTAACGAACCGTCCACAACGGTTTTGCTGACGCACCCCAGAATTGCTTGTAGGGCTCGTTGCCACGTAAGAAATCGTAGCGAGATTTTCCTTCCGCGATCGCGCGTTGGATTGCAAACGTAAAGAGTAGGTGTCCGGGTTCCAGCTTCATTTGTTCGACATCGATGCCGCCCTGATAGTATTGTGGGCCATCGGCAGCATGCAGAAGGATGTGGGCACCGAAGGGCTTCTGGTCAGCATAGGCAACCAATATCTCTGCCTGTCCCCGCGAAATGAGTTTGCTGACCGCTTGCGTGAAAAAATTCGTGAAGCCAATGTCGCTGAACACACCCGGCTCGCCCTTGTCAACGAAACGCATCTGATGCAACTCAATGAGTGTCGCTATCGCTGATTCTTTATCCAGTCCATCACGCGTCGATTCAACGCGGCACTGTCCTGAGTCGAGACGCTTTTGCGCGGCCCGGATTTTTCGCTTCAGTGATTTCGAGCATGACGTGACAAATTCATTCCAGTCACTTGGCAGATCCAACACCCAGCTCTGTTCGATTTCCTTGGCGTAGCTCCAGTGGTTTTCTCGCAACTTTCGATTCCATTCGTCAGCTACATAGCTCTCTGTGACGCCTTCAAGTTCGATGACGGAGAAGAGGTTTGTCATTGCAAGGTCATCGACGATCAACCGAGCGAACTCATGATGCCATTTTGGGTCGCCGATCAGTTGAACATAGTCCGTGCACGCATCTCCGCTGGCCAAGAACCTCAATCGATTCTGTGAAAGCCATCTGTCACGATACAAAGGCGCGATTGCGATCAGCTCACCTTCGCGTTCCAGGCAATAGAGATGCAAATTCGCGTCGCCGCCCAGATGCTGCCACCAGGAAAAATTCCAAGCAAAACTCTGCATTGGTTCTTGCGTGAGCTTCTCCCAGTCGGGTTGAAGCAACGCAAAGTCTTGGGTTTTCGTGATTCGTCTTAGTGTCAGCACGTCAGCGACTTTGCTGGTGACGCTCCCATCTGGCAGCGCGTAATCCACCGAACCACCGACGGGTGCGATGGAATCGAAGTTCAGAATCGGCGTCGGGATTGGCATACGGAGTGCGACGAGTGTTTGGTCGAAGAGAACCTAGTGGCTTCGTTTCACGATCCGCTTGGCAGATCGCATAACGCTTAGTAGCGTTTTCTTTCGCGCATCCGCCGCAAGATTCTCGCCAACGTTAGAAGGACTCAAACCAAGCTTGCGCATTTGACGATTAAAACGATGAAGCGACTGACGCTCCGCAGAATCCTGTGTTTGAAACGTGATGCTGAATGAGATGGAAACTTCTGGGCCATTCTGAACGTAATGCGGCGCGACCACCGGAAAGTGAAGGCCCTCACCGGGGAGCAGGTCAAACTTTTGGCCACGCTCGCGATAGGACTCTTTGAACTCGAGGTTTCGGTGCGCTCCGCTGAAAAAGTCCTCAATCTGCTCCTCGCTCAATACCACTCGATCGTCCTGGCCAAACATCCAAACTTCTTTGGTGCCGCGAATCTGTAGCAGGAAGTTGTTCTCAGGATCGACATGAAACGGTGTCATGGAACCTGGCGAAGAGATAAAGATAAAGCCCTGTTTGTGGGTCATTCCTTCAGAGACCAGTTCAGCAAACGGCTTCACTTCCGCCAGGCAGGTTTCCAGCAATTCGTTGTACTGAGGATTCTGCTCGATATTCTTCAGCACCATCCAGGAGTCGCATTTCTCGATCCGCTCGATCGTGTCGGTGATCGAAAGCCCATTTTGCGGAGTCTCGTCAGGATTCTGTGTGACCGGTAGATCGCCAGCGTTGTACTCAACGGAATCAGCTGGCATCTCTTTGGAAAGTTCGATCAGCGACGATAGCGAGAACAGATCGTGCTGGCTTAGCTGATGGCCGATCTTGAACGGACTGCGGTTGAAACAGTGGGAAAAGTCGTCGTTGTTCAAGTTGCTAAGGAGTGAAGCGTTTCCGCCGTCGGGTTTCTTATCACAATCTCCCGTGCAAGAGACACAAACGTGCTGCGTCGCCGAGACAGTTGCTGAAGTGGTGGTTGGCAACATGGTGTTATTTTTTTCCTAACGATTTGCTTGCCCACTGCAGTGTCGGCAAGGTAGAAACGGCGAAGTGGGACATCGGCCCACGCAATGAAACGACAAGACTTTGAAAACGTGTTCGATCGGGCCAAATACGATTGATCATCGAGTGATTCGGATCCGCGCACGAATCGACACGTGTGATGCCCTGATGATGCAAGTGTTCCAAGGAATCAATTTCCAGGATGACGCCCGGCGAAAATTGCTGGAGCGATTCATCAAACGTGGTTTTGAAGTGTGCTCCTCGATCACCGCAGAGCAAATCGCAAGCAATGGCAATCGGTTTTCCATCCAGCGTTGTGCGAGCGATCGTTAGCTTGCCCTCGACAAGCATGCGACCGCACATTTCCAGAAAGAAGGCCTCAGAGCGGGAGTCTGAACCGAACGCAGTCTCGGCCTTTCCCTTCCATCCCGCCATTTCCAGTTCGACGAATTGCTGTGTCAAAGTGTGGTAGCCGGCTGGTGATTGATCACCACCAAAATGTTCTGTTTGGACGTCGCCAATTGCCGAGAGTTTTCGACGCAAGCGGAGTGTGCCCTTGCGGGTGTTCTTCGCGACTTTGGTGTTGAGGTACGTCTGGGCGTCGTCCATCGGTTCAAAGCACGCCCGAGTGAACTGGTCTCGCATGAAGATCCCACGCGAAGACTGGTGTATTTCATCGGTGAGCAAATTGGACCAATCTCCATCGCCGGCGACGGTATCAAGGCTAAAAAGTTGTGCCCCGAGCTCTTCGCTCATCCAGTTCAGCAAATACGCCCAAACCGCGGCGGCACAGTCCGATCGAACGAGCGGGGTGCAATCAAAACACTGGTCGTGTTTCCAAACCTCGAAACACCTCAGCGGTAGCCCGTAGAAACGACGCTTTTGAATCGGCAACAGAGCACAGATTACCGGTGGCTTATTTGCGTTGGACTTCTGCTTGGCCCAAACAACAACGACTTGGACATCGCCTGAGTCCAAATGACGAAACGCCGGCGACAGAAAGTCGTAGTCCAGGAATGCGTTGGGACGTATCGCGGTCTGCGAAAGCCGCCGCCATGGTTCGGCCAGCTGCTCCAGTTCGTCGGCGCTGGTGACAACCGTGGTCCAAAATGAGTCGCTGGGCAGATCAGGCAGCGCGACACGATAGTGCTTTTGCGGCACTTTCACGACGTTGACGATGGGGCTGGAGACGATTCCAGCAGTGGGAATTGACATAAGTTCAATAAGAAGACGAGTCGCTGTGGAATAAGCAGCTTGTCTAAGAACCTACTTCGCCCCTCCTTTAGTGAGAGAGCAAAAGTGTGTGGGTTAGCCCGAGATTAACACGCCGAGTACCGGCGCTAACGATTGCCCAGTCGTTCTTTCCAAACAATCGATACATCCGTTGCATCGCGAACCCACCGCAGCGTCCATGCAGGATAGATCGCTGCAATCCTTCGCCCCTCACGTCTCAGTCAACACCAACCGCAGCAACAGGACAAAAGTGGTCGCAATGAAAGCCAATACTCCTGTCCAGTGAAGCCAATCACGACGCTTTCCAACGAACCGATCCACCAAGCCCAGCCCGAGTGCAGCAACGGCAGTGATTCCGGAGCCCCAGTTAGACAAGACAAAGAAGATGCGATCCGTCCCCCATACGGACAACTCAAAGCCGATCAACGCGTAGAAGAAGCTCGAGGCAACAATGGCGAAGGCTTGAGTGAGAAATAGAATACGCCACGCACCACCAACTTTTTTAAAGGACGCCAAGACATACATCGCGGAAACGGCGAATTCGATAATTGCGAAGCCAAAGTAGATCGATTTCGTGGCTCTATCGAACGGATCATCGATCAAGCTGGTAAGAACGATGATGTACGCGAGAATCACGCTGGTTCTGAGTGTCGGAATCAAGAGTAGCCAATGACCAGGCTGCCGCATCATCGGAGGGCCTCTCCAACGTCTTTCCATCAGCAAAACAACGGTCCCGGTACAGATGGCTCCAACCATGATGGCAGTCACCAAATTCCAAGCCTGGAGCCCTTGCGGAACAGGCTCTACTTCTTTCGAGTAAAGCGTTCTAAGAAACGCGAGTTACACCGCACTAAACGCAGTGCACA
>CAYUGI010000182.1:0-13830 GCA_964444105.1 uncultured Pirellulaceae bacterium
TTGGAGTGAACCACCAACGGCACTTCGTCGTGATCCTGAATCATGTTGCCGACGGGATTTTCCATCAGTCGCCGTATTCCTGTCTAAATCGTTTCTGTTTAAGAGAGACTTGGCTCATGAAGATACCAGGGATCGCCCTGAATGTAACGTAGCGTCCCGGTTACTCCGCGATCGATTTGGTCTACTCGCACCTAACAGAAGCTCGACCATTTGGCATAGAAGCTCGACCAATTGGATTGCTCAAAGCGATAGCGTCATTCTTCCGCATCCATCGAAAACGTCGCGGGGGTGGCTTCGGCTGGATCCAGCATCTCGGTCGGTTGCGGGTGCCCTGCGTTGACATTGATTTGAATCGTGAGATGCCGTCTCCAGTTTTCATCATCCGGCTCGGGATAATCAGTGCGAAAATGCACGCCACGAGACTCGGTTCGCGCCAAGGCCGCGTGCACAATACACGATGCCGTCGTCAGCAAATTCTGCAGCTCCCAGCCTTCGACATTGTCAAACTGGTGACGCATCACGTAGGCGGCAAAGGAACTGATCGAATCGGCCGCTTCCTGCAAACCATCGGGACTACGTTGCACACCGGCCAAACGACCCATCAGGCTTTTCAAAGAAACCCGCACATCAGCAACGTCAAACGATTCATTCGACTCGTGGTGCGAATGCCGAATCGGCAGCGCGACCATTTTACTCGCCTCCTCTTGTGCAGCCCGCGATGCGGCAGCACCCGCGTGCGCTCCGTAGACGAGACCTTCCAGCAAGCTGTTACTAGCCAGACGATTAGCGCCGTGCAGTCCACTGCTGGTCGCTTCACCCGCCGCCCACAATCCTGGCATGCTGGAGCGTCCTTGCCGATCAACCGTGACCCCGCCGATCATGTAGTGCGCACCGGGGCGAACGGGAATGCGATCACGTGTGATATCTAAACCAAATTTAGAACAAGCATGCGCAATCCCCGGAAACCGATTCATCACATGCTGCGAATCTAAATGCGACAAGTCCAAATAGACGCTCGGATGTTTGGTCACCTCCATTTGCTTAATGATCGACTGGCTAACCACATCCCGCGGCGCCAATTCTCCCCTGGCATCATATTCGCTCATGAATCGATTCCCCGCCACGTCAACCAAGTGAGCACCTTCGCCACGAACGGCCTCGGAAATCAGCGAACGCGATGATCCTGCGATATACAGCACCGTGGGATGAAACTGGATGAATTCCATGTCCTGCAGTTGCACGCCGGCGCGATACGCAAGCGAAGTGCCGTCGCCTGTAGCGACCGACGGATTGGTTGACTCGCGAAAAACTTGCCCGATGCCTCCCGTGCAAAGAATCGTCTCCTTGGCCCACACCATTTGTGGCCGACCATCGGTGCCAACAACAACGGCTCCACGACAACGACCTTCGTGTGTCAACAAATCAACCGTAAATGCGTTCTCCCAAATATCGATGTGCGGCATCGCTCGGGTTCTTGCGATGACCGCTCGCATGATTTCCGCACCGGTAGCGTCACCGCGCGCGTGGACAATCCGCTCCTGGCTGTGACCACCTTCGCGGCCGAGTGCCCAATCTCCATCTTCACGATCAAACTCGGTTCCCCAGCGAACCAGTTCCTCGATTCTCTGGGGGGCCTGTCGGATCACCATGTCTACGATCGCTTGGTTGCAAAGATTCCCCCCCGCCGCCAGCGTGTCATTTATGTGATGCTCGAAGCGATCGTCGGGATCCAAAACACCGGCGATTCCTCCCTGCGCATACGTGCTGTTGGACTCCCTCAGAACGTCCTTCGTGACGACGAGCGCGGAAAGGTGTGGATCAACCGAATTGGCAGCTCGCAAGCCCGCAACACCGCTGCCTATCACCAAAACGTCGGTGAATCGGTGGAGGGCACGACGCGAATCGAATGGCAATAGATAACGGGGCGTCATCATGGAACGTCAAACCCTCTTTCGTGAATAGAACAGCTCGCGTGATGTTCGTTTACGTGATGTTCGATGGATTGCCGCCACGTTGGTCGTCACACAAACGTCCTACTTACAGCAGCCAAAGGCGGAGTCACTTCAAGTTCAATCGCTATCATGGCGTATCGACACCGCATTGTTATAGCGGATACCCTGTTTGACGCTCAGGAGACCCTTGTTTCACGCCCGCGAATCGGTTTTCGCGATAAGCCAGCTGGAATATCGGGTTCCTCCTTTCACCACCGTAAGTTTGCAGCGTAGGACAACGCACTGTGTCACAGCACGACCCAGCGTCTCAGCAAGATTCAGCGTCTCAGCAAGATTCAGCAGCAGAAACGACTGCCAGCGACGATCCACAACTGACATCGACCAACACGCATAACGATGCGTCTTCGGTAAATGCAGTCACGCCCATTGCTGAGCAGATGGACTCACAGCTGACGACGATCCAGCCCGGTGGCGGAGTCGTGATGTCGATCGAGCTTCTCTGGGGAAAACTACGCCGCAAACTGCTCCGCACGTTTCGCCCTGGTTACGTCGCTCAGATGCTGGAGAGCCGCCAAGGACAAAGGGGCTCCATCCCGCTGGATCCCGTCGACCCACGCGATTTGAAGTTTTATCGCAACCAGCAAACTTACTGGTGGGCAGACGCCGATGATCGTTTTGGCTGGCGAGACTCGCTGGGTTTTGTACGTGTCGGCTTGGCCGAACTGATTTTGATCGGCGGAACGTTCTTGGTATTGGCCGCTGCCCTGGGTTGGCTTTGGTGGCCATTGGCAATTCCAATGCTGGTCTTGGCTGGGCTAGTTGCTTGGTTCTTTCGCAATCCAACACGTGAAGTTCCCAACGAACCTGGCTGCGTTGTTTCGCCCGCCGATGGAAAACTCGTTCAGATTGAGCGCATCGAAGATCCCGAACTAGGCTCCTGTGTTCAGTACGGCATCTTTCTTTCGATCTTCAACGTCCACGCCAATCGCGCCTCGTTGGCTGGCCGAGTGATCGCGGTGCGTTATCGCCCCGGAAAGTTCCTGAACGCCTTGAAGCCAGAGTCTGCGCGCGAAAACGAAAATCTTGATGTTGTCTTACAGTCTCAGCAGTCACCACAACGCTATTTCCGAATCCGTCAGATCACCGGGCAGTTTGCTCGACGCATCGTTTGCTGGGTGCGTCCGGGTGATGTTTTAGCGCACGGCGAAATGTTCGGCATGATCAAACTAGGCTCACGAACAGAGCTGATTGTTCCTGACGACCCAAATTTGGAGATCATCGCCAAAATCGGTGACAAACTCTCAGCTGGGACAACTATCCTGGGCTGCTACCGAACGCGCATTGGCGAAGACACGGCTGGTGAGTGAGCTTAAAAAATGAGCGAATTAAAACGCGGACTATTCCCACGACGATTCCGAGGAAATGGGTCCGCCGATCAAGATTCCGCATCATCCAGTCCCCTTGAAACTAATGCCCTGCAAAGCAATGCGTTTGAAACAAGTGCCATGTCGATCGGCGACGATCACTCGGGTTCCTTCAGTGACGGTGGCGAATTGACCGGCAGCAAGAAGAAACGCGGGCGGCGGAAACGTAAAAGGAAACGAAAGCCGCGACGGCTTACCCTCGCGGTGCTTCCGACACTGTTGACGCTGGGCAATGCCGTCTGCGGTTTGGCGGCCATTGCAATCTTGCTCAGCAACGCTGAATCAATTGCCTGGGCGCCCGAGCAGAAACTCTTCGTCGCCGGCTTATTGATTTACGGCGGAATGCTCTTCGATGGGCTCGACGGATCAGCCGCGAGAATGACGGGACAGTCCAGCGAGTTTGGAGCACAGTTGGACAGCCTCTGCGACGCCGTTACGTTCGGCACTGCACCAGCTGTCATCATTTGGAAAATCAGCGATTCGCTGCCGCAGCGTCTCACCTGGGGCATTGGTGTGCTGTTCACGCTATGCGTGCTGATTCGTTTGGCGCGGTTCAATGTAGAGACCAGCGAAGACGATACACACGAAGGATTCGAGGGTCTTCCCAGTCCTGCGGCTGCCGGAACAGTCGCCGCGTTCGCCATCGCGATTCCGGAACTGCAATCCGTTGCGACCGATACTTTGTACCCCGAACGCATCCAAGCGTTGGCGCAAACTTGCCTTTGGGCGTCCCACTACGTCATCCCAATCCTAGCTTTGCTGCTCGCGTATCTGATGGTTTCGCGTTTTCAATATCCGCACGTCCTGCAACAATGGATGCGCGGGCGTCGATCGATGCAGCAGTTCGGACAAGCACTTTTCATGGTCTTTGGTGTGGTCTTATTGCACTGGCTCGCGCTTCCCTTGGCACTTTCTTACTTCGCTTTCGCGTCACCTGTCAGCGCAATGTTAAAGAACGCTAAGAATCGCGACGCAGACCAGTCTGAGGATGCTCTAACCCACCCGCGCGTCGATGTGACTGATGGCCCGCGTTCCAACTCAGACGATTCGGGAGCAAAACCGAATCAAGTCGCAGCGAAATCGATCGACGACTCCCAGCCTTAGGGCTCCCGGGTTCCCTCGCCATTTCATGGCATCCGCATTCCGTCCCGGAATCAAGATTCGTTATGAAAATGTGCCGAATACGCAGACTATTTGTCGCCTTCCCCGCTCCAATTGTCTCGCAGTTGTAATAAAAAACGCGAAAACGCAATCGGCGCGCTACTAGCCCGCCCCGTTTGGGCACTTCATTCAATAAATTGCTGCTGTGTCACAAGGGGGATTCTGAAGCATCAAACGGCTTCCGGTTTGACTCAAACACGAGTAACGTAACCCTCTAAACTGTGGGACAGGACGCCCTGCGAGCCAAAACAAAACGCAAAGAGTCGGGTCAATCCGTTCGTTTTCGCTTAATGCAGCCGCGACACGACATCAATCATCGTATTGGAGATGAAGATAAGCATGATTAGCGATGGCAATCATACGATCGAGCGAATCGACGATTCGGCAGAGCAAGCGACCGGTTCACGTGCGAGCGTCGCGAACCCGAACAGCACGCCTAAACGACGCGAGACTGCGCTGCACGGTGGGACGACGGCAAAACGCGCGAAACGCAAAAACGAGAAACCTCACGTCCCCCATGCCAGTCGCCTATATCACAACCTCGTTCCAGCCTATCAGGCATTCTGGCCAGCGATCGCGCGAAAACGTATCGCTCAGGGTATCGCATCCCTCGAAATCTCCGAGAACTCCAAAATCCTGGAAGTCGGTGTGGGCACAGGCCTGTCGCTGGAAAGCTACCCTCCCAATGTCAACATCACCGGCGTCGATCTCTCTGAATCCATGCTGGCCGAAGCGGAGCAATTGATTCGGGAAAAGCAGTACGATCGGGTCAACGTACTCCCAATGAACGCCGAACAGCTTGACTTCGACGACTGCTCGTTCGACGTTGTCACGTCTTTTCACACGATCACGGTCGTTTCAGATCCGCGAAAAATGATGAGCGAAATCGTTCGCGTCTGCAAACCGGGCGGTCAGATCCTTATCATCAACCACTTTCGTAGCGACAATCCCTTGATCGCGCGAGTCGTCGACTCAGCTGGAAACATCACCAAGCGACTCGGCTGGCGAACGGACTTGGAACTCAATGAAGTGGTCCGCGAATTCCCCCTCGTCCTCGATGACCGCTACAAGCCCAATCCTCTGTCGTTATTTACGATCATGAAGGCAACTTGCACCAAGTGAATCGCATCTCAGCGACCACGTGGTTTCTAAGCTTCATCATCGCTCAGAATTGACTTCCCAAGCTTGTCCTTTTTGCTTTTGCCGGGCTTAGGCAATTCAAGCTTCTCGCCTTTCGGATCAAGATCCAGTTTGCCAGACAGATGATCTGCGTAAACACGAGCCACATCGCCCATGTAGTTGCGTGGTGCATCTTCAACGGAACGATTCAGCAGCTTAGCAGCCGAGGCACGATCCCCCTTCGCGTCAGCGTACAGCCCCAGATAAAAGTCACCATAGAACTGAGCGATCACGCGTTCATCCGAATCCACGGATGTCGCATTGACCGCTTTGTCGACCGCTTCGGTGTTGCCCGTCTTAAGCAGATTCATCACCTGCTTCATCGGCACGCGTGGGTCGTTAGGTGCGGGCAGAACCTTTTCTCGCGCCTGGGCAAAGCTCTCAGCCTTCGAGACACAAAGAAAGTGCCAGGCAGCATTTTCGACGTCGTTCGGATTGACTCGGCGGTGATCCTCAAACTGCTTTACAGCCAAGTCATAATCGCCGATCAAGTACAGTGCGATTCCGCGCTGCCAAAGTTCCGGCGCCGCCTTCGGCTCGTCCTCAATGTACCGATCAAACATCCGTGTTGCCCACAATGGTTTGCCAGCACGAAGGTAAATGTCGGCCGCCAGCAGCGTCGCGCGAGTGTCCTCGGGATATGCTTTGATCATCGCGTCGGCACTCTCAACCGCCGCGTCCCGATTACCCTTCATCAAGGCACTGAGGGATTTTGCTCGATACGATGACACCGACTGGGCAGAGGCTTGGCCCTCAGGCAAAGCAGAAAACAACACAATCACCAGCAACAACGCCGGCCCACAAAAGACATCCGACAAGGCAAACGACTTCATCTCTTAACACCTGAGAAAACGAGAGTACACGGCTCAGCGCGCTTGCGTTTTAACGCTCAAGCACGTTGGATACGGCGGATCAAACACGAGCGGGAGTCACAATTTCCAACAACTCGATCGCTGGCTCGCCATCACAAAAGATCAAAGCGGTTCGGCCATATACCGTGTCACCTGTCTTAATGCGCAACAAGCTCGCCAAAGAGGGGCCTGCATGAATCTGCCAAAGTTCACATAATTGTACTTCGCGCAGAACATCGTGCTCAATCAATACGCGTCCTAGCGGCACTTCTTGGCTTTCAATTCGCTGCCACACTTCTGGAGCCAGCGAATCGACATTCAAGCGGACAATCCCATATTGAACGACGCGACGGGATTCCTCTGTCGTGAGCGTGATTTCACGAGAATACCAATGCTCGTCACGACGCGTTCGGTGAACTTGCACGGTCACTTTTTCTTCGTGAAATGCCTCCACCGTCACGGTCATGTGCTTGTTATGATCCAAAAGCACGCAGTACGGTGACGGCACGGACGCTTGGCTGCTGAAGTCGCCCAACTGAGCAAAGCCGGGTTCCCCGTCGTAAAACTGCCCGAGCAGTTCTTGAATTTTCACCTTCGAATCGTCGCGCGACACCGCTCCGCTCATCTACTTGGCCCCTTCTTCTACGGGGCGACTTGTCGGCTGCAAGGTCGGAGCAGAAACGCCAAGCGATACAACGGCTGGCGCCGGGATCTCAGGTCGCTCCAAAACCGTATCGACCAAGAAGTAGAACAAACGCCGCAAAGCATCTGGCTCCAATTCATCGGCTGCCTTTTCTGCCCGCTGCTGGTGCTTGTCCACCAACCGCATCGCGGTGTCGAATGTTCCGGTCGCGTGATAAATCTGACGAACGCGGCTTAAACGCTCCGCAGGCGTCAAACTGCTTTCTGGGTCGGCTAAAGAAAGCAGTTCCTCTTGCCCGTCGGCGTCGAGTGCTTCCAAAGCGAGCGCCCACAAGATAGTTGGCCGTCCACCAACGACATCGCCACCCGCCACCAACTTGTTGTCATCATCGTCGGTGAAGTCACCTAAATCATTCAGGATTTGAAACGCGACGCCAAGATTTCGACTGAAGGTGCGGATCGCCTCGCGGTAGGGCTCCGCATCACCAGCCAAACGAATGCCGCTATACAACGCAGCCTCGAATGCCGGTGAGGTTTTAAGGGCGTAAACCTTCAAGGCATCCAGTGGTTTCAGCCGTCGGTCCTTGGCGTCACGCCAAATCAATTCGGCCCCTTGGCCTTCGGATAATCGCAGGTGAGCCGCAGCCAGCGAATCCAACACATCCACCCGAGCTTCGGCAGGAGTCTCGTCGCCTTCATCCGATCGACTCAGCAAGCGATAGCCCAACCCGATCAGATAGTCGCCTACGTTGATCGCCGTTGGCAATCCGAATCGGCGATGCACAGCAAGCTGCCCGTAGCGAAACCCGTCATCATCTTCGATATCATCGTGGACCAAACTGGCTTTATGAAAGGTCTCGATACTCATCGCTGCGCGGCGCACTGCATTGGGAATCTCAGCGAGCGCATTTTCGGCGTCGTTATCAGTACATTTTCCGCCTCTAACTGCGTCATAGGCGGCCAAAGTAATGAACGGACGCGAGTGTTTTCCGCCTCGCGCCATGAAGTCGTAGGCTATGTGCTCAGTCGCAGCAATCGTATCCATGCCCGCGATCGAATCGATGGTCGCTGCGGTTTCGGTTAGGACTGACTTATCTCGTAGTCGAGGCGACAATCTATCCAACGTTGGCGTCTTGAACAGATCGCTCGAAGCACGCATCAGGTGCACATAACTCTTGGTCCGTTGCGCGGCCGGTTCGTAGGGCGTTCGGATCATTTGCTCGACCCAAGATTCATCCACCTTGGTGTTTCGACAATCGCTACTGAGCAAAGGAACGGCCATGCAAGGGATCCCGGCCAACAGCACTTTGTCGATCGCTTTTTCAAGCACATTCAAACAAGCAACGCCGACAACCGCATCGACATAACCGCCGACAATGATTTTCAAGACCACAGGCGAACCTTCGGCGACCAACACTCGGTAGCCCATCTCTTCTGCTAATCCGCGAAAATCCGCGATACTGCATGCACCGCATTCTTTGCAGTTCATTCCGAACTGATCGTACTCCGCAGGACACCCTTCGGCGTGCTTCAAACAATGCGGAAGCAGGAACAACCGGCGTTCGGGCGGAACGGCTTTCAGCGACTCGCGCCAAAACGAACTACTGATCATCACCATCATCCACCCCAAGTAGCCTTCGGGCAGGTCCGCTTCCTCCAAAGAACGACGAGCAATCCGCTCCATTTCGTCTTTGGTCATCGGCACGTCGCGCGGCAGACGCTCCGCAATCTCATCGCAACGATCACGCAAGCTTTCGCGCATCGCCAATGATTGAGGCACGTCTTTCAGATGGCTCGTTTTGCGACGCGTCTTCTTCTCCGGTGCTGCACCATTCGCCTCGCTGGCTGAACCGTTGCTATTGGTGCCATTGGATGCACTCTCTGTGGGGCTTAGTCCTGTCGACAAACCGCGTTCCTCTTGGGTGGCTTAGGTGGGATCGTGAAAGTGATTGCAGTCAGACGAAAAACGCAAACGTTTCTCGACTCACTTTGGCCAATTCGGATCGTGTTCGCCTGATACGACACGCAAAAACTTTCCCAATGCCGCCACTGTGAACACTAATGGGTAAAGTCTTTCGTGATACCAAAGTTTCGCGAAATAAAATCCGATGGGCCAAGCAACGTGATGACGTCCATCATCCACGCCGCAAAGCAAAAACTCGACGCCTGAGATTATAGCCTCCGCCAGCGGTTCATTCCCAGGGACCTCGAGTCGTTCCACCCAGTTGAGAGAACTTTGCTTATCGGGTTCCGATTGCGGAAAAGACGGGGTTTTGGCCGGCAACGGCTCTTTGTCATGCCCAATCGACTCTGTGTCATGCCTGATCAACACGGTAGTCAGCAGTGCCTCGACCGCCAAAGCCGTTTCTTCCATCGTGCTGATAATGGATTCACTACAGCTAACCTCGGTATCGCCGCTCCATCCACGGATTTTTTCGCTGACCGAACTGCCGCCCCCCCATCCTCCGTCGTCGTTTTGGTTGTTGATCAAATAATCGATACCGCGTTGCTGTGCTTCTGCATCGACGCAACCAGCAAGCAATACGCGAGACGTCCCATAGACTGGATTGATCTCGTCTGGCAGATCCTGGTTGCCAAACCAAAGTGGCAGCCAAGAACCATCCTTGCGCTGTTGACGCTCGATGAAACGTACCGCTTTGTGTTTTCGGGCATCATCAAGACGATCTCCAAAAGCTCGCAGCGCGTGCGCGGTCAGGTCAACACTGCTGCGATCGAAAGGCAGCTTTCCCCAACCACGACAAAAGGTCGGCCAGCCACCATCTCGATTCTGCAATCCCGTCAGCCAGCGCTCACCGTCTCCGATGGCCTCAATTATGCGGGAGTGATGCTGCTGTCCGATTCGTGCGGAATGTTGCTTCAACGCCAAGATGGCTCCCGGCGTATCATCGCCGTCTGGCACTGCGCCACTGAGATCCGTCCAGCCCCAACCGCCGGGATCGGCTCCGGTGAACGGATGGCGTTGCTTGAATTGACAATCCAAATGCCAATCGACAAGAGACTCGCTGCACCATCGCCCATCATCATCCGGGTCGCACGCCAACGCGTGAACGGCTAGCGAGCTGACCCACGTTGCCAAATTCGTGTCAATCGGCCATCCGCCATCGGCACGCATCGAGTCTTTCAAAAATGCAATGCCATTGCGAGCGACTTCATGATCGGCCCGTTTGGTAGCAGCTAAGCTCATGACAACAAACGAGGTCAGCGGCGTAGCCTCCAAGTAGCCGCCGCTTTCGGGCTGCATGTTTTCTAACACGCGCATGGTTCGACCAACGCAAGCGCGGCGGGTCCAATGCAGAGGCGCAAAAGCACGCCTCCCCAAGAAATGTTTGGCTTGACCAATCGCGACAAGCGCAGGGATCGCGTAGCTAACGACCGGGATCTGTAAAAATCGATACATCGACTGCGGAAACACCGCCGCCTCAAACGGCAGTGCTTGCACTTCGTTCCACGGGACCAATCCAGCGATCGCCAAGTTTGTCAGAATCGGAATGACGAAGGTCTTATCTTTTCCGTACCGCTGGCGAAGCGCCTCAACACCGCCCTGGTTGTCGATGTACCCCTCCAAACTGGCAATCAACTGTTCACTTAACCCTTCGCCGATCGCCTTATTCGCCAACGCGGACGCCGCCAAAACCAAGTAACTCGTTGCGATATTGCTATGACTCAAATCCGTATCGCCAAAGCCGCCATCGGGATTTTGCTGACTGGCGACATATTGCAGCCCCTGCCGGATAAAGCTGTCCGACGAATCATCATCCATCGAGTTTTGTAGCCTAACAGCCGCGAGCGCACTGACGGCTGTCGCCGTGCTGAGCGCGGAAGACGATAGTTCCCCCAGCCAATGACCGTTCTCGGTACGCTGATCTAGTAGTTCGTCACGCAATTGATCAAGCGAGCGACGAACACGATCAATTTGGAGCGATTTCATAAAACGCAGTGTGTGATTTCGGCGAGAAGGGTGCCGCGCCGGCTGTCAGAAAACGGTATCTTACGCAGTGAACTAAGCTAACGGGCATTCAGGTTACCAAAACAAGACTATTCATCTCAGCAGAGCAATTATCTATGCGTCGTCGTGAATTTATTCAACTCTCCGCAGCTGGCGGCATCGGCTTGGCGGCCACAGGATCTTTCCTAAAAACAGCAGTGGGGCGCGGCCCCATTCAAAGAACCGGGCCGTCGCGTTTTCAGGTTGGCTTGGCCGCCTATTCGCTGAAGGATTATTTTTCTTTCATGAAAGGCAAGCAGCGCGAACCTAATGACGACGGAGCGCCGATCGATATGATTGGATTCCTAGACTACTGTGTCGCCAATCAGTTTGATGCCGCCGAACTGACAAGCTACTTCTTCAAGCCGGATGCGGACGATGCGTATTTTCGCAACCTAAAACGAGAGGCCTTCACGCGTGGCATCACGATTTCAGGCACCGCAATCGGCAACAACTTTACGGTAGGCGTCGGCCCCAAACTGGACGCTGAAATTGCAACAGCCATGAAGTGGATCGACAACGCGGCCACGTTGGGAGCACCCCACATTCGCTTCTTTGCCGGTAAAGGAAAACAGCTTGCAGAGAACCCCGCACGCTTGGACGAAGCGGCTGAAGCTGTGAACCAATGCGCGGCACACGCGGCAGAGAAAGGCATCTTTTTGGGGATCGAAAATCACGGGAACCTAACTTCGCAGCAAATGTTGCAGATCATGGAGCGAATCGACAGCCCATGGGTCGGAATCAACTTGGACACCGGCAACTTCCTGAGTGACGATCCCTATGCAGACCTGGAAAAGTGCGTTCCGTACGCCGTCAATGTTCAGGTGAAAGTAAACATGAAAAAGCCCGATGGCGAAGAATATCCTGCGGACCTGAATCGGATCGCCAAAATCCTTCGCGAAGGTGGCTACCAAGGATTCGTTATCCTGGAATATGAAGACGAAGGACCGTATTCCGCCATTCCCGAGGCGCACAAGCGGCTTCGTGATGCGTTGCGAATCGATGCAACGTAGCAGGCAGACTCCGCTCTGCCGCCCGCCTCAAGCCCACACCTTCGTCGCCGACGAACATGCAAGGGTAAGGTTCAAAGCGGGCGGCACAAGGGATTGTGCCTGCTACACTTTCATAGCAGGCAGACTCCGTTCTGCCTCCCGCCAGCGGCCCTCATCTCGTCACGAGAACTGTGCAGTGCTCGAAGCGGGCGGCACAAAGGATTGTGCCTGCTACTTTTGGACACCAACTCCTATGTTCGACTAGATAACTCACACGATGTCAATTACGAAAACAGTTGTCCTAGCAATCCTGACCGTTCTTACCCCTGCACTTTGCCACAGCGAAGAATTGACGCGAGAGCGATTCTTGGAACTTCACGAGCAATTACAACCAGATCCATCGGAAGTCTGGCGGAGCATTCCTTGGAAGACCAATCTTTTGGAAGCTCAGCAAGAAGCTGCCCAACAAGGCCGCCCCATCTTCATTTGGGCAATGGACGGGCATCCGCTGGGATGTACGTGAAACAACGGAGTGCTCGACCGTGCGTCGACGTTCGCCCATCCACAGATTGTTAACTCTCTAAAAAGTGAATTCGTGCCAGTCGCGTTGGACCAAGCATCCACTCGCCGCCAGCAGGACACCGAAGGCGATTTCTATCGTTCAATTGTTCTGCAACGATCGGGCTTCAAAGCGACAACGACCGATCCAAAGGTACCCATCGATGGTCCGACGACACAGGGTTTTTACATCGCCAACGCTGCGGGTGATCTACTTCTTTACAACAACAATCGTGACCCAGACAAAGTAGCGAGTCTGCTGAAGCAAACCCTACTCTCCCACGACGGTGAGAGGAAAAAAGCACTGGCAGCAAACACGACTGACAAACGCTACGCAATGAAGCCTCCCAAAGAAGGTCTTGTCATTCGTGTTCAAGCCAAAGTAATGGGCGGATACAAACCGACAGAGGATCGCTGGACCAAGATTTTCCAGAACGCGCTGTCGCGTGACAATCTGTGGATCTCGGCAGCCGAGCACCAATCCCTTGTAAACGGCGAAATACCTGAATCGCTGACGTCGCGGCTGGCAAGATTCCACTTGGTCGATAACACCCGAGGCGAGCCGCTGATGTGGACGCCCGATGAAATCAAGCACATCGCGTTGACGATTGACCAGGGCGTTGTGCGCGGCAGCGTGCTGTTGAAGTCAGCCGATAACAGCCGCGGCTATGAAGCCAAGCTACGCGGTGCTATCGAAACGTCGGCCGACAAGGTGACGCGGTTCGACATGGTTGCCTCGGGCCAGTACTGGGGCGCTGGACCCTACACGAGAAAGCCGCCGCCAGGAAAGTTCCCGCTCGCAATCTCGTTCACGCTCGCCGATGGAACTGATCTCGCAGACGCACTTTCGCCGCAAGCTGCACGTGGCTGGCTAGAGAACTACTTCCCAAAATAGAAAAAGAAGCTTAACGCGAAGCGCCAGTTTTGATGTTGCGTCAAATCGCAAGAAACCATCTCCTGCAAGGTAAATCACGCTTCAATTCAGCGTTTTCACACTTCACTCTCCCTCTGGGAGAGTCGAGCCTTAGCGAGGAGAGGGCCAATTCAGTATCGCAGCTCAAACCC
>CAYUGI010000183.1:0-13760 GCA_964444105.1 uncultured Pirellulaceae bacterium
TTCTGGAGGGTGTGCAGCGATGTCATTTTCTGAATTTAAGCGCAAGCTGAGGGTGTACAGCTGCGGGATTCTGACGGGGGGGTAGTTTTCGCGGTTGATCGACGGCTCTGAGTAGCATTTCCAGCCGGAGTCGGACGATGCACTGGAGTTGAGCGGGCAGCGCGTGACGGAATCTTTGAGGTCACTTCGCCGCGCGCTCGCTACCCGGCTTGGCGTCGGTTGCAGGTCGCTGCAGGCTGCAGCACAAGGAGTGCCGAACATTGAGGATCGAGGATGTTGATTCTGACCCGCGACAAATCTCTGCTGGACGCAAGGATGTCAAGGCGACCGTGTTTTTTCTGAATGTCATGACTCGGCCAGGTTTAGTTGTAACGAGTCCGCTGGATCGGTTGCGTGAGCGTGTCGTGGAGTGGGTGGTTTGCGGAGACGGTTTGACGGGTATGGCTGATTGATGTGCTGGGGGGGTGATTGAAAACGTGAAGGTGAAGAAGCGGTGGCGGTGAAGGTGAAGGTGAAGAAGCAGTGGCGGTGGCGGTGATTGAAAAAGCTAAATTGACAATTGTAAATTTGAAATTTTGGAGGCAGGGGGGAGGCTGCTTGGGCGAATCGTATTGGGCGAATCGTATTGTGCTTGGGGAGATGGTCGTTGCTGGTGGGGTGCGGGAGCCGGTTACCAAAGAACGCAAAATGCGGAACGGAAATCAGCTACGGCGTTGTCCAGAGGGAGGGTGAAGAAAACGCTGGCCACGAACAACTTAAAAGCTGCAGGACCTCTGCGCCGGCAGGGGAAGCTCCAGTGTTTTAGCTCTCCTGAAACCACCTATCTAAAAGCTTGACTTTCTACCGGAGAGGTGAAGTTCTGCCTGCCAAACTTGTGTAGATACCAATGTACGTCTACGTCATGGCTGAGACCTACATCGATCCGGTTTGCCGAGGGCCGGTGTGAATGCGCGTCTCCGTTAGCGACTCGCGAAGCAATTCGATTGCATCGTTCGAGAGAGCGGTATTCGTGATATTCAGGACGCGTAGGTGACGTAACTGTCGCAGTGTTGCCACGGCGTCGTTGGTGATGCGAGTGCCGCTCAGGTGCAGCCCACGAAGATTTGTCAGTTCTGCAAACCAAGTCAAGTCGGCATCGGTGAGTGAACAGTCCTGAATCGCGATCGTACGAAGCTTGGGGAGTTCGGCTGCAAGCACGGCGATATGCGAGGGATCATTTGATTGCGTTGATCTAAGTTTGACGATGTTGGATGCCACGTCCGGTCCCAATAATCTCACCAGCAATGGCAGCCTGTTGTCATGGTTACGAGTGTACCGGTCTTCGTCATACCAGTCGTCAAACTGATACTCGTAGTCCAGCAAAACGTTGGCAGCCCTCAGTTGCCGGGAAACACGAAGCTGGTTTGTTTGCCAAGAAGCCAGCAGCGCGATGATCGGGACCGCGACGAGGATCGATCGAAGGGTGTATCGTCGCGGCACTTTGTTGGTCCGTCGTCTGGACTTGTCCGAGTATGGCAACGGTGCGAGTCCTGCAAGGTTTCTATGGAGCAGCAAACGAGTTGGGTCTTGGAACCATGTCTCGTCGCTATTCGGAACGATCACGAGCTCGCCGCAGTCTACCGAATCAGGCACACGCCGACGAATTTCATCTGACGCTCCGACCGGCGGATCTGCTTTTGCTGAATGATACCTGTGCTTCTCGAATGAGTAGGCAAAAAAGTCTAGGAGAGAGAATCCGACGGATCCACTTTCGGCGTGTTAGTCATTCGCATCGCGGTGTAACACGCCAGACAGATGATCGCGCCGAGTGTTTCGATGGCGGCAAAGGAAACATGAAGGGTGGAGAAACCGTCGATCGACATTCCTAGAAGGCGTCCGATCGCAGAACCGGCGAGCGGGAGTCCACCGATCAGAAGGGCTGCGGCCTGGTTATCTTGACGCCAGAGAATCAACATTGCGATGGCGATTGCCATTTCGATGCCTCCGTAGAATGCACGGATCTCGGTCAACATGGCGGGTGTTGAAGTTTGGATGCCAAACGCGGTCAGCAGAGATGATGGGCTGAGGCTTAGCCAAATGGCGAAACCGGCATAGGTCGCGGCAGTGATCAGGATGGCGGTCGGGGCGAGTCTCTTTGGCATCGCGTCTGGATCACCGCTTGCTTGGGACTGCTGGTTGAGTCTCAGTGCCACTAAATCGAGATTCAATAATCCTCAATAACGCGTAGTGCAAGCGAGCGGCCCTGCCCACACCTGCCGCTTGCTTGCGCTTCGCGTTTATAAAAATTGCTTGGTTTACCCGAAGGATCTTGATTGAGCGGTATCGGGCTGAGTCTGGGCTAGGCGTTGACGTCCAGTGAGGTCGTCTACGACTGGATGTCGATGAACTCGAGTGGCTGCGTTTCTTTGACGTCGGCGACTCGAATGGCTAATTCGCCTGCCAGGATTCGTCGGAAGGTCTTGCCAACGATTTCGCCGCGCCATCCTTTCAGCAACGACGGCTCGGTGTCGCCTTTGCGTCGATCCAGCTCGTGCCCCAAGAGCTCGCGGACATCTTCGGCGTTGCCGACAATCGGCGGTGCCAATTTGTGTTGGCGGCTGATGCAGGCGATCGACGTGGAGAGGAACTGGCTGAGCATCGGTGACACGACGCGACGTGTACCGCGGCTCTTCTTCGGCAAGTCGTCTTCTGGAACGGCTAGAGCGTCGCCAATCGCGGCGGCGATGTCGTCGTAGTGGTCTGTGAACCCGCGTCGATCCAGCCCGCGAATGTTGCGGATTTTCTTTGCGTCGGCCGATCCGACTTTGGCAAGTTCGACGATCAAGTCATCTCGCATAACGCGTTTGGTCAGGCGATCGGTGGTCTTGGCGCGGTTCTCTCTCCATCGCCACACGTGTTTGACGATTTCTAACTGGCGAGCATTCAGACCGGAGGAACCGCTAACACGTCGCCAGTTTTCTCGATTCTCGGCGTCGATGACCGCTTGTTGTTTCGACGCAGCTTCTTCGTCGACCCAGGACTTGCGATCTAGCTTGTCGATCATTGTGCCAAGCTTGTCGTGCATTTCCTCCAGCTCGGTGACATCGTGTAGCGCGTAGATGATTTGATCGTGAGTCAACGGGCGATGCCGCCAATTGGTTCGCGTCTGACCCTTGGGCAACGTTTTATTGCACAGGCGGTTGACCAGGTTGCCTAGCGACGCGGGGTACTCCATCCCGACGAACCCGGCTGCCAGTTGAGTATCAAACAGACCGCCAATCGGTTTGCCGGTAAATCGGTAGCAGAAACGTGATTCTTCGCGGGCAGCGTGCGCGATCACAGTTCGCCCTGGTTCTGCAATCAGATCCCAAAACGGCTGTGTGTCACCGATCGAAATGGGGTCGATGATCGCCAGCGTGTCGCCCGCTGCAACTTGCACCAGGCAAAGCTGCGGGCGATAACAGTCTTCGGAGACGAACTCGGTGTCGAAACCAATGATTTTTTTTGAAGTCAGATCGCGACAGAGATCGTCCAATTCCGCAGCTGTGTTTATGTACTCGTGTTTCAACGTTACGCTGACATTCAAGAAGGCATCGAAAACAATTGCCCAGTGCGGACAACTTTAAATTTAACCGGCTCGGCTCCCACCGCCTATCCACCGCAACGTGACAAACTCGACACCGCATCCCGATTCAGCCAATCACGATTCGTCTCGTGCAGAGATCGAAGTCGGTAATTTGCCCTCGATGCAGTGGTTGGTGAGCGTACGAAGCGAAGCGGAACTGTTGGTCGCGGCCCGATATGCCGTTGATATCGTGGATTTCAAAGAACCGCGGCACGGTCCGCTTTCTCCCGCTGACCCTGTCTTGTGGGAATCCGCCAGTGGGATCTTCCGCGACCGGGCCACCGTAACGCGGGCCGTAGAGAGTGTTTCACAAGCGAATTTTCCCCCGCCTTTGCTTTCGGCTGCCTTGGGGGAAGGTGACGAAATGCGACGTGTTGCTGACCGAGTTCCACCCAGTTTCGCATTTGCGAAGGTTGGCCCGAGCGGCTGCTGTTCGCTTCAACTGATGAGCGAGCTGTGGACTGACGCGATCCAGCGAATCCCAAGCACGGTTGAGTTAGTCGCGGTTGCTTATAGCGACTACGAAGCAGCGGGGTGTTTACCGCCCGAAGATATTTTTCAGCTGGCCGCCAACACGGGACTGCGTCGTTGTTTGCTGGACACGTTCACCAAGAAGGGTGAATCAACCTTTGATGTGCTGGGCAGGCAGAGGTTGCAGCGACTGAGCGTGCTTGCCGATCGGCTTGACCTTTGGTGGACCTTGGCCGGGTCAATCAAACTGAGCCATTTGGAGCTGATGAGTGCTCACGGAATCTCACCCAACTGCGTGGGAATTCGTGGCGATGTGTGCCACCAAGATCGGGCGACAACTTTGTCGGAAGATCGCCTGCAGCTTTGGTCGGAAACCATCAAGCAGCAGATGCAGAGCTAAGAAGTCGTCGCGGGTGCTTATGCCCAATTCAGACCAGTCATCTTTCGAAGTCGCTCCTCGAAATTTCCGATCAACCCGCCGACCATGTTCCATTGATCGACGTTGCGTAGTTCGATCTCGCCAAACTTGTTAATGCGAATGATCGACTCGCTATTGACGCCGGCGTCGTGCAGATCTTTGAAATCGATCTCGCCTTCATTGACTACATCCAACAACGTCTTTCCGGTTAACTCAATAAACTGCATCTTCACAAACCTACGTATTACGTTTCTTTCACCCGGGTATTGCTGTCAAAACCACCGGGCTTTCTTGCTGTTGAACCGATAGCAAACTTTGGTAACGATTCGGTGCCCGGTCAAGTCTAGTTCATGTAAGTGCATCAAGCTTGCCAAAAGCTGACTGAATATCGATGGCAGCAAATGCCAGTTTAATGCTTGACATTTTCATCGACCCTAAGCAGCCGAGGTTTTGTGAGGCTGGGCACAATGGATGAATTGGATCTAGGGTGGCTGTGGATTGGGGGTTTTTGGTAGCTAAACAGGCTGTGTTTTCTGATTCGATCTCACGCCAACAATTGATTCATGGCTGACTCTCCCGCACGCATCTTGTTTATCGACGAAAACGTTCGCGGTTCGGGCGGGCATTACTTGGAATTAGCGCAGCTGTTGATGGATGGTGCGCGTGAATTAGGGTACGTCCCGACGTTGGCAGCAAGCGATTCGTTCGCACCCGATCAAGCGCCGGAGTTAGGCAACGGTTCGCGGATTGATCAGACGTATTCTTGTCTCCAGACGCGTCGGATGAATTTTTGGTCGTTGGGTGTCGACGGGAATTCACGTGTCGAGCGTAACGTGCAGGGTAAAGCGGCTGGAGCCGACCGGCTTGCTAAGTGCTGGCAACGGGCACGCGACCCCCTTTCACGTCGCCAGCGCAATCCGCAGCGAATGATCCGCCAGTGGTCAGAGGATTGTTTAAGTCTTTTAGGCCAATGGGCACCAACGAAAAACGATCAAATTGTGGTCAACACAGCGGATGATTTTGTATTGCTGGGTTTGGCGAATGCGTTGCAGCAGTATTGCACCGATGAGCCGCTGAACATCAAAGCGCTGTTTCACTTTGCTGTATTTGAATCGAACGCTATTTCGCGACGCGCGCGTGCGTTCGGCCGACAAGTGAATGCTGCCGTTGCTGCAAGTCGCCCACACCGCGTGTCGCTGTTTGCAACGACAGAGTCTCTAGCGGAACAATTGGCTGCAGTTGGCGTGGACGTCAAGCCAGTGCCCTATCCAACACGCTGGCGCGAACCGGTAGCCCAACGCGGTAACGGGCCCCTGAAAATTCTGATGGCTGGAATGCCGCGTGCGGAAAAGGGACGCGATGACGTGCCCAAATTGCTGTCGTCAATCTACAATCCGTTTCTTAGCGAAGGACAGTTCCAAGTCTCGCTGCAGGTTCGCCCCAAAGACTGGAAGCGGATGATCCCAAGCGAATTGCACCAAGCTTATCGAGCTTCCGTGGAATCCGATTGGATTGACGATGGCCAATCGAAAAGCAACACGTCGGCCGGTGGTCATCCGCTGGAGATTGTCTCGTCCGACTTGCCTGGAGATGAGTACCATCAGTGGCTGGGCACGGCAGACGTCGGTTTGTTCTTGTACGATCCCGTCCGTTACGTTGCGCGATGCAGCGGAGTGTTGCTGGAGATGATGGTCGCTGGTGTTCCCGTGATTGTGCCGAACAATTGCTGGCTTGACGATCAATTGGAAATGGCTGGTGGTGATGGATCCGTCGGATTTCGCTATCAGTCAATTGATCAAATCCCAGCGTTGCTGAAACGCATTCGTGGCGACTACGCGGGGCTGCGTAAACGTGCATCGCGATATGCAAACGTCATGGCAATGCGTCACACTGGCGCCAATACGCTTCGGCCCATGGGCGCACGTCCGCTGGGGGTTGATAGCCCGCAAGCTTACCGACGACTTGCGTCGTAACGAGTCAACGTCAAGGATCGGCATGATGAAAATTCGACACTACCTGCGATACCCGCTTGGCATCATCCGGGCAAAACGCCTGCTAAGTCATCGCGATAACGCGGGCGACAATGTGAGCGACAACGCGCGCGAGCACTCGGGACGCCCTGTAGCTCTGGACCTTTACACGACGGACTTATTGCTTGACTGTGGTCGGCACTTCAGTTCGCTTGCGCACTATGCTGCGGCAAACGGATCGCCCATGGAACTGCGATGCACGCGTATCACCTTGGCCGCCATTGCGCACAAACCGTTTGGCGCGCAGATGCTGGAGATGCCCAACGTCAGCTGGGTCGGTCCGCGCGAACCGTTGCCAGCCGATGCGATGGTGCTGACGGACCTTTCGCCCAAGCCGAATTCTGCAGGCGGATCGAAGCTGGCCAACGTCGAAATGAACCTGTCCAAGCTGGATTCTATTGGCCGGCCAAGCACAGCCTGTTCGCCAATCACGCTGTTGATCGGCAAAGACACTCCTGGCGATTGCCCCGTGATGCCGTACCCGATGCATCCTGGCGTTTTGAAATTTGCAGTTCGCGACCAATTGGAAGCGAGCCGCGGCATCAAGAACCGTCGAGGAATTTTTTTCTCTGGGAGTCAGCGTGCGAAATACGGGCGAGACGTGCTTCGCAAGGGATTCGATGTGCTGAACCGTCTAGAGATTCTAGAGTTCGTTCGAGCAAACTTTTCCCAACGCGTTGTGCTTCGCCGTAACGACAGTCAGCATCCGATGCCCATCGTATTGCCGGCTGCCGAGGGCGCAAAAGCGACAGCACCGATTCCGATCGAGCGTTGGCTTGAAACCCTCGCATTGCATCAGTTCTTTCTGTGCTGTCCCGGAATCGCCCAACCGATGTGCCACAACATCATTGAAGCGATGAGCGTCGGCGTGATCCCGATCATTGAATACCCAGAGCGTTTTAGTCCACACCTGATCGACGGTGAGACAGCGATCTGTTATCGAGGGCAAGATGGATTGGCCGAAGCGATCGCGCGAGTGGATCAAATGAGTACGGACGCGATTCGGCGATTAAGCAAAAACGTGTCCGCTCACTACGATCGGTATCTAGACGGCGCTAAGTTCCTTGGTGAATTGCTTGGCCAATCTGGCAACGAGGCACCAGCATCGATCTCGCTTCCGTTTCACGATGAAAATCTGACCGCAATGCAAATGAATGGGCAAAGCAGTCAAGGCGTCGTTGAAACGTCGACTGCTAGGGCCGCCTAACTCGCATCGGCTTTAGGCAAGTGACTACAAAGCCGATGCACTTCTTTGGCACATCGTTCGTCAACGCAATCATGTCGCTTGTGTGAGAATTGATAGTGAACCAGGCGACTGCAAGCCACGTAGTGGCGACGCAATGTAGTCTTGCGCGCGAGCAAAAGGTTAATGCGATGCAAAACCGGTTCGTTGTTCTTTGGCCTAATTAGCGCAGCTTCAAAACGCGTAAGCGAGGAATTGATGAATGCTCGGCAATTTCCATTGCCGTCCCGCGAGCGGTAGAATCATGATTAGTGACGAACACCATTTCGTTACTTGACTTGGCGACTTCGTTAAGTGAGTTGGCGAATTGTGCCTGACTCACCCTGGATGGGTGAGCTGAAACGAGTACCTGCCGCGAAACAAGTGAATTAGCACTCCAGAACTTTTGATCCTCCCATCGGAAGGATACAAGATTTGATATTTGCCTTTATCGAAAGCACCATGCGTATGAGAATGCCCGCCTTGCTTCTGTGTCTGTTTTCCAGTTCAGTCACCCTTGCTCAGTCCGCCAAAGAATCGCGTTGGCGTCGTGTCGAAATTGATCGCATCCAGATCGGCTATGGAATCGCAATGGCCGATGTCAACGGCGACTCCAAAACCGACATCGTGCTTGCCGACAAGAGTACGATTCAGTGGTACGAAAATCCCTCTTGGCAAAAGCACGTAGTTGCCACGGACATCACCGAGCGAGACAACGTTTGCATTGCTGCGAGAGACATTGACGGAGACGGCAAGTGCGAGATTGCCGTCGGTGGTCAGTGGAACTACAAAGAAAGTGTCAAAGACGGTGCCGTCCACCTACTATCCGCGCCAGAAGATCGCACGAAAACTTGGACACCGATCAAGCTTCACAACGAACCCAGTACGCATCGCATGCACTGGATTCGCGCGGGTGAGAATGACTACCGTCTTACGGTGAAGCCGCTCCGGGGGCGCGGAAGCAAAGACGGCGACGGTGCGGGGCTGAAACTACTGGAGTATCTGCCACCCAAACAGCAGGACGGTTCATGGACTCATGAGGTGGTTTGTGACTTCATGCATTTGTCCCACAATTTTCACGTCGTCAACTGGGATGATGATGTGGAGGAGGAATTGATCATCGCTGGCAAGGAGGGTGTTTGGCACCTTGATCGTCAAGAAACAGGCTGGGACGCCAAACAGCTAACATCCGCTTTCGCCGGTGAAGTCCGCGACGGGCGACTTCCGGGAGGAAAACGATTCATCACAACGATTCAGCCAATGCATGGTTCGGTGTCGGCTGTCTACACAGAGCCAGATGATCCGCTGGGCCCCTGGGAATTGTCAAAGGTCCTGGATGAATCGCTCAAAGACGGGCACGCGATCGCGTGCAGCGATTTTCTTGGGTTAGGTTGCGATCAGATCATCGTCGGTTGGCGAGCGATGAATGAAAAAGGCGTACCCGGGATCAAGCTATTCACGCCCCTTGATTCAACCGGCAGCAAATGGAACGTGGAACAGCTTTCGGCAGGTAAAATCGCGGTGGAAGACATCAAGGCGGCGGACTTAAACGGTGACGGCAAAACAGATTTCGTCGCAGCTGCACGCCAGACCAAGAACTTGGTTATCTTCTTGAACGAAAACTGACGGGACCAAAACTCCTTCGTAACGTCATAGCCCCAAGAAACAGTAGTCATCATGAAAAACGCCTGCCTTCCCCTGTCATTCCTCTTTCCCCTCTTGCTGATGAACTGCAGCTATGCGCAGCAGGATGTCCAACCTGTGCGTATGGGATCAGGAATCATGACGTTCGACACGGTGCCCAAATGGGGACTGCGTCCTGATGGCAACTCCGCCATCGGTCCGACCCACGGTGGCGTCGTCGTCGATAAGAAAGGCAATATCTACACGAGTGCTGACCAGGGAGTCTTCGTGTTTTCACCGGAGGGACAAGTCATTCACTCTTACCTGGATGCTGACTACACGAAACTGCACGACATGGAAATTCGCGAAGAAGATGGTGAAGAGTACATCTACGGGGCGAGGAATAAGAACGCCGAAGGAATCAAGTTCAAGGTCGCCGGCGGTGAGGTCGTCATGCGTTTGCCGTTCCCTACCGAGTCGGGATTGGATTTGAAAAAGTTCAGCCCCACTGCGATCACGGTCGCGAAGAACGGTGACATCTACCTGTCAGATGGATACGCCAGCAACCACATCTTTCGATTCGACAAGAACGGAAAATATCTCAGTCACTTTGGCGAAAAGGGCAACGGCCTGAAGCAGTTCAACACCGCGCACGGCATGACGCTGGATACCCGGTACGAGCCAAATCGCTTGCTGATTTGCGACCGCAATCACAAACCCAAAGGGCGGTTGGTCCACTACACCCTGGACGGCGAATTCATCGAAGAGGTCGCTACCGGACTGGGTATGCCAACGTCTGTCGCGATTCAAGGAGATTACGTCAGCGTTCCCGACTTGAAAGGCCGCGTCGTCATCTTGGACAAGACCAACACGATCATGTCGGTGCTAGGTTACAACCCCGATCCAAAACTAGGCGGCAGCTACAAGGTCCAGCAGAAGGACTGGGTCGAAGGCATCTTCAGCGGTACTCACGGGTCGAACTGGGACAAAGATGGCAACCTCTACGTCCAAGACTGGAACGTCTCGGGCCGAATCATGAAGCTCGTTCGGGTCAAGTAAGCAGCGAACTTCCCGGGCGGCGCCCAATCTTCCTGGGCGCTGTCCGATGCAAGGTCACCGCCCGATGCAAGGTCACCGTCCAAGGCAAGGTCACCGTCCAAGGCAAGGGAGACCTACAACCTTGTCTTTACTCACAAGTCGGCCGAACATGGCTTCTTCCATTAACTCTCCCACACCCTAAAACCAGTGAAAAGCCGCCCTTTTTCGGCCCCTCGAGTTGGTTTGGGTGCGGTTTCCTGGATCGTTTTTCGCATTTTATAATGGCGCGAAATGAATCGTGGTTTTGGCAGCATGATGCTTGTGCATCCGGTACTTTGACTAGGATAAAAGAATGACGATTCACGAAGCGTTTGCTCACCCATTCACAATCGGTGCAATGGTCGGCCTCGGAGTAGGCATGATCTTTTTTCTGTTCGCGCTTGTTTTGCGTTGGAACAAGTCATCAGAATTCAAGCGTTTTCGCCAGATGGTGAATGACAGGATGAAGTTCGACACGGAGTTCCAGGAGCTTGCAAGCGCCGAGCGAATTCGCTTGCAGGAAGAGAACAAGAATCTGAAGGCGAAAGTCACCCAGCAAGAATCCACGCCAACGGGAAAGCTGGCGAAGAACATGGAGATCATGGCGCGGGCAGAACGGCAACTTCTGCGATCTGCCCCGACATTCATGGCGGCTTGGGAAGACGCCAAGACTTCAGCCCAGTCAGAATTGGAGGCGGAAGCTCTGGGGAAGGCAAAGCCGAGGTCGGCAATTAGCCGGTTGTTTGGTTCGTCCAACGGAAGTGCCGCGACGCAAGTCAACGGCTCAAGCTAGCCGGTTGCCTGGGCGTTCGCATCGATTGTCCCACCGCACGCTACTGCCCGTCGTTGATCAGCCCAATCGCAAAGGCGTTGCCCTGGTACTGATTGCCCCTGAAGTAGTTGCCCGATGTGGTGTTGGAAAAGTAGGCTCCAATGCCACTGTTGTAGGAAACATCGTTGGATTGAAACGCAACGCCGCTGGCATTGTTGAAGATCACTCCGACACCATCGTTCTGCTGGATTAGGTTGCCGGAGAAGTCGGCGTTGTTGACTCCATCGGCCAATATGCCGAATGAAGAATTCTGCTGAGCGCGGTTGGCGAAGAAGCCGATCGACTCTCCGTTGATCAGCAGGAACCCCATCCCTTGATTCTGCATGGCCAGATTGTTTTGAAAGCCACAGCGGGAGCCAATCAAAAAGAAGCCCGCTCCTGCTTGATTGCCCATCGCTTGACAATCGCGAACGAAACCGCCGTCGGAAAAAAGCTCGAAACCCGCACCGCCATTTCCGGCTGCGATGCAATTGCTTAGGTAGAACCCTTCGACCTGGTCCAAGAAAACTCCACGCCCGCGGTTTGAGATTAGATCGCAATCTCGGATCGACACGTCTCGACAACCGATTGCACGAATCGCATCGCCAAAGTTGTCGGTGAAATCACACCCGCGAATTCGGAGTCCGTTGGCTTTCGCGTACGCGATTACACCTTGTACACCGCGATCAATGTCCAACTGGGAGATCGTCACCGAGTCGGAGTCAACCTCGATAACCGGCCGACTGCCATCGGCTGCCAGGAGCCGTGATCCACCACGTCCTTGCAAGGTTAGCGGTTGATTGAGGTACAAGTTTGCATACCAATCGGCTGATCCTAGCAGGATCGTATCACCTGGGTTCGCGGCGGCGACGGCGGCTTGGACGCTGGCATATTGCTCGGGAACAAGACGCTGTTGTGGAACAGTGATCCGAAAATCATCAAAGAAAGCAACCTCGTCTTTGCTGGACCGCCAATCGTCTCCGCCGCCAAAAAAGGTGCTGAAGAAAAAGCGATCGATTTTCAAATTGGATGTATCGCGAAACTGCACGTCCTGCTGGTCAAGCACCATTCGCCCATCCAGCCAGATTTGCAAAATTCCATCGCGCTGCCCAGGATTGTTCAGTTTGATCCTTTGACGGATCGTGTACCAAACCCCCGCCGCCATCGCCGTGTCTGATCCGTTGTCTTCGATCCAGTAGGCGGTATCTTCTTGCTGGCCATCTTGATCGAACCCAGAATTGACATGTTTGGCGTAAGAGATTCCTTGAGTGATGGCTTGCTCGGGCTGTCCAGAGAACCCCGTGAAATCGGTTCGCCACATCATGCGTCCGGTCCAACCCCGGATGCCATCAGCTGGGGCGTTTCCGCTGGGAGCCGATCCACCTGCTAGTCCAGGCAGTTTTCCGCCACGGACGAAATCAAAACCATCGCGAAATTTAACACGATAGCTCAGGTACGCTTCGTCAATGTCCGTTTCGTACTCCGCCAACCACTGCGCGCCACCTTCACCAGGGCCAGAACTACCAGCGGGGTACTGAACCATCAATGACGCGCCCGTCCCGCCATAGGCCTGTTCGCCCGTTACCAATCGGACACGGCCTTCGTCGACGCCGTTGGTAAACCGCAGTTCTCCAAAATCACTGCTGATCATCGCTTCGGTATAGAGCGTGCCCTCCAGGCTTGCTTGTTCAGCAAAATTCTGAACTGCCTGTGGTGACTGATCAAAATCTACGTCAAGAAGAATTTGGCCGTGAGAAGTCGACGTGAGAAGAAGAAGGATGGCTGCAAACGCGAGTAGCTTTGTGCAGCGATCACTCAGTTGATGGGTGTAAGAAGTCACGGTCGTTTTCGACTCATTGAGCGTGTTAGGCGTTGGCGAATAGCACAACGGATTTTCAACGAACCAACACGTTAATCAGACAGAGCGGGAAAGTTAGACTGTTCGCGAAAAACACTGCCGCTTTCTTGGACTTCACTTGAGCCTCAACGTAGTAGCGTGCTACACGATCCGTCATCGTAGACGCAGTAACGGTTCTTGCCATCGCGTTTAGCGGTGTACATCGCCGATCTGCATCTCGCAAGACTTGATCCGCAGACTGGTAGTCCGTCTGTTTACTGAATACCAGCCCCAAGCTGGCCGTGACTGCTACATGCCTCTTGTTGAGAAAGACTTGTTTTGAAAATCCGTCCAATATGCGATCACACAGGTCGAATATACTTTGTGTGTCGCTCACGTCTTTCAGTAGAACGAGGAACTCATCACCACCGAATCGCCCTGCCACATCTTGATCGCTGATTTCGGCCGATAGGATTTCGGCGACTTGGACCAGCAGCGAGTCGCCGGCCGCATGACCTTCGGAATCGTTGATGGGCTTGAAATGATCCAAGTCAATGAACAGCAATGCGAACTCATTGTTCAGCGATTGGTGGTTGACGGATTTTTCGAGGTGCGATGTAAAGCAACGACGATTTGACAGTCCAGTCAATGCATCGTGATCCGCGAC
>CAYUGI010000184.1:0-5428 GCA_964444105.1 uncultured Pirellulaceae bacterium
AACGAACAAACAATACGCATCAACCAGCCCAAAATCAAACAGTGCTTTGCCCTGGGTTCTAGCTTGTTCCACGCGGCGATCGAAGGGAGTGCTTGAAGCGGGCGGCACAGGGACTGTGCCTGCGACTGTTTGTTCGCTTCATGCGATGTCCTGCCAAATTCCGTCCGTCAATCGTTGTTGCGGGCCGAAACGAGCCTTGTAATTCAAGTGTGGATTCTCAGCGACGTACATTCCCAGGTACACCAGTAAGCGATCATTTTCCAGCGCCCACTGCATCTGCTTCAGGATGGCGTACGTCCCCAGACTGAAGCGGCTGTAATTGGGATCGAAGTGTGTGTAGACCGCTGAGATACTCTCAAACCCGACATCAATGATCGAGACCGCTACCAGTCCCTGATCATGGTAAATGGCAAGCTCCAAAGTCTCACAGCACGTATCGTTCAAAAACGCACTGTACGAGTTCGCATCAACTTGCTCGCCATTACCCAAGCTTCTCTCCACGCGGTGCTGGTTGAACATGTCGATACGTTGCTGATCGACCTGAGGAATTCCCCAGCGATAAGTCAACTCGCGATCACCTCGGTTACGCACACGCTTCATCGAACTGGTTAGCTGAAACGCATTTACTGGAACACGTGTCGGCTTACACTCGTCACAGGTAGGGCACTGAGTGCGGTAGACAAAGTCACCACTTCGGCGATATCCCATCGCCAGCAATTCATCAGTGATCTCCGGAGTCACCGTTCCAACAGGCAGTCGCAGCGGCATTCGGGCGGTGGTATTGGAACGATAGGGACAGTCCTGCAACTGATCTTGCACCACAACCAGCTTGCAGCGCCCATCGATTTGCCGGCTGGGTTGGTCAGCGTCCAGATAATTCATCACCACGACTCCTAGAAATAAGCCCGTCGTATCATACGCCTTTGCCGAACAGATGACACGCTTTTTCGTAGCAATACACAGCACGGGAGGCCTGATCGCGCGGACGAATCTTGATTCCAGCGAATAGGGAGATGCTGAAGATCCCACGAAAGCGATGGAGATTTGGACATGAGACGGCTTGGCGAGTTCCGTTCCGCCTTAGCGAGCCTCGGCAGAGTTGTTCGGACCATCGGGCTGGCTTTGGTCTTCGTGTTTTCGCTTTTAAGTTTCCCCAGCGTGACACCTTGGGTAGCTGCATTGTGGATCAGTTGGTCGCTTGGACGAATCGTCTGCCGAAAACCTGGTTGGCTTCCACTGACGGCTTGCTTGGCGACGTTGCTGCTTCGTCCCGTCGCGCTGACACCAGCGATGGCGTTATTCTTGATGACGCTGCTGATATCGGCTGCTTGGCTTTACCGAATCAGGAGCCAATCGAATCAAAGGCATCGTCGATTGATCTGCTGTGCGATGGCGTTCACGTGGGCAGGCATGTTCTATGAATGGCGAGCAATCGAAAACTGTTCTTCGCCACAAACATTTGATTTTTCGCGTCCGATCGTCTGCCTGGGTGACAGCCTGACAGAAGGACTGCATCCTGATGACGGGTATCCCGACGCTCTAAAGCATCTCGTCAATGCAGAAGTGATCAACCTGGGTTTTTCTGGCATGGCATCAAGTCAGGCGATCGGCCAAATCGACCGCGTTCTCTCGCACAACCCTCAGCTTGTCATCATCGAGCTGGGCGGGCACGACTTTTTGAAAGGCCATTCGCGTTCCCAAACCCGTTCTAATCTTACTTCCCTCATCGATTCCTGTAGGCGGAACGGCAGCGATGTTGTTCTGATGGAAATTCCCCGCGGCTTTATTTTTGATCCCTACGCCAGCTTGGAACGTCAGATTGCCTCTGAAAAAGACGTGCAGCTAATTTCTGACACTTGGCTTAGGCAAATCGTTCTGCTCAGCCCCATCGCACCGCCAGGACGATGGATGTCAGAACACGCACGGTTGAGCGAAGACGGCATCCATAGCAACGAGCAAGGAAGCCAGAAAATCGCGAACGATGTCGCACGTGTTCTTGAGTCGATGTATGGAGAGGCCCTCTTGAAGAAACCTCAATCGCGCTGACGAACGCTGCAAACAAAAATCGGCAAGCCGTTGGGCTTGCCGATTTCGTTTTTCAGTATGGAAGCTGGGGATCAGTCCCACCACCATTGGCCGTCGGCTAGATCCGATGGGCCAGCTGACTTCTTGACTTTGTCATTCTCGCCGGTTGTATCAACCGTCATGTTGTCAGGGTTGAGTGCCAATCGTGGTTGCATGTGAACACCGCCGCCCAGGGGAGTCATCAGCGTGTTGCCACGCCAGATCGCATTGACGGCAGTTTCCACTTGCTCAGGAGCTGTGTAGGTCTCGACAGAGACAGCTGACTCGTCACCAAGCAGTGGCATGTCCCAGTTAGCTTGAGTGTAGAAATCTTGCTGCTGAATGTACGCAGCGGCAATCGCGACGCCGACCAACTGGCGTAGTTCGGCGTAGATGCGAACCTTGTCCGCGATCAAACCAAACTTGTCGGTGAAATCTTGGCAGAATGCTTGGCTGGCTTTGTTGCCGCGACCGGCAACGCGTTTTCCGCCACCCGCAACACGCTCCGCGGCACCGACCAGTTGAACATCGCGTTCCTTGATTTTCATGGCGAATCCATCTTCGCTCACAGCAACGCCGTCATAGCGAGGCTGGAAATACCATCGTTCCATCGCATTGGCAGCGACGCTCTTTGGGTTTGCGCGATCGACATAACTTTGCATCCGCACTGGCAAACGCTCCAATCCGATACCGATCAATTTCATGCGGTAGTCAGCTTCGACCAAAACGCGGGCGAAGTGCGTCGAGTCGGAGATGCCCTTGATGGTGACTTTCTGCAGACCCAAATTGTCCTTCAGCCCTTTCGCTAGACGCTGTGCGTCGTTGGGCGTTACCCGTCCGCGAACCGAAGCAAGGAACTGCTGCATTCGCGCCAGGCCTTCTTGGGTGGGGTCAATTGAAACGCTGATGATCGAATTCGCTTTTCCGCCAGGAGCGTAAGCACGCAAAGCGGTGATCAGGTCTTCTAGCAAAACGATGGGGCGGCCGGATTTGATTCCCACCAAGCGTTCGGTAGGATCGGCAACGAAACCTTCGGAGGGACCTGCGATCACGATGTCGTTGGTTTCAGGATAGAAGAACACGTACTGGACAGCCGTCAGACCGGCCAAGCCGCGGACTTCATCACTAAGCGGTTGACCCGTTTTCTTGGCAGTCTCGATCGCTTTTTCCAACCGGTTCAGCGAGACCTTGCGAAGCGTGCTGGCTTGCATCAGGTTGCTGTTTTGATTCTGACGAGCTTCGGCGAGTCGCTGTTGGGCAAGGCGAGGATCGTGTTGACGGACCTTCAAAACCCCAGTGGCGTCGACATCGACTCCAGCGATCGGCGTACCGAAGTTCAGGTTGGCGGCGTCGGACTGGCTAGTCCACGTGCCCAAGAAACAAACGGCGAGCAGAGCCAGCAGGGGTTTGCTGAATCGATGAGTGGAGGGAGCAAAATTCATGTTGAAAATCTGCACGTTGCACAGGGTGCGAAAGCGAACGAAATGCTCGACATAGACGAATGTTTGAGCGTGATGAGGTCCAAACGGAGTTTAGTTGACGATATCAGCCCCCTCAACCAAAATTCGCGGGTTCGGCCAACCTGGACCACTGTTTGGGAGCATGAAGGCCGATTTAAGCTAGAGCGACAGTTCTAACGGGGTCCGGCCAAGCCAAGCGACGACAAATCGCGAGTTTCCCTGATCAAAATCGACCGAACCGGCTGGATCACTTCAACGTTTTTGATCGGGATAATCGATCCAAACCGTCGTTTTCGCCCTTTCACCCCCACCTTCGACCGGATGCAGTTTCGATGGCAAAACGTCGAAAGCGAAAACCACGGCCGAAATCGCCGTCTCAAGATCAGCCGGTTTCGCCCTCCCATGAGTCCCGAAAGGCACCTGATCGGGGCGAGCGAAACGCCAGCCTGGATACGCTGCGAGGGTTTGCGATCGTCTTAATGGTGGTTGATCATGTTGCTGGGATGATCTTTCTGGAACAGTTGCCGTGGTCGCCCGTTCGGATCATGACGCGGCTCAGTATGCCTCTATTTTGCCTATTAATGGGCTATTTTTTGGCTCCAGCCCGAAGGCAGATTGGGCGTCGTTTCTGGGAAATCTGCGGAGCAGCGGCGCTGCTAAACATGGTGTTTTGGCCGCTCTATCACCGCATTGAGATTCTAGGCAGCCTGCTGATCGCCTATTTGCTTTTCCTGGCAAGCGGCTGGCTATTTCCGATCTTCATCCTCGCGATCTTCCTTTACGGCGACGACTATCTGGCAAGATGGCTGGACTATCCGCCAACGATCGTCGTCAGCTTTGTGGCTCAAGGCATGATATTGAAACGGCTCGGACTGCTGACGGCCTCCGTAACCGGAACGTTGCTATCAGCAGCCGGACTCGCCATCTATGCCTACGAGCCAAGCGGATTCAGCCACCTGCTGTGCTTCTTTGTGCTTCCTGCGACTTGGCTGGTTCATTTGGGCAGCCAACGTCCCCAGTTTCGCATCCCAGGGCTGGACTGGATCGGATGTCATCCGCTGAGTTGCTATGTGGTTCAGTATTACCTGCTGTTCCTGATCGTTTATGGGATCCTTCGGCGATAAAAAGTTGTTTTGCAGCTTCCCAGCGACATTCGCGGCCTTTCACTTCCCCCACCAAAGTTTAGAATCGCCAATCGAACGCGGCAGCGTCTTCTCCCTAGACAATCGGAGCCCCTTTCCGATCCCCGGTAGAGGTTCCCAACACAGCTGGCCCGCGAGTCGATTGGCACACTGAGTCGATTGGCACACTCCGGACTCCTACGAAATAGAAAATAAGATGAGTGGTGACTGTGATTTTGGCCTGATCGGTTTGGCAGTGATGGGTGAGAACCTGGCATTGAACGTCGAAAGTCGTGGATACAAGGTCGCGGTGTACAACCGAACGACCAGCAAAGTCGACGACTTGATTAATGGTCGCGCGAAAGGCAAGAACTTCGTCGGGACCCACAGCATCGAAGAGTTCGTCAAGTCGGTCAAACGCCCACGCAAACTGATGATGCTGGTTAAGGCTGGCCCCGCGATCGACGCCATCATCGAACAGCTGCTTCCTTTTTGCGAAGAAGGCGACATCATCATCGATGGTGGAAACGAACAGTACCAAAACACCGAACGACGTACCAAGATGGTCGAAGAAGCTGGCATGCTGTATGTCGGCTGCGGTGTTTCTGGTGGCGAAGAGGGCGCCTTGAAAGGCCCCAGTTTGATGCCCGGTGGCAGTAAAGCTGCATGGCCGCACATCAAAGAAATGTTCCAGTCGATCGCCGCTAAAGTCGGGCCCAACAATGACATCCCCTGCTGCGAATGGCTGGGCAGCGGCGGTGCTGGCAACTACGTCAAAATGGT
>CAYUGI010000184.1:5438-13742 GCA_964444105.1 uncultured Pirellulaceae bacterium
GTTCACAACGGCATTGAATACGGCGACATGCAGCTAATCTGCGAAGCGTACCAACTTCTTCACGAACTTGGCGGTCTAAGCAATGACGAACTGTACGACGTGTTCGAGGATTGGAATCGTGGCGAACTGCAAAGCTACTTGATCGAAATCACTCGCGACATTTTCAGCGTCAAAGATGACCAAGGCGGCGACGACCACCTGGTCGACAAAGTCCTGGACGTCGCGGGTGCGAAAGGCACCGGCAAGTGGATGAGTCAGTTGGCGCTGGACCTTGGCGTGCCTAGCACCCTTGTCACCACCGCCGTCTTCGCACGTGGACTATCCGCCCAAAAAGAGGCTCGCGTGCGTGCTTCCAAGTCGCTCGATGGCCCCTCCGCTTCGTCGAACCCAGAAATGCAGGCACTAGCGAAGACTCTGATTGGTGATCGCACCGAGTTTGTCGAAGCTGTTCGCCAAGCCTTGTACGCCTCGAAGATCGTTTCCTACGCACAGGGATTCGTTCAGCTACAAGCCGCTTCGGAAGAGAACGATTGGGGCTTGGATTACGGTGCCGCCGCTCTGCTTTGGCGCGGCGGATGCATTATCCGTGCTCAGTTCCTCGATCGGATCAAAGAAGCTTTTGATGCAGACCCGAATCTCGAGAACCTGCTGCTGACCGAGTACTTCGAGAAAGCTGTCGAGAACGCTCAAGAGAAATGGCGAAAAGTCGTCGCCGTTGCATCGATCATGGGCATTCCCGTTCCTGCGTTTAGCGCAGCGTTGTGCTACTACGACGGATACCGAATGGATCGCCTTCCTGCCAACTTGCTACAAGCACAGCGTGATTACTTCGGCGCTCATACCTACGAGCGTGTCGATAAAGAAGGCAAATTCCACAGCGAGTGGATTCAGCTTCGCAAAGAGCCTTCGCAGGCATAGCGTCACCGAAGCGACGCCGCGAGCTGTAAGAGAATTTCAACAACGCCCCGTCTTAGCGATGGGGCGTTTTTCTTTGGCAGCATACCTTTTCGACTGATGTCACTCGTACGCTTCCAACATGATCTTCACTGATTTCATCATCGCGGCGTACCACTCTCGTTCGAGTGCCTTGCTCCAGTTGTCGCCGTGGAATTCTTCCAAAGTCCGCAACATCGATTCAGCCCAATCGGTGTAGTCATCGACGGAAATCCCGCGTTCTTGATGCTGCTTTCCCAGCAACCGAAGGTAAGGCGATAAGCCGTCGCTCGATTTGCTGTGAATCGTCTCGACCAAGACAATCGCGGACGTCAGCATTGCCGACTGGCGATCCATATCGACGTCTTTGAAGTACATCTTCAGATGCGGGCATTCCACGAAGAACCGATCGTAGAACTTGCCTCCGAGCAAATCCCTCGACTCTAAAATCTTGCCGATACTCTCAGAGATATTCATCGGGGTATTTTCACTTGCTGAAAGCTGTTCACGCCGAGCAAAAAGCCAGCCGGACGCCCTTGGCTCGCATCAACTACTTGGTCAACTTCGCCGCTACGGTTTCCGCTTGCCGGCTGTAGTCAATTGATTCGGCAAGAATTCTAGCCGCCTCTTGGTCGGCGTGAAAACCTTTAGAGTTTTCGCTGCTGATGTAGTCCAGACGCCACATCGCTTTGCGCTGCAAATCGCGAATCAACGCTAACTGCTCTTCTGTCGCATTGGCTTTCTGAGCCGCCAAAATTGCGTCCAGCATGTCCGTCATCGCCACCGCGGCTCGATCCATCAAGGCACGTGTGCGACCTTGGATGGTATCGACACGCGCTTTTAGTTCTTCCTCGGGGACATTGTGACAAGTCTGACATGCACGATTGACGTTTAGCATTGGACTACGAACCCAGTGGCTACTGACTTTGGTCGCGCCCTGCTTTTCGTAAGGCATATGGCAATCACTGCAACTCACTCCGGCGCGGGCGTGGATTCCTTGGCTCCACAACTCGAATTCAGGGTGCTGTGCCTTGAAAACCTTCGTTCCAGTTTCTTTGTGAACGTAGTCAAAGAACTTCCCGACTTCCTTCCCGTCCTTGTCTTTGGGGAATACCGTTTCGTCCCACTCTTTTTCCAGGTCTTCCATTTTCAAACCGTTCGACCAAGGGAACGTCAACGTCATCTTGTTCGCACAGTAGTACTCGACGTGGCACTGACCACAGACGAAAGAACGCATTTCCTGCCGCGTCGCATCTTTGTTGGGGTCATACGCGACCTTTGAACCTGAATCACGCCAGCGCTGGATGCTTGGCAGATGCGGGACCGGGTCATCGCTGTTAGCAAGTTTGGCGATTCCCTCGATAAAACCGGGACGCGTGACTCGGATCGACATCGTCTCGGGATCGTGGCAATCGATGCACGAAACTGGATGCGCGTTTCCCAGGTGTGGATCGCCGGCTTCGGCCTTAACGACCCCGTCAGGTGTCTTGGTTAGCTCCGAGTGGACCTCGTCATAGGGCATCTGGCTGACGGCTTTAAAGCCTGCCATAACCGCTTCTTGGTGAAAACTCGCTCCCAAGTTTGCTTCGGTCGGTTCTAGCCCAAGCTCCTTAAATCCGATTCGCCGGTAGGTCGGCGCGATGGAAGCATGGCAATGCAAGCAGGCCCCAGCCTGTTTCACATCCGTTACTCGCTTAGTGACTTCTTGATCGCTCAGCATAAACGCGTGCCCGCGAGCTTCTCGATAATCGATGCTGAATGCATAGCCTGCAAACAAACGTTTCAGCCATGGATCTTGCTCTAGCTTGCTTGGCGGTAACGCATGATTGCCACCGTACTCGGTCCGCTCTGAATCGGCGGTCCGCAAATAGCTTTCGTATTGCAGAGGAAAGTTCACGCCCCATGGTTTCGGATCGGTACTGACTTCATTGACTTCCACCAAGCGCACGAACGGCTTGCGAGCCTCTTGCTTGCGTTCAAAGATATTCATCAGCAGCGCGGCGACACCGACTGTTGACATCGCAACCAAAGCCACCAAAAGCAGCAACCAACCAATGCCTTTTCGCGGAGAATGAGTCATGAACGGAGACCAAAATCTGAAGGGGGTTAACGATGAGCATGCCCAACATCCGAGTGGCAATGCACGCAGTTCTGCATGTCTTCGCCGTCGGTTGCGGGTAACAGAGAATGAACGAAGTCTTTGTGGCAGCTCACGCAGGTACTTTGCGTGACTCGTCGATTGCGAGGTTTGATCTGGATCGGATCGGGATAGTCTTGCAGCGTAAACGCCAACGAGTGAAAGAAGCCGTTGTCGGCCTTCGTTACCCACTTGCCGATCGCATCATGTGGCAGATGACAGTCATTGCAAACCGCGACATGGTGATGGCTGCTGTGCTGCCATGAATCCATGTGTTCCTGCATCACATGGCAATTCACACACGTTTCGGGGTTGTTACTTAAATAGCTGGCTCCGTTTCCGTAGCCAAAAGTAAACGCCCCCAAACCGACCAAGACCCCTAGCATGACGGCAATCAGGGCCGAGAGCTTTCCCAGGCGAATCGTTGAAAGCAGATTCTTCGCGCGCTGGCACCGCGTTTCAGGCGCACTTTCTTCCGATGCAGCTGCCTTGCGCGTATCCTGCGGCATGAATGCTTCCTGCGAAGAGTAGAATGAAGCGATGGTGATACGTGATGCCGCACTGGCTTGCATTGATCCAGATCAAGTCCATGCGATTCTTTTGTAAGAAAATTAGTGATGCAGCCTCGAACAGCAGCCAACGTCCTTCAATCTTGCGGCCTCTTTAGAGGTATGGACGAACGCCAGCGATCCGTTCTGGAGAGGCTATCCGTTTCGCAGCGAATGAAAGCGGGTGAACAACTATTTTCCCAAGGCAGTTCATGCCCAGGACTGTTCGTCGTCGATTTCGGACTCGTCCGCGTGTTTAGGCTCGGGCATCAAGGGCAGCAACATGTGTTGCATCTTTGTGGCCCCGATCAGACGTTTGCCGAAGTGGCAGCCTTTGGAGATTTCCCCGTTCCCGCCAGTGCAGTTGCGGTGCAAGATTCTGCTTGCCTGATGATTCCCAACGACCTGCTACAGAGGGAGCTCGCAACGAATCACGATCTCTGCAGGCAATTACTTGTGGGCATGTCGTTTTGGGTTCGCCATTTTGTGCAACTGCTAGACGACATCGTTCTGCGTGATGCTACCAGCCGTATTGCTCGTTACCTAAACGACCTACCGACTGACGCTGACGGACAGATTCAGCTACCGGCTCCCAAGAAGGACATTGCTAACCACTTAAACCTGACCAGCGAAACGTTCTCGCGAGTACTGCGTCGACTGAGCGACGAAGAAATTTTGGGACTCGATTCGAGCGGGGCCATTGAAGTGACTCAAAGGGAAAAACTTGCAAACTACGGTTTGTAGGCGATCCCTACGGCCAACTCGCGAAAATCGCGAGTCTTTGGGACCGATCGTGACCGGTGAAATCCAAGCAAAGAGCGTAAATCGTGGTAAGATGGAGGTTTGGTAAATCGTCTTCTCTTCCTTATCTCGATCGTCATGCCAGAATCGAAAAATCCCCCCGCAGTAGGAATTGACCTCGGCACCACGTTTTCAGCGGTCGCGTTTCTTGATAACAGCGGACGTCCCGAAACGATCCGCAGCGCGGAAGGTGACATGACGACGCCCAGTGCTGTTTTCTTTGATCGAAAATGCGCAATCGTCGGCACCGAAGCGATCGAAGCCGGTCTGATCGAACCAGAGCGTCTGGCTTTGTACGCGAAACGCGATGTAGGTGAGAGTGCCTACGAAAAGAAGATTCGTGGTGAGACGTTTCCTCCGGAAGTTCTTCAAGCTTTGATCTTACGAAAACTGAAGTCCGATGCGGAATTGAAACTTGGCGAGATCAGCACGGCTGTCATCACCGTGCCCGCGTTCTTCAACGAACCGTGTCGCAAGGCAACTCAGGATGCGGGTCGTCTCGCTGGCTTGGATGTGTTGGACATCATCAACGAGCCCACGGCGGCGGCGATTACCTACGGGATCCAACAAGGCTTTCTCTCTGAAGCAGGGCGATCGAAAGAGCTAGAACGGGTGCTCGTCTACGATCTTGGCGGCGGCACGTTCGATGTGACCGTGATGGAAATCGAAGATGCGAAATACCACACACTTGCCACTGCGGGTGATGTTTATCTGGGCGGCATTGACTGGGACCGACGCATTGTCGATTTCATCGCAGAAGCGTTCGAGCTGCAGCACGGCGTCGATCCACGTGAAGACCCGCGCGGCGAACAAGAATTGGTACGCAAAGCCAATCAAGCCAAGCATGCACTGACGCAGCGTGAATCGGTCTCTATTTCGTTTGCCTTTAACGACCAACGATTGCGCATCGAACTGACTCAAGATGAGTTCGCCAGGCTGACGGAGGATCTGGTCGAGCGCACTTTGATGACGGTGCAGTTGGTCCTGGATGATGCGTCGGTCGAGTGGTCCGATTTAACGCGTCTGATTCTTGTCGGCGGATCAACTCGTATGCCGATGATCCGCGACGAACTACACAAACGATCGGGGATTGAACTGGATCGCTCTCTTTCACCCGACGAAGCGGTAAGTCATGGCGCAGCTCTCTACGCTGGCATGTTGATCGGCGCACCTGATGGTGACCACGCCAATGTTTCGGTGACAAATGTCAACTCGCATGACTTGGGAATTCTTGCGGTTGACCCGAAGACCGGAGAGCCGAGACGCCAAATCATGATTCCTCGCAATTCGTCACTGCCGGCGCAGAAGCGGACGCTGTTTCGCACGCACAGTGACAACCAAATCAATGTAAAAATCGAAGTCGTCGAAGGCGGAAACGACAAGGGTGTCAACGCGACCAAAATTGGAAAGTGTGTCGTCGATGACTTGCCACCAAAACTACCCAAAGGCACCGAAGTTGATGTCCGGTTTGACTATGCACAAGATGGACGATTGACCGTCAGCGCGGTGCTGCCGTCGGTCGATCGAAAAGTGCAAATGGCGTTGGACCGGGCAGCCGGTCTGTCAGACGCTGAAATTGAATCGTGGAAGCTACGAATCGCCGACGGCTTGATCGATCCACCTGAGCTTCCACACGATGATGAAGTGGCGGCTAAGACGAAAGACAAAAAAACTGATCCCAAGTCAGGCTCTGGCGTCTTGGATGTGAAGGTCAAATCGAAAGCCGCACCCATCATCAATGTAAATGCAGCGAACAAGGATGCAGCAACACGGCAGAAGGCACCGGTAAAGAAAAAGACGGTTGTCAAAAAGCAGGTCGTAAAGACAAAGATTCCCACCGTCAAAAAGACGCCATTGAAAACAAAGACTTCTGCGCAGCAGGAACCGACCAATACGAAACCGGCCAATACGAAACCGGTCGTAAAAAAGCCTCTCGTTAAACGTCCCGTCAGTAAATCACCGTCCGCAAAGAGCGGTGCAAAGGAGGTTTCGACCGTCGACAAGGCGAAAGATGGCACGCCCGCACCAAAGTTAAACGCGGACGCTCTGCCGGCTGCGACCAAAGTAAGCGTCAAGCCTGGCGAACCCGACTTTTCCAAGTTGATGGGACTAGGAGGCGAGTCTAAGAAATCGCCAACGAGGCCCAACGTGCCCATTATTGTCACGACGGAGAAGAAGGAAAAAACGAAGAAGCCAGCGCCAAAAAAGCCATCCGATCAATAGGATTTCGACAACATGCCGGACACGCTCATCGTTTCTAACGGCCAAGAGTTTCGCGAAATCAAGGCGGAGAAATTTGCGGCCGCCGAAATCGCTGGTTACTACCGCCCTGAGTCTCAAGGCCGGACCATCGTTGGTGATGGAAAATATCACTTTGAAATACCGACCCGTGACGCAAAAGCCGCATGCGTTAACGGATTCGTTGATCTATTGCCGGCGCCGTCCGCCAGCACGCAGCGACTGACCGCAGAACCAAACGCCGAGCGGTCGGCGGTCACTTCCGCAGCCCTGTCGACCGAGTACAGTCAGCCGGAAGAGCTTGATCTGTTTTCGGAATTGAATCAGGCCGAACAGCAGGTTCAGCAAGAGGCAATCGAGCAACAAGAGGAACTCGATTCGTCGACTGGCGTTAATTACTACATCGTCTTTTTGCGACAGTGGCTTGGGTCGCGGCGATTGTTTCTGGAACGTCAGATCGGCAGTCATGGCATTAGCATCGCGATTCATGTCGCGATCTTTTTGCTGCTCGCCAGCTTGGTTCTAGTCGACGACAAACAACAAAAAAGCGTCATCATGGCGTCCGTTTCCAACACGGACAGCGCTGTCGAAGAAATCATCATTGAACCCGAGTCATTAGAAATCACGGAACCAACGGACTCTCTTGCAGAAGACTCCCCCCCCGAATCACAAGAGATCGAAGTCGCGGTCACCGAAACTGTGGCAATGGATTTCATGGGTGCCGTCAGTGCCCCGAGCATCAAGCCGCCCGTCGCGCCTTCAAAAACGAAAGGCAAGAATCTAGACATTCCCAAGAAATCTTCGTCGTCAGTGTTTGGGACGAAAAAGACGGCCAATGACTACGTGTTTGTGATCGACAACTCCAATTCGATGAGCCGAGGCCGGTTCGAGACTGCCTTGCACGAGCTGATGGTCGCGGTCAACGGACTGAACAAGAAACAGCGTTTCTACGTCATCTTCTATAGCGATTGTGCGTATCCAATGATGTACCCCAACTCGGTGACTCAGATGGCCTACGCAACCAACCCTCACAAGCAACAGCTATTCATGTGGCTCAATACCGTCCAGCTCTGCCTGAAGACCAATGGGAAGGAAGCCATTGAGGCGGCCTTCAAGATGGATCCCGACGTTATCTACGTGCTTGGCGATGGTGCATTCACGGACAAGGCATCGAAATACTTCGCTTCCCAGCCACGCGGAAGAACGATCCTGAACACGCGCGGTATGCAAGTCGCCCCTCAGCTTGCGAAATCCTTCGAGGCGCTCGCTAAGGCACACGGCGGTGACTACAAAGACGTCGGGGTTTTGCCTGCGGCAGCAGCCAGAGCGAAGGCCTTTCCAATTCCTCGCAATAACAAACGCAACGGAGTGTGGGGAAGAACGCTGCCGGTCCAGTAATGGGTCGTCGTGGTGAACCAATCTTATGAGTCGATCTGGACAGTGCCCCCGTTGCCGCACCATTTTTGAATTCAAGAACGAAGACGTTGGATCCGTCTTCGTTTGTGAGTGCAAACAGCCTCTGTTCGTCTCCGATGGCGTCGGGTTTGCTGAGATTCCAGTGTATTGCCAACAGTGCGATGGAGCCTACGTAGTCGATAGCGAAGGTGCAGGCCAAGACATCCAATGCGACTGCGGCAGTCAATTCAC
>CAYUGI010000185.1:0-11937 GCA_964444105.1 uncultured Pirellulaceae bacterium
ATACTGGATTGGCCCTCTCCTCGCTAAGGCTCGACTCTCCCATAGGGAGAGTGAATTTTGAAAACGCTAAATCGACGTGTGATTTACTTTGCAAGAGAAGGTTACTGGCTATTTGGCGCGAGATCAAAAGACGCTGACGAGCGGTGCGTCTACGGGCCGCTCGCTGGCGCTTCGCGTTCGATAGGGAATCCACTACGCTTCGAGGCTCGATCGCAAACGGGAAAGATGATTTTCACAATTCGGATTCACTCGGGTGACTTCGTCTCAAGGGACAGTAGCTGCAGGACTTCGACTGGCGCTTCAAACTTCACCGCCCAGTCATAGGGAGTTTCGCCAAGGTCGTTTGTCAGCGTCTTGTCGGCTCCCGCGTCGAGCAACATTCTCACAAGCTCTGGATCCCAATTGCCAGCTGCAAAGTGAAGTGGTGTTTCGCGGTTGGTCACCCACGGCTTGCACCCATCGTACTTTTGATTGCCGCCCGCCATGCGAGCGTTCACATCAGCACCGGCGTCAAGGAGTACGCGAACCGTTTTGCGGAAAGTCTCCGGCCAGCCTTTTCGATCGTCGTATTCGTGCCCGCGAAGACGGCCGCGACCGCAGCAAGCGTTATGCAACATAGGAACAGGTGTTTCAGAACCCCGTTTGAGCCAGAACTCTAACGCCTCATACTCGGCAATGTACGCCATGAGACCGACGTTCGGATGCGCATCAACACCTTGGTCCAACAGGAACGCCGCGACCTCGGGTGCAGCCAACTGGAAGGCCCCTTTCAGTTTTGACTTGTCATAGCCCGCTTCGATCATTTGCTTGACCATGCCGAGGTGTCCAGACTGAGCTACCACGTAGAGTGGATCGAGACTGCGGCGCGCCATACGACCGTCACGCCAGCGATCCATGATGACTTGTCGAGACAAATGAGGATGCTCAGTCAGTAAATCACGCACTTGGTTCTCGTCACGCGATTCAATGGCAAGTTGCCATTGCATTCCGAGGTCGTCTGTCGTCTCCTCGAACGGAACAGGCTTTTCATCAAGATGTGGAGCAACAAGTCCTTCTACCGTGGCCGGATCGGCGCCGCTTTCGATTAAGAGTTTTCGCATTTCGTCCGACGCGGCCCAAGCGAGACACTGTGCACCGTGAACTTCGCCGTTGTATTGACCCTGACCATAGGTGGAATTCGGATTCCGTCCGTCCTTCAGAATGAGCACCGCCAGGGGAATGCTGTTCCGACGCGCGACTTCGCATAAGGGATCGACCAAATACCAAGTACCATCCTTGCGAAACTTCTGGAGACATTGAATCGAGTGTCGTTCATTGCGTTCCAGCAGTTCTTTAGCTAGTTCAATGTCCTCATTCTCGATGGCACGCTGCCAACCAAAGAGCTGCCACCTGTTCATCCTCGCTTTCAGCAGCTTTATGATCGGCTGAAAGCCAAGTTGTTCAGCTATCAGCAAGGGTCGCGTTTCTTGCGGGTCGTTCTGAAGTGTCGAGGCGCCGCGTTTTAGTAGCAGCTCGACCAATTCAACGTGCCCTTGGCTGACCGCAAGCGACAGCGGCGTGTGATTTGTCAGCGGATGACGTGCGTCAATCTCATCTCCTTGATCCAGTAGCAGATTCGCGTGCGTGATCAACTGCTGCTTTGTAAATGGAACGTCGGCTTCGCCAGGGTTCTGTCCCTGATTGGAAAACAGAGTTGAGATCAAGTGCAACGGCTCAGCGGTGTCAGCTGCCTGCAGACGTTTGAGCTCCGCGGAGATTCGTGCCTCTACCAGCTCGGACCGCAACTCATCAAGGTCGCGAGCTTCGATTGCATCCGACCAACGTCTGTTGACTTCATTCGTTGGAGTTGAATCATCGTCTGCATCAAATCCCATCTTCGACTCCCGGTGTCCGCCTGTGCGCCGTGTCTTCTTGCAATTAGCGTTGGCGTGTGAAGGCCAAACTGAACGTGGCAACAACATTCAACAGTGCGACTGCAATCTCACCGCGAAAACCACGAACGGAAGTTGCCAAGGAAGCATCAGCGTTTTCTTTGATTCGCTTTGATTGGAACTTGTAGCTTTCGCTTTCCTTTGTCGAAAAACCGAACTCCGCTTCCAACCGTATCTACGTCGCCAAGTTCAATTCTTGCTTGCTGGATTCTTTGATTGAGTTCCGCAACGACTGCAGGATGTTGGTCGGCGACATTTGTCGTTTCGCCTGGATCGTTCTTCAAGTTGAAAAGCGACAACTCAGGCACTTCTTCGATCATGCGTCCCCACCATCCAAGCCCCGCGGGGGCATTTTGCCTTGGCAAAACCAGTTTCCATTCCCCGCGTCGCACACCTGTCAGCAAGCATCCGGAATAGTAAAGGTAGTCATCTCGCGGACTGGTTTCGGATTTGCCGGTCAAGAAGTCACTTGCGTCTGATCCGTCCAGAATCACATCAGGTAGCTTTGCATCTGTGACGCTTGCTAGTGTCGGCAGCAAATCCATTGTGCTGAGCAGTTCATCTGATTCCCAGCCCGCTGGTATTTTGCCTGGCCAGCGTGCGATAAAGGGAACACGGCATCCACCGTCCCAGCTGGACATTTTCCAACCGCGAAAAGGATCCGCGTTTCCGCTGTGATCGCGAGGAATGAATTTTTCGCCGTCGGGTTTCATACCACGCGTCGTTTCCACCCAAGGCCCGTTATCCGAAGTGAAGATAACAAGCGTGTTGTCATCGATGTTTAGCTCTTTTAGCGTCTTGAATATTTCGCCACAGGACCAATCGAGTTCTTCGATCGTGTCACCATAAAACCCGCCCGCTGACTTGCCTTTGAAATTCTCCGACGCACCCAGGGGAATGTGAGGCATGTTGTGAGCCAGGTACAGGAAGAACGGTTTCTGCTGGTTTGCTTTGATCCACTTGATCGCTTCGCGGGTGTAGTCCTGAGTGATGTGGTCCCAGTCCTGTACGGCTTCGACGACGACGTCCTGGTTCCGCATGATCGGGCTGCGGATTTTGTGTTCGTTTACGTAAACGGTGAAACCGTTGTACTTGGGTGTGCCGTAAAAGTAATCGAACCCTTGAGCGTTTGGCATCGTGGCGGGATCAACACCGCCAGGGGCTCCATTTCGCCCCAACGCCAAATGCCACTTGCCCATCATGCCCGTCGCGTAGCCCGATTTCTTCAAGACCTCCGCCATCGTTACTTCATTGGGATGCGGGACGGTGTGGAGACGTTTGATGTTGTTTGGTTCGGCAACGCGAATTGGGTACGCCCCGGTCATCAACGCCGCACGCGAAACACCGCAAACGGGCTGCGCGTAAAAACTGGTCAAACGCACTCCCTCGGCAGCCATTTTGTCCAAGTGTGGTGTTTTGATCTTCGTCGATCCAAAACAGCCAAGGTCCTGATAACCCTGATCGTCCGTGAAAATCAGAATGATATTTGGTCGGCGCACTTGATCGCTGGCGGCAACGTTCCCGCTACCGGCTACAAATATCAAAAGCATGAAAGACGCGATTGAAAAACCGACACTTCTCAGTGAACACCTACTCGTTTTCTTTCTCCCGCTTGCGGGAGAGTCGGGCGCAGTGGCGGCCGGAGAGGGAAAGACGCTGTGCCGATCAAACAGGCTGGCCAACTGGCTTGGCCCTCTCCTCGCCAAGGCTCGACTACCCCGGAGGGAGTGTGAAGTTGATTCTCGCAAATCCTTGAGCAGCTGAAACCCAAAAACTTCACGATCACGTTTTGCGAGCAGTCTCAAGAAAACGGTTGAAGACCAATTCGGAAGATAGTTCATCAATTGCATTTCTGAAGGACAAGTCGGTGACCGCTGACGTTCTGCTGAATTCAAAACGACTACGGCAATTCAATCGTCTTCAGCGTGGCCGGTCCGTTCTCAGATTGGATCATCACCAAAGCATGCTGGTCGTCGACTTTGTCAAGCTGCACGACATCTTTCAGCGACTCGATCGTTTCGTATTCTTGGCCCGCTGACCCACCGCCGGAGACCTTTTCGGTGAGTCCTGAGTCGCGTTCTAGGTCGGTCGTGCTGATTTTCATCACGCCTCGAGCGCTGTTGGACATCAACAAGAAGTCGGAGCCGTCTTTAGAATAGACGATCATGTCCAAAGGGCGATTTCGGTTTCCCAGTTCAGCCAAGGTGGTGGCTTTGACCTTTTCCGCTTCGCCAATCTTTGCGACCGGAATTTTTACCAATGGCGTGCAAGTGAATCCTGCCAGCAGGTTTGGCTCGCCGCCGATATTAAACGGCACGAATGTTTGGATCGCCGAAGAGGCTTCGTCACGCCCATGCGCTGCGTGATAAATTTCGACCTGAATTCCGGTCGAGGAATCGCGAAACGGAAACTCAAATTCACGCACGCTGCTCGGTGCCTCGTGAGCGGAAAGACCAGAGACAATGACCTTTCCGTCGGTGTAGGCGATGTCGGTAATGCAGTTGTCGCGCGGGTTGGAAGAACGTCGTCCTCGCTTCACGATTTTATCTTCGGGAGCATCGGGTAGGATCGCGGTGGCATGACCAACTTTATCCAAGTTCAGCCGCGTCACACTCCCGTCGGGAGCGATGCGAGCCAAATGCCCTTTGCCCCCTTCATTGACTCCGACGTACGCGTTCCCCGTCTCTGGATTAACAGCCAGGTCGGCGATTCTCGCCTTTTCAATTTTCAAAGCGGAAGCGACTTTGGCCGCTACATCACTGACGTCGTATTTGCCCGCTGCTTTGCCAGAGTCTTCCGTATTGATCGCGTAGACTTTCGCAGCTTTTGGATCGCCAACAAAAAGCACATGGGATGGGCCAAAAGTCATCGGGCCGACCGACTGCAATTCCACAGGGCCAGGGTCGAGGCCATGAACTTCCGCGGCTAAGAGATTGCCTGTCGTGCTAAACGATGTGGCAACCATGGCAACAGTCAGCGCTCGGTAGATGAAACGTCGCATCAGTGAGTTCCTTGAAAAACGGGAGGGCATTTGGCGAAGCCATCAATATAAGATCGCCGGTGTTCGGACGGGGAGACGTTTGCAGATTTGCCTCTAGCGTTGTCGTTTTGGCCCATCAAGCCAACTCGAAAACAACCTGAAGAGCCTGCACACGAGGTGACGCGTCCGCAGGGCCATTGAACGAAGAGGCACTGAGCGAAGGTGCGTCTTTGATCACCAACCAACGGGCTCAATCAGGCGCGCTTTCGACCCGACATGTCCGAAAAACGATAGGACTTTGCAGTTTTTCGGTTTTCAAAGCCGATAACGACGTCCCATAGCGACCGACTTTCCATATGCTGGGGGGTGCAATGTTCACCCGCCATATTCAATTTTCTGCGGGTGTCGTTCTTACAACACCGTCTCCCTTTATCGAGTACTGTCATGAGAAATTCTCGCAGTCGCGGTTTCACCCTGGTGGAATTGTTAGTTGTTATCGCCATTATTGGCATCTTGGTTGGGCTGCTTTTGCCGGCTGTTCAGGCCGCACGCGAAGCCGCTCGTCGAATGAGTTGTAGCAACAACTTTAAAAACATCGGTTTGGCGATGCACAATTACCATTCGGCTTACAAGCAGCTTCCAACGCACGGAACAGGAACACACGATGCTCCTATCGTGGGGATGTCTCAGCATTGGAGGAACACGAACGTAAACAACAAAATGCGACTCAGCATGCTCGTTCCAATTTTGCCCTTCATGGAACAGCAAGGACTTTGGACGGACATCTCTAACCCGAACGCCGAACGCTCTGACGGTAACCTGATGGCTGGGATCGGTACGGTCGCCAATCCTTGGAATCCAATGGGCCCCACTGCTCATCAGATTCAGTACAAGCCATGGGTGACTGAGATCCCCACCTACCGTTGTCCCAGTGATCCCGGTGTAGGACTGCCCGCGCTGGGCCGCACCAACTACGGGGCTTGCCTCGGCGACTCGATGTGGCGCGCCGAACTAGGCTTCAGAGATGTACGCCGTAGGGAGCCAAACAATAACACGGCGCGGGCGGGCCGAGCCTGCTGTCGAGGGATGTTCGTCACAGCGAACGAGGCAAAGTTTCGTGATATCCTGGACGGGTTGTCTAACACCATTGCAATGGGTGAGATGATTACGGCCCTGCAAGATGGCGATAAGCGTGGCAACGGCGTTGCACAAAATGGAGGCAACTCCGGCCCATTCGGAAATGGCGCGCTGCGGAACAACCCTAACCTCTGTGTTGACAATGGATATATCGATCCGGAACGGCCACAGTTCTATCTCCCCGAGTTTCAACAGCAAAACCGACGTAACTTTGGCCGAGGTCATCGCTGGGCTGATTGCTTGCCAATTATGTCTGCCGTCATGACTATCTTGCCTCCAAACCGTGAAGCTTGCGGGCGTTACAATGCATTGGGAACAACGCTTGTCGCATCAATGTCTAGTCGGCACCAAGGTGGTGCTCACATTCTGATGGGCGACGGAGCCGTCGTGTTCATGACTGACTCGGTAGAAGCCGGCGATTCGCGTCAACAGATGGTATTTCACAATGGCTCGGGCGCGAGCGCACCGGGAGCCAAGAGCCCTTATGGCTTGTGGGGATCGCTCGGTACTCGCGCTTCGGGCGAGACGATTGAAGAGCAGTTAAACCAATAGTCGAGACCACTCATGCCTTCACGTGACTTTGGTTGCGTGGAGGCTTTTTTTGAATCACAGTTACACACGTTAGGATTCCACTGATGAAGATTGCCCAACTTTTTCTGCTCGCTTGCTGTTTCACTTTTGCTGTCGCAGGTTGTGGCGGCTCAAACGAAACCTCAGTCATCACCGACGACTTGTCCCAAGATGACTTTGCCAAGTACGAGGCTGATCTAGCGAAAGCGAGCGAGGGTGCCGATTACGATGATGCGTTGGAAGGTGAAGATGAATAGTCCTCTGTGCTGAGTTCAGCATGGTATAAGTCTGTATCCAACGCGCGAGAATGGATCACGGCCAACGTGTCGTTAACAGGGAAGCCACTCGATATGAGTGGCTTTCTTTTTGCGCTGGTGATGCGATCAAGTGGTGCGAACAAATGACGCGCAGTGAGTGAAGAATCGAGTTTAGCGACGTGTTCTTCGAGTCATTTCTTGCTCTCTGTCTTTTTGGGTTTTCGCTTGCGAGCCGCTGGGACGGGAGGTGCTGCAGGACGCGGTCCTTCCAGATCAAAGAATCGCATGTTCTTGCCCACCCGGTCAAAATCGCCAAGGTCGTCTCGCATTCCTTCGGCAAGTGAAAGCAAACGTTTGACAATGGCCGGGTTCTTCGCGGCAACATTTTTGGTCTCGCCAAGGTCATCGTCTAAATTGACCAGGAACGGCTTCGGGAATCCAATGCGATCGCGTGGTGCGATGTGGTTGTTTCTACTGAAGGGAGCCGCGCCGGTGGGTTCGGCTTCGCGGGGCAGATGTAGTTTCCACGGACCTTGCCGAACGGCTTGCAGGTGGACTCGCAGGTAGTAGTAAAATGCCCTGTCTGGATCAGCCTGGTCGAAATCGCCGTGAAGTAGATGGCTGATGTTTTGGCCATCAATCACACGATCATCTGGCGTCTTCGCACCCGATAACGCTGCCAAGGTTGGCAGAACATCCAGCGTGCTGGCAAGCTTGTCGCAGGTCGTCCCGGCGGGAACGCGTCCCGGTCCCCAGAGGATCGTCGGAACCCGAACACCACCTTCAAACGTCGATACCTTTCCACTGCGAAGCGGACCCGCGGACCCACCGTGGTCTTTGGGAAGGTGTCCATCGGCGTGATTCTTATTTTTCACCAGCCACGGTCCGTTGTCGCTGGTAAAGAGCACGTATGTGTTTTGTGCCAATCCCATCTCTTTGACCGCATCCAAAATGCGACCCACGTTTGCGTCAATTTCTTCGATGACGTCACCGTACAATCCACGCGAACTCTTGCCTTTGAACTGGGGCGACGCGTCCAGTCGAGTGTGTGGCATCGTGTGTGGAACGTATACAAAGAACGGTTGGTCGCGATTCTTTTTCATAAAGCCAATCGCTTCATCCGTGTAGCGTTTGGTCAACAGGCTCATGTCAGTCTCTGGCTCGATTAGCTCCTCGTTTCTGTACAAGTTGGCGATGCGGTCATTGCTGGTTGGCGTACCGAAAAAGTAGTCAAACCCTTGCCGCGTTGGAAACAGATCCACGAAGAAATCGGTCTGCGAGTGTGTAGCCAGATCCCATTTCCCGAAACACGCTGTCGCGTAGCCCCGCGTCTTCAAGATTTCCGCGACAGTGATCTCGTCGCTATGAAGGATTGGATGAATCTGCTTGGTATTACCACGTTCTGCAACCCGAAGCGGATAGCAACCTGTCATCAATGCCGCACGGGACGGACCGCAAACCGGTTGCGCATAGAAACTAGTGAACTTCATGCCCTCGCTGGCCATCGCATCTAATCTTGGCGTGCGAATGTCGGGCGAACCAAAACAACCGACATCCTGGTAGCCCTGATCGTCCGTGAAGATCACAACAAGGTTTGGCCGTTTGCTGTCTCGCTTGCGCTGTGCGCCATCTTGCGACTGCGGTGTCGCAGCACTCAATCCGCCAGCCAGAGCCACTGCGAGCAAGCATACAAAAATTCGTGTCATTCTTTTACCTTTTGACGGCGGGTTTGGCTGAAACTTTCCCACGACCGTGCGATGGCAGCCGACCTAACGCGATGTGCAAGCCTTAACCCTATCGCTTGGAGGTCGTGCAGTTTTCAAGATGTTTCGACGCCTAAGTTTACTTCATTCTCCCCCTGGGAGAATCAGACGCAGTAGCGACCGGAAAGGGACACGCGCCCGGCCTAACAACAAGACTGGCAATCTGGCTTGGCCCTCTGCTCGCTAAGGCTCGACTCTCCCGGAGGGAGAGTGAATTGTGATTTGCCGTGCAAGAAACCGCTACTTGCGACTTGGCCCAACATCAAAACTTACGTTTCGCGTTGATGAAGAGGGATTATCTTTGCCCACCTGCAGTTGGGTGTTCTATCGAGCACAGCTTCGCAGTTCTGACATCGTGGTGGTCAAACGACTAAGCGTTCGCCGCTGCGAACGCTTGTTCCAAATCAGCTTGCAGATCTGCGTAGGACTCAAGGCCAACGGAAAGTCGTATCAGACCGTCCGTGATTCCGAATCTGGCTCGGTCAGACGCATCGTAGCTGGCGTGTGACATCGTTGCGGGTTGTTCGATCAACGATTCAACCGCTCCCAAGCTGACTGCCAGATGAAACAACTCGGTTGATTCACAGACTTTGGCGGTTTCTTTGATACTGCCATCAAGTTCGAACGTCACAATTGCACCAAATCCACCTTGCATCAGGTTCGTTGCCAAACCGTGCTGAGGATGCGATTCAAGTCCCGGATAGAGAACACTCTTCACTCGCGGATGGCTCTCCAGCCACTTCGCCAATCGCAGCGATGTCGCGGATTGTTCACGAACGCGAAGATCCAGAGTTTTCAAGCCGCGTGCCACCAGAAAACAACTCAGTGGATCCAGTACCGCACCTGTGGCGTTTTGAATGTAATACAACTCGTCGAACAGTTTGGAGTCTGCGACCGAAAGCGTTCCGCCAAGACAATCGCTGTGTCCACCGAGGTACTTGGTGGCCGAGTGCATGACGATATCGATGCCACACTCAAGCGGACGAATCAGCGATGGAGTGCCAAAGGTGTTGTCGACGCCAATCGGGATGCCGCGTTTCTTGGCAATCGCGGCCAGGGCTGGCAAGTCCGGGATCGACAATCGCGGGTTGCCGATGGTTTCCGCCCAAATCAATTTTGTTTTTTCAGTGATTGCCGATTCGACGGCCGACATATCGGTCATATCGACAAGCGAGACTTCGATTCCGCCGCGACTACAAATTTTGTGTAACAGCCGATAGGCACCGCCGTATAGATCGCAGCCAGCTAGTACGTGATCGCCGCTGCTAAGCATCATCGTGACAGCATGTATCGCGGCCATCCCGGATGCGAAGGCCAGTGAACCGCAACCGCCTTCGAGCGACGTTAACGTGGATTGCAGATTGGTTCGCGTCGGGTTGCCGCTGCGCGAGTAATCAAACTGTCCCCATTCGCCAGCGCCTGGCTGGCGAAACGTGCTGGCTAAGTGGATCGGTGGAACGACCGCTCCGGTTTGTGGATCGATCTCATTGCCCACGTGAATCGATCGCGTACGGAACGAGTGCTTCGCGTTTGGATCACTCATGCGTTTAACGCTTGCTCAATATCCGCGATCAGGTCTTCTGCATTTTCGATACCGCAGGCCATTCGAATCATGTTGTCTGCGATTCCGAATTTCTGTCGTTCCTCGGGTGTGCAGTGAAAGTAGCTCATAATCAAAGGCTGTTCGATCAACGACTCGACGCCGCCCAGGCTGGGCGCGATGCGAGGTATTTGAGCTGCATCAACAACCTTGGCGGTCTCTTTCCAATCAGCATCTTTGATGGTGAAGGTGATCAAGCCACCGAAGCCACGCATTTGTGCTGCGGCGATCTCGTGCGAGGGGTGCGATTTCAAACCCGGATAGTAAACCGTTTCGACGCGCGGATGGGCCTCCAGGAACTCGGCCATTCGTTGGCCGTTTTCGTTGTGACGCTGCATGCGTAGCTCGAACGTCTTCAAGCCTCTTTCGAGCAAATACAGGTTGTGCGACGAATTCACGCTTCCCAGAATTCCACGCAACGAACGAACCGATTCGAGTTGTTCAGTGCGGCCACAGATAACGCCCGCCATCAAATCGTTGTGCCCGCCGAGGTACTTTGTTGCGGAGTGCAGAACGTAGTCAACACCGTAGTCCACTGGGCGGATGTTGTACGGAGTTGCCAACGTCGCGTCGATCAACGTCTCCACTTCGTTGGCTTTGCCTACCGCAGCAAATCGTTCTAGATCGACGGCTGTCAAATGCGGGTTGGTGGGCGATTCACTGACAAGCATCTTGGTGTTGTCGTTGATCGCAGCTTCCATCGCATCAAAATCGCCCGTCTTCACTTGGCGAGTAACGACGCCAAACCGCGAGAGATGCTTGGCGCAAAATTCGCGACTTCGGTGGTAGCACTGATCGAAGAAAACGATTTCGTCACCCGAGTTGAGCTTGCTCATCAGCAAGCCGACGATTGCCGCCATACCGCTGCTGTACAAGATGGCTTCTTCGGCACCTTCCAACGCAGCCAGCTTTGCTTCAACGCTCTTTTCGTTAGGCGTACCGTACCGACCGTACTCCTCGCGTTGTTCTTTTCCATTGACGAACCGCATCAGCGATTCGGTGGATTCAAACGTGTAGGTTGACGCGGTGAAGATCGGAGCTGTGATGGACCCTTCGCTCTTCTGCCGACGTTCGCCGGAGTGAACACTGCGAGTCGAGAGACCGGCTTCGTCGGGCAGATTCGTCAAAGGCGGCGGCGATATGTTCGGATCACGATCCGGACTGGAGCCTTGCGATTGCGAAGTCTGAGAGGCGGAGGCTTGGGCGTCCGCGTGATTTTGAGGTGATCGCGAACCCGAGTTCGCATCAGATTCTGTAGTCATGTTCGTTGACATGGCTCTTTAGCAGTAAGGCTGCAAGTGGCCGTAAATCCCAGTAAAACGCGACGGCGACAATGCACTTCGCCTGCGTTACACTTCCACAATAGCTGCGTCAGGACGAATCGACAACCGTTTTCGGGCTTTCATTTGGCACAGAATCTCCCGAAGATACGTATAGGCGGAATCACCGACCTAACTTCACATCCTACCTCCGATTTCCTTGATTTTCACTACGCAGGATTCATCGGTTTTGAAACGTCACGCGAGAGCACGATCGACCTTTTCTTTAGCAGCCCCGCTACTGGGGTTCCTTACGCTGGCAAACTTTTCGGCCGCAGTGATGGGCATAGCGATGGGCACAGCTTTCAATACGTCCGCTGTGGCGCAGGACAGACCGGTAAATAACAGGCCAGCAGAAAACGGGCTTGCAGAAAACGGGC
>CAYUGI010000185.1:12037-13670 GCA_964444105.1 uncultured Pirellulaceae bacterium
CAGGACAGACCGGTAAATAACAGGCCAGCAGAAAACGGGCTTGCAGAAAACGGGCCCAACAAAAATGCCCCCGTCGGAAATGACTCTCCTTCTGATGGCACCCCAACTGCTGAACTCACGGAGCGTCCTGGGCAAGCAGATTCCTCGAATAAGTGGTCCCAATCGACAGCGCGATTATCCGCGGCACAGACAAAAAATGCGAAGGCATGGCTGGAAAATTTGACGTCTGGTGAGTTCGCTGTCCGAGAACGGGCCGCAGAGAACTTGCTTGGCTTGGGGGAAGCCGTCGTGCCGCTTATGCGCGAACGGCTCAATCAGATCAGTCACCCTGAAGCAAAGATGCGGTTGGGAAATCTTGTTTCGCAACTCAATCAAGGCAACCTTGATCAGCGACTTGAAGCGTTCGCGCGGGGCGAGGACGTTGGCTTTGAAGGGTGGCGGATTTTTCGAATCATGTTTGGCCCCTCCGGCGCCTCGCGTGACTTGTTCATCGAACTGAAGGTCCACTATCCAACGTTGGTGGACGCCTTTGATGGAACGCCTCGTGATCTTGCGATGGCAATGGATGACGTTGCCAAGGCAATATCAGTCAAACGAAAACGTCTTCCCGCACCGCTGACCGTTGCCGATGCCGTCGCCTTGCTGCTGCCCGTCGGGGACGACCGGGTGCCCTTGGGCGAAGGCTACGAAGACGAAATGATTCGCGTTTTACAGGTCGCGCCTGCCAGCCAGGCTCATAAAGATCCTTTGCTGGGCAGAGCCTACGTGAATCTTCTCAATGCATGGATTCGCCGAAGCACACTCGGCAACCGAGCTCGTGTATTGAATTTCGCCATTCAAGGCAAATTTCTTGGCGGCTACACGCTGGCGAAGAAGACTCTGAGCGAAGCGAAAAATCCGCAGACAATTGCCATGGCGCTGCAACTTATTTCGGTAATGGGACGCAAAGCTGACGCGCGACTTTTTGTGGCGTTACTTGACGATGAAACAAAACTCACTTCGATCCTGAGCAGCGAAGCCAAGCTTGAACATGTGGTCATGGCGGACGCAGCGATCGCAGCGATCGCAAAACTTTACGGAATGTCGCTGACGGATCTGGGCCACCCAAGATCATCCGAACACGCCAACTACGGCTTTGTCTACGAACAACTAACGTACCGGCAGTTCGATCGGGCTCGATTGGGTGGCGTGGCGAAGAACGCCAAGCAGGACGATGAGGATGAAGAAGCGGAGCCGTTCTCGATGGCTAAAGAACGCGAAAAGGCGAAGCAGAGAATCAAGAAGTTACTTGAACAAGACGGTTTGATCGAGCCCCAAGAAGCTGGGCCAATCAGCCCCAAGAAGTCCTAGCCTCAGGCACCGTCTTCTCGCGGCTGGCCCGAACGAGTCACTTCTCGGCTGAATTGCATCGCAAGTCAATGAGATCGTTTGGCTTTTGAGAACGATCGATTAAACCGGCCGCGCACGTTGGTGTCTCGGCTTCGGTCATGATCGAGCCGCCTGAAACGCAATACTGCTAAGTTAAGGAAGGCATGGGTTAAATATCTAACGCGAAGCGCCAGCGAGCGGCGCGTTCTTGGGCCGCTCGCTGGCGCTTTTTGATGTTGCGCTAAAACGGAAGAAATCGGCTCTT
>CAYUGI010000186.1:0-1688 GCA_964444105.1 uncultured Pirellulaceae bacterium
AATCGACAGGAACCCAGTTCAACGCGCCTGGCCTGGATGTCAACGGCGGCTCGGCAAGCGAGATGTCGTTGCCATCGATGGACGACTTGCAATCCAGTGACCAACCACGAACTGAGTTGACTGAGCAGGTATCCGTCAACTTAGATCCCCAGGCAGCAATGGGGCAAGTCTCACTTGCCAACCAAGCGGCGACCACCAATATCGGTCTCACCAACGCGTTCAAAACTGCCGACCGCCAGTACAGCAACGACCAGATGCGGGAAGCTCTGGCGACATTGAGTGTCTTTTACGGAGTGCCCAATCTTCCGATCGCACAGCGTGGGCAACTGCTGACGCGACTGGATCCTTTGGCACGTGAAGTGATCTATTCGACGCGACACTTGCTGGAAAAGCCGCATCGCGTCGGAGCCAACGAGACACTGATGGAAATTGCCCAAAAGTACCGCGTTCCATGGCAACTTTTGGCCAACATCAACGGCATCAAGGATCCCTTGGTCATCACGCCCGGGACCGAACTGAAAGTTGTACCAGGGCCTTTCAACGCTCAGGTCGATATTGCTAAACGCGAACTAACCATCTTCTTAGGCGATCTGTACGCGGGTCGATTCCCCATCGCCGTTGGCAGCGACCCTGCTCCCAAGGCCGGAAACTACACCGTGCAAGACAAACAATCTCAGCGAACGTTTTACGACCGTAGTGGATCGCCCGTTGCAGCGGGCGCGCCCGGCAATCCCTATGGAAACGCGTGGATCGATCTAGGTAACCAAATTTGCATCCATGGCAGTCCTCAGGCGGACAAGCCGACCACGAACGGCTGCATCAGTTTGGCGGAGAACTTTGCCGATGACCTGTTTGGGATCTTGTCTCAAGGTTCATCTGTGACGATCCGAAGGTAGCGTACGTTCGCACGCCGCCATGGAAACCACGCTTCATAGCCAACTGAAACGATGTTACGCCGACTCGGTTGAAAACACCGAAGTTGTGATGGGGCGTTATCGCATCGATGCGATTCGCGAGGACGAACTAATCGAAGTCCAATGCGCATCGCTCTCTGCGATTCGCGACAAATCCAAGAGCCTGCTGAAACGACACAAACTGCGTGTCGTCAAACCAGTCATTTTTCGCACACGGATCGCGAAAGTGAATTCAAAGAATGGGCCCGTTCAGTCGCGCCGCATGAGCCCAAAGAAAGGCAATGTGCTGGAACTGTTTGAGGAACTGATCTATTTCACGCGTGTCTTCCCGCATCCCAACCTGACTTTGGAAGTGCCCATGGTATGCGTCGAACAATTACGCATGCCACGCAAGGGCCGAAAACGATGGCGACAGAAGGACTATCGCGTCGCTGATGTCCGACTGGAATCAATTGACCACACACACGAGTTTCATCACGCGTCCGATCTGCTAAAACTGATCCCCTGGAAAAAACCACCCGGTTCGTTTGACACAGCCGATCTAGCCAAGGCGATTGATCGGCCACGCTGGTTTGCACAACAGATTGCCTACGTGCTGCGGCACACGGGAGCCATCGCCGAAGTCGGGCGACAAAGAACAGGCATCCTCTACGAAGCTGCTGCAGCTTGATGGTGAACACCGTTTCCACCCAAACTCGCAGGTCACTCGTTCTGATCTGGTTCCGTTTCTGACTCTGGCTCGACTTTCGGCTCTGGCTTCGCTTCGGTCTCTGG
>CAYUGI010000186.1:1788-13599 GCA_964444105.1 uncultured Pirellulaceae bacterium
TCCGCTTCGGGCTTTGCCTTAGGCGTGGGATCGTCCACCGTCGCCAGTTCGACTTGCAGCACCAACGTCTCACCATCACGATCAATTTTGACTTCCTGTATGGAACCGATCGGCGTTCGTTCGATGACTTCCTGGAGCGTCGCTGGACTTTGTACACGCTCGCCCGCAAATTCTAAGATCACATCATAAAGCTCGAACCCGGCGACCTCTGCAACCGAACCTTTGTTGACTTGATACACAAGCACGCCCATGAAGGGCTTCTTCTTGAACATCTCCGCGTACTTGGGCTTCAACTCCAACAGCGTTGCACCGATTGCCGCACGACGCACTTTTTCGTGTTGGTCCAATTCGTCGGCAATCCATTTTGCATTATTGATGGGAATTGCAAATCCAATTCCCTGATAACCGCCATTGCGAGTCGCAATCGCCGTGCTGATTCCGGCGACGTTGCCGTCCAAATCAATCAGCGGGCCACCCGAATTGCCCGGATTGATCGCCGCATCGGTCTGCAACAAACGACCGCGTTGAATACGGTCGATGGGACGATTCTTGGCGCTAATGATTCCGGCGCTCACCGTGGCTTCCAGCTGAAAAGGGCTGCCAATGGCCAACACCCAATCGCCTACTTCCAAACTATCTGAGTCGCTGATGCCGGCTCCGACAAAGGGCTCATCCCGCTCGATACGAAGCATCGCAACGTCACTATCGGGATCACCGCGAACGACTGATGCCTCAATCTCGCTCTCATCGTGCAACTGCACACTTACCCGCTTCGCGTTCGCGATGACGTGGTTGTTCGTGATCACCAGTCCGTCGTCGCTGACGATTACGCCTGAACCAATGCCTGTCTTTGTTTTCGAATCCGGCTTTTTTGTTTCGTTTCCGCCTGAGTTATTCGGCTGATCAAACACACTGACCTTTTCCTGGCCGTAGGAAAACACAGTCACCACCGACGGCGTGGCTTTTCGCGCCGCAGCGCGAAAAGCACGCGAAAGAGCACGCGGTCCCGCCTGAACCTGTTTCGGAATAGGCGGAGGTGTCTCTGCCTTCAAGGACTTCGCTTCGTTGGACGCGGTAGCATCGTTCTTGCTGTTCTCGTCACCGCTTGCCTCATCACCTAATGCCGATCGAAACGTCGTCGCGACCAGCAACAGCGACGCAACGACAAGAATGCGAAAGCAAAAGGCTGGCGAACACTGTGGGACCAAGTTCATCAAGTGGCTCAATTCGATGCGTTGTAAAAAGAAAGGATATCGCTCAAGCATTTATACACGGGTTACAGGCACGACCAACCCGATTGCAATATAACGGTCTACGTTATTCGAGTAAGCTGGCGTGTACTTCCTCGCAAATATAACGTCGTAAAAACAATGCTTACCGCGTCCCTTCTGATCAAAAAACGCCACGGTCACGAACTAGCCGACGATGAAATCCATTTTTTGGTGCGAGGGTTCTGCAATGGCACTGTGGCTGATTATCAGATGGCGGCTCTGGCGATGGCAATCTGCATCCAGGGGATGTCAAACAGAGAAGTCGCCACGTTGACGCAGGCGATGCTACAAAGCGGCATCACTCTGCCGATCGCGTCCGACACCCCGCAAGACGATTCTTCCCAATCGAAATTGAGCGACCGGCCGCGGATGGCACGACCCCGAATTGATAAACACAGCACGGGGGGGTTGGGTGATAAGGTTTCTTTAATCTTAGCTCCGCTCGTGGCGGAAGTCGGTGGTGATGTGCCGATGATTAGCGGTCGCGGCCTTGGCATCACCGGAGGAACGCTTGATAAGCTGGAAGCGATCCCTGGTTTTCAATCCGATCTTTCCATCGAACGATCCAGCAGGGTGCTTCAGGAAGCCGGCGCCTTCATCATGGGCGCGACCGATAACCTTGCTCCAGCAGACCGAAGCCTCTACGCCTTGCGTGACGTGACGGGAACGGTCGAGTCCGTGCCACTGATCACGGCAAGCATTCTCAGCAAGAAGCTGGCCGCAAACCTGGACGCCTTGGTGATGGATGTCAAAGTCGGTCGTGCCGCATTCATGAAAACACTTCCCGACGCAGAGGCGCTCGCAGAATCTCTGATCAAAGTGGGTAGACAAGCTGGATTGCCTACATCTGTGATTGTGTCTGACATGGACCAGCCGCTCGGATCGGCCGTGGGAAACGCATTGGAAGTCATCGAGGCAATGGATGTGCTGCGCGGTGGCGGCCCCGACGTCGTGCGCGAGTTGACTCTGGAACTTGCGACCAACCTACTTTTAAGCGTAAACCTAGCGTCAACGCGCGACGCGGCCATGGATCGCCTGAACTCTGCGATCGACAGCGGCCGAGCGATGGAGCGTTTCGAGCGGATGGTTCACGCCCAGAATGGCGATCTAACACAGGACTTACAAATCGCATCGGCAACGGAAGTGCTGAGCGAAGAAACGGGGTTTCTGGAGGAAGTCGATTGCCAAAAAATTGGCCAAGAGGTCATTTCGATGGGCGGTGGACGTCAGAAAGTCGGAGACACGATCGACCATCGCGTTGGGGTCATGATTCATGCAAGAATTGGTGAGCCCATCCAAAAAGGCCAGCCGATTTTTACCGTTCATTGCGACAGCGATCAAACCGACAAACATGTCCGGGCACTTCGTGGGGCGTACAAAGTATCCGGTTCCGCAGTCGCCAAACGACGCCTTGTCATGCGACGCTTCGGCCCGACATAGCCGAAAGCAATTCAGGTAAGTTAACCCGCTGAAAGTGAAGTCCACGCTCGTTACGAACAGGCACTCACGAACCGCACCTTGCGCAGATCATGAAGACAGAACCAAACTCCCAGCAATCTTGCCAGCCAGATCCAGTCAAAACTGATTCCAACCGTGACGACGGCACGTGGTTAAGTCGAGAGGACGTTCACGATGTACTCAACGAGGTGCAAGCGATTCGGCTGGGGATCTCGTTAATCACTCGCACGGACCTGGACGACAAAGCTAGCGACGAAACAAAAACGCTTCTGGAAGCATCTCTATGCCGAGTGCAGCAGATCATCGATGCGAAGAGAGACGATTAGTTTCGTCGCTGCCAAACGGTAAGTGTTGATCACACGATATACTCTCCTCATATTGGCGACTCACACATTGGCAATCCGCACATCGGCAATCAACCGGAAAGCTCTCACTCACCCCGCTTTGATGCCTGCACGGCCGACTATGCGTTTTGTGCATAGCCAATATGCCATCAATGCATTGGATGTTGGCCGCAATTCCTGCCATACTTCGCTTCGACAGCGGTTATCCGATATTCGTTGGTAACCGGCTTTCCTTCTCGTTCCGAAACTCCCCCCCTTCCAACCCCACGCAATCGAATGAAAACACTCCATTCCGTGACGCTTTCTCCAACACGATTCGTGTTGCTTGCCGCTTCCGTTTGCCTACTTGGCCAAATGACGATTGCCCAGAACACTGCCGTGACAGAACCGCAGGGCGATATCGCGAAGTGCCCTGTCATGGGTGCCAGCCACGGCCACACGTCCGCCGGTAATTATTCCAATGGTGACTGGTGGCCTAACAAACTGAATCTGCAGATCTTGCATCAGAATTCAGTCAAAGGGAATCCAATGGGTGCGGATTTCAACTATGCAGAAGAATTCAAGAAGCTGGACTTGGATGCGTTGGCCAAGGACGTCGACGCCCTGATGACTGATTCACAAGACTGGTGGCCGGCAGATTATGGCCACTACGGACCTTTATTTATCCGAATGGCTTGGCACAGCGCTGGTACCTACCGTGTCACGGACGGTCGCGGTGGTGCGAGCTACGGACTGCAGCGTTTCGCACCGCTGAATAGTTGGCCCGACAATGGCAACCTTGATAAAGCACGGCGACTTCTCTGGCCCATCAAACAAAAATACGGCAACAAGATCTCTTGGGCTGACCTGATGGTGTTCACCGGAAACCGCGCGTTGGAAACAATGGGTTTCAAGACTCTAGGATTTGCCGGTGGACGCGCCGATGTTTGGGAGCCACAAGAAGACATCTACTGGGGCCCAGAGAGCGAATGGTTGGGCGACAAACGTTACGAGGGTGATCGCGAATTGGAGCAACCACTCGCAGCGGTCCAGATGGGATTAATTTACGTCAATCCGGAAGGCCCCAATGGTAATCCAGACCCGCTTGCTGCTGCGAAAGACATCCGCGAAACCTTCGGCCGTATGGCCATGAACGACGAGGAAACGGTCGCACTGATCGCTGGCGGACACACCTTTGGCAAAGGTCACGGTGCCGCGCCGCCCGAAGGCAATGTCGGCCCGGAACCCGAAGCCGCTGGAACAGAAGAACAAGGCCTGGGCTGGAAAAACAAATTCGGCACCGGTAACGCTGGCGATACGATCACCAGCGGGCTGGAAGGCGCATGGAACACAACGCCCACCGAATGGAACAACGGGTACTTTGACAACCTGTACGATTACGAGTGGGAACTCACCAAGAGCCCCGCAGGTGCCAAACTTTGGATTCCTTCGAATGGTGAAGGCGAAGGAACGGTACCGGACGCTCACGACGCGAAGAAGTCGCATCCACCGATCATGTACACGACCGACCTTGCCCTAAAAATGGACCCCATTTACGGTCCGATCTCCAAACGTTTTCATGAAAACCCCGATCAGTTCGCCGCTGCCTTCGCGAAGGCTTGGTACAAACTGACCCATCGCGACATGGGCCCGGTATCACGCTGCTTGGGACCCGATGTTGCTGAACCACAACTTTGGCAAGATCCGGTACCTGCCGTCGATCATGACTTAATCGACGCAAACGATATCGCTGCCCTCAAGGGCAAGATTCTTGATTCGGGCGTTTCGGTTTCGCAGTTGGCGTCAACCGCTTGGGCGTCCGCATCAACCTATCGAGGAACGGACAAACGCGGAGGTGCCAATGGCGCACGTATTCGCTTGGCACCTCAGAAAGACTGGGCCGTCAATCAACCCGCCAAACTTGCCAAAGTGCTGAAGGCGCTGGAGAAGGTTCAGTCAGACTTCAACGGAGCACAAGCAGGCAACAAAAAGGTTTCGTTGGCTGACTTGATCGTGCTAGGTGGCTGCGCCGCGGTCGAAAAGGCAGCGAAGAACGCCGGCCATGATGTCGTTGTGCCGTTCACACCAGGTCGCACCGACGCCAGCCAAGAGCAGACCGATGTGGAATCGTTCGCAGTGTTGGAGCCGAAAGCCGATGGTTTTCGCAACTTCAGCGCACACAAGATCGATCGCCCCGCCGAAGAAATGCTACTTGACCGTGCTCACATGCTGACACTGACAGCACCAGAGATGACGGTCTTGGTCGCGGGCATGCGAACGCTGGGTGCTAACTCGGGCGTTCCGGGCATGGGTGTGTTCACCGATAAAAGCGAGATGCTGAATAACGACTTTTTGGTCAACTTGCTTGGCATGGATACGACCTGGCAGAAGTCAGCGGTGTGTGATCACTTCTTTGAAGGAGTCGATCGCAAAACGGGTGACGTGAAGTGGACGGCCAGCAGCGTCGACCTCATCTTCGGTTCCAACTCGCAACTACGAGCGATCGCGGAAGTCTACGCCAGCGACGATGCGGAAGCAAAGTTTGTCCAGGACTTTGTAGCGGCTTGGAGCAAGGTAATGAACTTGGATCGCTTCGACTTGGATGATTCCGTCCGTCGCGGATCGCGATTGACAGCGGCTCGCTAACTCTACTGCGATCGACGCATCCAACGGTGTGACTCGTCACGAAATCGGATTGGCTCGCCAGCGTATGCTGGCGAGCCATTTTCTTTTCACCGGGTGTCGGGCAAACCAGATCCCAACACCGTTAAGTCACGACAGTTTAAGAATGAGCCGTTATCGCCAGCCACTGGCTCCGACGCTTGGCAAGTTGCGTGAGATAAGCCCGTAGCGATCGCTAACGGCTGTCCAACCTACGGATACTGAACCCAACAACTCTTCCTCGCCAAGACTAATCGATTGAACAAAAAGTCGTCTCGACTCGTGCAGCGATGGAGACTGCAGCGAGACGTCGACATCATCCGCGGAACTCCGGTGACAGGCGCTAGGCCAAGATATCCTCAAGCACTTCACCATGCACATCGGTTAAACGAAATCGTCTTCCTTGGTACTTGAAGTTAAGACGTTCATGATCGATTCCCATCAGATGAAGAATCGTCGCGTTGAAATCGTGCACATGAACCGGATCGTTGACGATGTTGTAGCCGAACTCGTCGGTCTCTCCATAGCTGGTACCGGGTTTGATGCCTCCGCCCGCCATCCAGGTTGTAAAGCAACGCGGATGATGATCGCGGCCGTAGTTGTCTTTCGTCAGAACGCCTTGCGTGTAAGAAGTACGCCCAAACTCGCCACCCCAAATGACCAGCGTGTCGTCTAGCAGCCCAAGCTGTTTCAGATCTTTAACCAGCGCCGCAGATGCTTGATCGGTCTCTTTCGCTTGCCCCTTAATCTGTTTGGGCAGATTGGAATGCTGATCCCATCCTTGGTGGTACAACTGAATGAAACGCACATCCCGCTGGGCCAATCGCCTAGCCAACAAGCAGTTCGCTGCGAAGGTACCAGGCTTTTTCGCGTCTTCACCGTAAAGCTCGAACGTGGACTCGGGTTCATCGGAGAAATCTGCCGCGTCAGGTACCGACGTCTGCATCCGGTAGGCCATTTCATACTGCGCGATACGCGACTCAATCTCTGGATCCAGTTCCTTTGCGAACTGCTGCTGGTTCAGTTCGTTGATGGCATCAAGTTGCGCTCGCCTGCGTCCCGATGGGATGCCTTGCGGGTTAGACAGGTACAAAACCGGATCGCTGCCGCCGCGAAACTGCACGCCTTGATACTTCGAATCCAGGAATCCATTTCCCCAAAGACGCGAGTACAGCGGTTGTCCACCTTGCCCCGCTGACACCAGAACGATGAACGAGGGCAGATCTTCGTTCTCGCTTCCCAGCCCATAGGACAACCAGGAACCCAACGAAGGCCGGCCGGCAATCTGTGATCCGGTTTGGAACATCGTGATCGCGGGATCGTGGTTGATCGCTTCGGTGTGCATCGACTTGATAAAGCAAACGTCATCCACAATGTCGCGGTGGTAAGGCAACAGTTCGCTTAGCCATGCACCGGACTGCCCGTGCTGCTGAAACTTGAAATGCGAACCGGCCAACGGCAAAGACGACTGATTCACCGACATTCCGGTCAGCCGTTGTTCGCCGCGCACCTCCGGCGGTATCTCTTCACCGTTCTTGTCATTCAGCAACGGCTTGTAGTCAAACAGGTCCTGCTGAGCCGGTCCTCCCGACTGAAACAGATAGATGACACGCTTCGCTTTCGGGGCAAAGTGCGTTCCGTTTGGTAGACCGGCAGAAGCCTCGTTTGCGCGCGACTCACCACCTGCGTTTAACAAGCTCGCTAGTGCGGCAACGCCAATGCCCGAAGCGCTGTTCTTGAAAAAATGACGGCGATTGGACGCCAGTGGGTTAGGGTTCATCACTTATCGTTTCCAAATGGTGGCATCAAGATTCAAAATCGCCTGACAAACATTTGTCATCGCAGCAAGCTTCGCTACATCGGTGTCGGACTCAATTTCTGTTTCGCCCAGTTCCAGCAGTTTCGCAGCAGCATCCGAATGCTCGGCATAGAACGCCTGCTCTCCAACGAGCAATTCTTCGAGGGTTGCAAGTTCGGACTTGTCCGGCTGACGACCGGTCAGCTTCATGAAAGCGGTCGTGACGGGGGTCTCTGGATCTTCGGTGAGAACGTTCCCAGCCATCACCCGACAAGCCTCGACAAACTGCACATCATTTAGCAGCACCAAAGCTTGCAGCGGCGTATTGGTGCGAGAGCGTTTCACAGTGCAGACTTCGCGAGTCGTCGAATCAAACGCCATCATGTTTGGCAGCGGCGCCGTGCGTTTCCAAACCGAATAGAGACTGCGGCGATAAAGCGCCTTGCCGACCGATTGCTGATACGGCGGTGACATTCCATTGGACTCTTTCCAGAGATCCTCGCCGGGCTGATAGGGAGAAACCGGCGGTCCACCGGCCTGCACATTCATCAGTCCCGACGCCGCCAGCGCCAAGTCGCGAATCTGTTCGGCGGCAAGTCGATGAGCCGGACCACGAGCAAGCAGTGTATTTGTCGGATCCGATGCGAGGGCCTCGGGCGTTCCCACAGAGTCCTGACGATAGGTCGCTGAAAGGACGATGTTCTCGCAAAGCCGTTTGACGTCCCAGCCGCTTTGAATGAAGTCCCTTGAAAGCCAGTCAAGTAGCTCGGGATGTGTCGGCAGATCACCTTGCGAACCAAAATTCTCAGCCGTGCGAACCAGCGGAGCCGAGAAAAAGTTTCCCCAGAATCGGTTTACCGCCACGCGGGCAGTCAGTGGATGCTTTGGATCGGTCACCCATTTCGCCAACCCTAATCGATCATTTGCAAAACCCTTGGGAATCGCTATCGGCAAGCCAGACAAGGTAGACCGGTTGATTAGTGTTTCGTCATTCTTGGGAGCGTCATATTCACCGCGAGCAAGAATGTGTGCGGGCCTAGCGTCCGTCATCTCTCTCATAACGGGAATTTCAGTCATCACCTCTTCGGCCATGACAAAGTCCTTGCGTGCCTGCGTCAACCGATCGAGCGCCTCGCGTGCAGGCTCATCAATCGCCGAAACAAAGTACTCAAGTGCCGGCTTACTATCGGCATCCCCACTTTTTGCCTTCGACAAGAACTGCAACTCCGACACTGAGAGTGCTCGTTCATAGACGCGAACATCATCAATCAATCCATCGGCCAAACCGCGTGCCCGGAATCGTTGTCCGACAACGAATTCGCCGCCGTGATCGACTTTCACATTACAGCTCTTCTTCAGCTCGTTGCGAACAACAGCTGTTTTCAGTTCTTCTCCGTTGAGGAACAGCTTCAGACCATTGGCTTTTGACGAACCGTCGTAAGTCGCTGCAACTTGGTGCCAAACATCAACAGGTATCGGCTTGACCGTGCGAACACTGATGGCATTGCCAGGCCAAACCCGCGCCATCCGTGATTCCAAGTGACCATTTTCGATCGTCAGGTCCCAGCCGTTGTAGCCGCAGTCGGTTCCGCGTGTGTGATGAGCGATCAGGCTCCGATCGGGAACTCGTTTCGTTTCGCGCATCGTCACCATCACCGTCATCGGTAACCAACGATCAAATGGCTCGATACCTTTTGTCGTGACGCCGCGTTCACCATCCAGCGCCAACGCCCGGCGAACGGGTGGAACCTCTGACTCTCGTGTGTCAGCAGCCAGTGTGGCATCGATTCGCGGGATTCGACATTCATCCACTTCGACCAACTCCGGCATTTGCGTCCATGAACGATCGGATTGCGAAGGGTGGAAAATCTCCTTCAGCGAATTGTCAAAGTCCTGGTCAAATGCCAAGGCAAGTCGCAGATCGGGAATGGCCAGTGGCTTGGACGTATCGAACACCCAATCTTTCCAGCGCTCTTCCGCAGTCTTCACGACTTCCGCGTACTCACGTTCAGCAAACGCAACGGCTTTCTCCGCAGTCTTCAATGCAGCTTTCTGCTCGGGCGTCGGCAACAAGATCGATGGGCACGGGACCTTCTGAGTTCGATCGTACACACCGCTTTCATCGATCGAATTGAAATACGCTGAAAGCGCGTAGTAATCGCTGGCTGGGATCGGGTCGTATTTGTGGTCGTGGCAACGACAACACTCCATCGTCAGCCCCAATACCGCCGTACCAAAGGTGTGGACTCGATCGGCAACGTTCTCCAATCGCCACTCTTCAAATACCGCGCCGCCTTCGTTGTTCAATCGGTGAATGCGATTAAAGGCCGTCGCCACCAACTGATCCTCGGATGGATTTTCAACCAAGTCACCTGCAATCTGCCATTCCAAAAACTGGTCGTACGGCAAATTGTGGTTCAGTGCTTTAACGACCCAATCACGGTAAGGCCACTGGGTGTTCAGTTTGTCTGATTGGTAACCATACGAATCGGCGTAGCGCGCGGCGTCTAACCAAGCAACGGCCATGTGTTCGCCGAAAGCGGGTGACGCAAGCAATCGCTTAGCAGCCGCCTCGAAGGCACGATCCGGGTCGCTCTGCAACGACTTTTCAAACGCTGCGATCTGCGCGATGGTCGGTGGCAATCCCGTCAAATCCAATGTGACTCTGCGCAACCAGCGAAGCGGTTCTGCCTGTTTGCTGGGAACCATGCCCTGAGAATCCAATTTTGCCAAGACAAATCGATCGATCGTTTCGCGACACCATTCGGGCTCGTTGACCTGTGGCACTTCAACCGACTCAGGCAGTAGCTCAAACGCCCAATGCCCTTCATAAGGAGCACCGGCATCGATCCAGCGCGCAAGAGTTGCCTTCTCTTCTTCCGATAACGCAAGTTTGGATTCTGGTGGCGGCATCAGCGAATCAGGGTCATCGCTAGTAATGCGGTCAATGACTTCTCCGGACTCCAGCAAATCGATTGCCTCATCACGTAGGTCTAGTCGAAAATCCGCCTCGCGACGGTCATTGTCTGGCCCATGACAAAAGTAGCATTTGTCAGAAAGGATCGGACGAATGTCGCGATTGAAATTGATTTCGTCATCCGCGAACGTGTTGGTCGTTGCCAGCAGGAACGATATCAGAACGATGCAGAGAATTCGCATGTGAGATAACATCAAAATGTGTGCTTAAGTGACATGTGAAAATGGTTTATCGCAAGGCTTCAACGATCGCAGCGACCAAATCACTGGGACGCTGGCGCTGCGGATTGTGATTCCAGGGAAAAACTCTGGTTGACCACCCGCGTTTTTCAGCGCGTTGGAAGTACAGGTACCGTTCGTCCTGCTCAGCAGGTTTTCCGTCTGCCAACAACCAATAACTGAATTCGACGTGTTTCGGATCAGGCCCCTTCAACTCAATGGGCTGAGTCAAAGTGGCGAGAGGATGGGGCGTATCGCGGACGGTGTTTTTCCAATCAACGGGAATCAACCAACCATCACCGGCTTCGTCTGCCCGCTTGATCAAACTCACTCGCTTTTCCTCGTGGTGGGTCAAGTAACATTCGCCGTGTTTCAGCAAATGGGCGTCAATGTAAATCACTTGGGCAACTCGATCTGGAATCGCGTCGACCACTCCTGACGCTACTGCACCTCCATAGCTGTGTGCGATCAAGATGACGGATTTCAAATCATCAAATTCGATCGCGTTGACGACGTCTTGAATGTGCGTGGTCAAATCAATTTGCTTCGACGCCAGATGCGAACGCTCTCCCAATCCAGTCAACGACACGCGACGGACGCTTCGCCCATGATCATGTTGAAGCGAATCCGCCACTGATTTCCAATGGTGAGCGCCACCCCACGCACCGTGTACAACCACGATCGGTCCCGCTTCGCCGCTTACCGCGGAAGTCTCGTCAGCTAGTGAAGACACGGCTGAGCCAATCGTCAATGCAAGCTGCAAAAGTGCTATCAGTAGGATTCTGGCCATGTCGGCACTGCCTTTCAGTTCTTGAAATGATGATTTTGCAACCGGACAAGTCCTTCTTTATTCTCCCCCTGGGAGAGTCGAGCCTTAGCGAGGAGAGGGCCAATCCGGATAGCCGACGATGTTCAGTAACAACACGAATTACCCTCTCCGGCCGCTACTGCGTCCGACTCTCCCATAGGGCAACGCCGTAGCGGATTTTGGAGCGGCAAATGACGGTCGTAAGCCGTTGGCGCTAGCCACGGGCCTTTCTCGGACTCCCGATACGCTTTGCTAGTTCGATGAAACACGTTAACACTCGAGCGATTACATCACACG
>CAYUGI010000187.1:0-13570 GCA_964444105.1 uncultured Pirellulaceae bacterium
AGGGATTGTGCCTGCGACATTTTTTGTAGCAGGCAGACTCCGTTCTGCCGCCCGCCTGCGGTGCTGACTTCTTTGCGTACGGCATTCCGAAAGAACTCAAGGCAGGCGGCACAAGGGATTGTGCCTGCGACATTTTTTGTAGCAGGCAGACTCCGTTCTGCCGCCCGCGTGCAGTGCTGACTTCTATTGGGTGAGGCTTTCCGAAAGAACTCGCAGCAGGCGGTACAAGGCGTTGTTCCTAATCTTGCCGTACGGAACGATGAGTCTGCGTTGAATCGCTGCCACCGGACATATTCATGATGATATTGGCTCCCTGAGGAATCACGTTGATCTCTGCCCCGGACTGCAACAGTTTTTCCACCTCCAAAACCTCCAATTCTGCTTCCAGGATCTCTTCATCGGATTTAGCGATTTCGTTCAGCACGGTGCCGACGAATTGAGGTCGCATCGCGCTGGCTTCTGCCATTTTCTGCGAAACACTTTTTGCGGTTTCACTGCGTATCAAGCCAACGCGATTGTCGCCGTCTTGTTTCATCGCACTGGTGACTTGCACAAGACGCTTGACGACCTTGTCGGTGATATTTTGCACCATCTGAACATCCGTGAAAAACACTTTGCGAATGTAGACCGATCCGAGTCGGTAGCCCCACTTTTCAGACAGCGGCGAAACCGTTTGGCGAACGGTTCGCGAAAGGCTGTGACGGTCTTCCAGCATTTTGTCCATCTCCAAATTGCTGAGCGTAGAGATCGTAGAGCTGGCAACGTTGGCTTGCAAAGAACCTTCCGGATTCGTGTTTGCAAACAGATACGCGACCGGATCGTTGACTTCCATCTCGTACCAGATGCCAACGCCCATGGGAGTGCCTTCTTCTGAGTTGACCATCTGGCCGCGAAGGTAGTGCTGGCGAAGCTGCGTGCTGACGATCTCGCGGCGACCAAAGAAGGGAACCAGAACGGCTCGCGGGCCGAACAACTTGATGGGCACTTGAAGCCCCGGTTCGTCGAGTGAACCAAGTACTTTTCCAAAGAGAGTATAGACGTGCTCTTCGCGCTCGCCGACGCTGATGAACAATCCGAACGCTTTCATAATGCTGATGCAAATCGGAATCGCGCTCAGGCCGGCAATGAACGCCATGCCGATGATGACCGGTGTTTCAGGATTCATATTGATCACTAATGACAAAAGGATGGTTTGGTTTAGCCGCGGCTGGAAACTTGAATGACGCTCTTGGCACGTTTGTAAAGATCGACTCGCAAGTTGCGAACATAGGCGGCGAGCGCCTTGGATCCCCCTTCGTCCTTGATCTGAGTCAAGGTCTTTGCCAGTTCTCTCAGCGGCGCAACTTCGGCTTGTGCATTGTTAGCGGCAATCTCGACCGCTCGTTCGCTCATCGTGATCTGTTGCTCCGCGTCCGCTTGGGCAGTACTGATGTCAGCGGCGACTTGATTGCGTGTCGTGTTGATCGCAGATAACGCGCGGTCAACTTCCTGTGGCGGATCGATCGCGGTAATCAACGCTGCCTCCAATTCGACACCGTAGCGGCCTGGCGTCGCGCGGCATTGTTCTTCCATATAGGAATTCAACAACGGCAGGTTCTTTCGCAGATCGTTAATCGACACGCCTTCGGTGATTTCTTTGGGAGCCGACGATTCCAAAATCTCAACTACCGCCGAATCGTCTACTGAAAAATCTTCGGCGTCGCTCAGTAGCGTGTCACCTTTGGGATCGACAAATGTCGCTATACGTTCTCGCAAAACCGACACGAAGAATCCCATGATGTGTTCCAGGGGACTATCGACTCCGAAAAGGTAAGCGTACAAGTTGTTTTCACTCACGCGGAATCGGATTTGGCCGTTCACTCCAGTCGTTAAGTTGTCTTTGGTGACGGCTTCGATCGTGTCTTGCGATTTCGTCGGGTCCCACGAAAGGTCGACTGCTTCGGTTGCCACGCTGACTTTATGGACCGCTTGCCAGGGCCATTTGAAATACGGCCCGCCCGGTGGCACGACGCGAACGCGGGGATAGTGATAGCGAGCCTTTTCGTCGTCACTGAGATTAGGATCTTCGTCGTCGGCAACGTCGCCGCCCGGCATCCGCTCGGCGCGACCAAACGAAGTGATCACGGCGCGTTGGTCCGGGCGAATCACATAAAACCCGCTGATGGCGATGCGAAAAACGCTGTACACAATCAGCCCAGCAAGAAACGAGTAGATGAAATAGGCCAAGGCACTGGTTACCAAAAAGGAGAGTGAAACATCGAACGTGGTTTTCCACTGTTGCATCGTTGTACCTGACTGGCACAGACCAATGGTCTTTGGGGCGGTTCCGACGCAGAAAAAGTGAGATACTGCGGTGAGTCAATCTCCTGCGAGATTGCTAATCACGTTGGCGAGCGAATCGAACATGCTGCCGAAAGAAGAGATGCAGGCCGCTGCGAACCAAATTTTGTGGCAAAAAAAACGCATCGAAACTGTTTCCAGTCTCGATGCGTTGATGCTTTGGGGCGACGAACGATTCGACGTTTGTTATTCCGGTGCGGCACCGAGTGTTAGCTCGGAAGTGATGACTTCGGTTCCTCGGCGTACTTTCACGGGCACCTTGTCACCCGCTTGCAGGTTTTGGATTGCCACACGAAGGTCCTGGAAGTTGCTGACTTTCAAGCCGCCGACTTCGATGAACTCGTCGCCGACTTTCAGCCCCCCTGCTTCGGCGGCTCCACCTGCGTAGACGCTAGAGACGCGTGCGACTGTCTCGGTGACACGTCCGTCGCATTTGACACCCAGGAACGGTTTTCCGGCAGGCTTGGCTGCCGTCGTAACATCGGCTGCCGCCATCTTCTTGGAATCACCCTGTGCTTTCGCTGTTGCGTCTGCGGCATCGCTTTTGGCGTCCATTTTCTTTTGGTCGGCAGGCGTTTTGTCAGCACGTTTTTTGTCGGCCGCTTTGCTTTGGGCGGCTTTCCTGTCGGCCATCTTTTTCGCGTCTTCCTTCTCGGCAGCGGTTTTCTTGTTACCAGACTGTTCGCCTTCTTTCTTTTTTGTCGCGGCGATTGGCAGACGTCCGGTTTCCACTTTCGGGAAATCGCTGGTCAGGCCTTCTTTCATGAAGGCGACGATGTCCTTCTTTTCTTGGTCTGTTAGGTTCAGCACCTTCATCTTGTCACTCAAGGTCGGGTTCTTGTGTCCGCCTTTGTTGTACCACTCGACCACTTCTTCCAACGTCTTCTGACTGCCATCGTGCATGTACGGTGGCGACAGGGCAACGTTACGCAACGTGGGAGTTTTGAAGGCACCTTTGTCCTTCTCTAGTTCTGTCACGGTGTAACGGCCCAGGTCCGGCTCGTCTGCATCCATACCGACACCCAGATTGTGATATTGTTCGTCGGCGAAGTTGGCACCGGCGTGACACTCAGCACATTTCGCTTTGGTGGCAAACAATTTCATGCCGCGAACAGCTGATTCGCTCATCGAATGCTCTTTCGCCGCGGCTTTCAAGTCCTCGTATCGTTCTTCTAAGTCCTCATCCAAATCGTCCAAGTCATCCGCAAACAGCTTCTCGAATTGTTCGATCGGTGCGTAGTAATCGTAGGGCGCGGGTTTTGTCACGATCGCGCGTTCAAAGGTAGCGATAGCTTTGCCGACGTTGTCGATGTTCAAACCGTCTTCAAAGATCTTTTGGAATTGAATTCGGTAGCCGGGGATCTTTTTGATCGACGCCACGCAAGCTTCGTGAGTGTTCCCCATTTCGATCGCGTTGGCGATCGGGCCGACCGCTTGGTCTTCGAGTGACGTGGCACGCCCATCCCAAAATTGTGCTTTACTGACAATGCGGTTGTAGGAAACGGGCGAGTTTCGGTTTCCCTCTTGTCCATCGACGCCAACGCCAAACTGTGTATCAAATCCGTAACCCTTGTCAGGGTGGTGGCAGGAAGCACATGAGATCGTGCCGTCTGATGACAGACGTGGGTCGAAATACAGTTGGCGCCCCAATTCGATCTTGGCCCTGGTCATGGGATTATCTTCGGGGATGAAAATGTTTGCTTTGGCGGCATCCAAGCCTTTTGGAAGTTTGACGGTAAGCACCGAGTGGTTCTGATCGTCGGCAAGAAATTTCTTGATCTGTCCGACCCGAAGAGCACCTTTTCCCGCAATGCCGGCGGTCAGTGAATCGTCTTCACCCAACACCACCGTTTCTGCTGACAGGTACGAAACAAATACGCCATTGACCACGAGCGTGGTCGCCACAAACAAACCAAGGAAACGCGAAAACATCTTTTCTCTCGTTGAGCAGGATAGAACCGAATCGCTCAGTTATATCTGTTTGTCCACCGGTATTGCGATGGGGCGGATTTGCATCTCTGGGCAAATCGCTTGTTGGGAAAAGGGGGCTTTGGTATTACGACGCGTGAGTTTTGGCGTTGCTCAAAAGCTGGTTGCTTTGAAAATCGATTCGGCAAATCGTTTGTCAACGCGGCCATGTCGCTTGAGCCGATGGACCAGTCGTTCAAAAGTCGAGTTGTTCTTGTGTGTTCCACTTAAGGAATTCGCAGATCTTCCGTCCCGTGACGCTCATCGGCAGATCCTTCATCTGGTCCAGCGATACGTACTCCCAGGGAACGGGAAGCTTGGATCGCTTTTTTGCTGCGTCGATATTTGCTGAGTGTACGTGAAGCGAGATTCGATATTTCGTGACGGCATGCCGGATTGTCTTGAGTCGAATTCCGGTTTGTACCGGTCGGCCCAGCTGGTCAGAAAGCCAATCGCCAACACCCGCGACGCTGTCGAATTCCACATCGGTCGGTCGCGGAAAGTCCCACAGTCCCGACCACCGTGCCTGATCGGGCAAGGGACGCATCAGGTAGCGCTGGCCGCTTTTGTCTTGGTTCGACGAAGACGTTCTTGATTCGGGAATGACAAGGGCAAATTCAGTTCGATCTTCGTAGGCAACCTTGGTGACTTTGCCAGGGATTTGCGTTTCGATCCCATCTCGACGAGCACTGCACATTCCCGCGACGGGACACTCGCCACATTTTGGCGTCCGCGGTATGCAGACAAGTGCCCCCAGCTCCATCGCGGCTTGGTTAAAGATCCCCGGCTCAGACCGTGGAAGCATTGTTTCGGCTACTTTCCAGAGCAACTCGTTTGCCTGTTTTTGCGCGGGTGGCTGCCGCAGAGAAATCCAACGACTGAAAACTCGATTCGTATTGCCTTCCAAAATTGGCAATCGTTCTTGTGCCGAGATCGAAAGAATGGCACCGGCGGTGTAGCGTCCAACACCCGGCAGCGCCAGCACATCGTCAAAGGTGGTTGGGAACTCGCCACCGTGTTCCGCGACGATCTTCTTCGCCGCTGCATGCAACGACCGAGCGCGACGATAATAACCAAGGCCTTCCCAATGACGCATCAAGTCGGCTTCTTCGGCGTCGGCCAGCGCGTCGATTGTGGGAAACGAATCGATGAATCGTTTGAAGTACGGCAAGACGGTTGCAACCTGTGTTTGTTGCAACATGATCTCGCTGATCCAAACAAAGTAGGGCTGTGGATCGCTGCGCCACGGCATCGTTCGCGCGTTGTCGGCGAACCAATTCAGCAATTTGCGGCGCAGACGCGAACGCCACGGCGAATCTTGCCAGCGGGTGTCGTATTGCAAATCAATGGTCGTAGCGGGCGATCCCTTTTGCGTCATTCAAGTTGTCGGCCAAGTTGAACGGTTGTCTCGATCGATTCGCCATGGCGATCGACGATGAAATTCAGTCGGTCACCCGCCGAGTGCTGGCCGATGACGCGTTGTAGGTCCGCGAACTCTCGAATCTCTTCACCGTCAATTTCCGTGACGACATCCCTGGCGCGCAGACCGGCCTTCTCGGCGCCCGATCCACGCGTGACAGTGGAAATCTCGCATCGACCTCCCACCGCACCGCTTCGGACACCCAAAAAACCACCTTTGCGATTGAGAACATTTAGCCCTGGTAGCTCTTGCTGAAGCTGTTGGGCGCGCGCGGTGTTGACCCCGGTGCCCATCAGGTTGAGTGAGTTGAAGATGGGGAGTTTCGCGACTAAGTCCGTCATCTGCGGTGTCAGTTTTACGTAGCGTAGCTCCAATGAATCGATACGCGATCGTTTGCCAAGGGCAGCAATACCGGCGGCCGTCAACGTGCCGTCCACCAAGACGATCGTCCTGACGTTTGGCATCAACGCGATTTCCATCAACGCTTCATCGCAGACGCCGATGCCATGGGCACTGACATATTGAATTCGGCGGACCCAACGCAGCCACTGCAACGCTTTCACGTCACCATTCCATCGCTCGTCAATCCGCAGCGAGTACTTCAGGCTGGTTAACGGACCCACTGCAAAATCTCCGTCGCCGATAAACACGCCAGCTGATTGCAAAGCCACCAAGGCGACGCGTTCTCGCGCGTCGCGAACTCCGCGTATGGCAGTCATCGCGGTCGCCTTGCGACTTCCCGCGGATGTGTCAACCAATCGATTTAACGCACCCCAGGCGCCGTCGGTGTCCGAAGCATCTTGATTCAGTGCAAGATCGCTCAACACGCGAACCGCGCGAGACGTTGTCTCTAAGTCGCCACCGCGAATGGCGTCGGTAAGCAGCGGAACCACTTCGCTGCCGGCTTCGCCCAATCGTTTGCTGGCAGTTTCGCGTCTCAAAAAGTCGTCGTGCTGCAACTGTGCGACCCAATACGACAGCGTGTGCCCGGACAACGGCGACTTCGCGACCGCACGATCATCGTCGGCATCACGGGGGGCTGTGGCATCACGGGGGGCTGTGGCATCACGCGAATTGGCAGCGGAATCGCGTTGCACCTCAACTTCGGGCGACGGTGTCTCTTGGCCAATCGATCTGCCGTTGAAAATGACGACGACAACGCACAGCATCCAAGATGTCAGAAGTCGTCGATAGAGAACGTGCAAGTTCATAAAACGCGTGGCAACAAAAATTGGCGATGCGATTGAGTTGGCCAAACTTGTCACGCTCAAGCAACGTTGTTCGGCTCTACTGCTTTATACACCAAGAATGCGCCGCTGCGAATTGGAATGCTGCGTATGGGAACGCTGCATATGGAATCGCTGCGAATCGAAACGTGCCAATCCTACTGCAAATCAGGACGACGCCACGGCAGATCGTCACTGGATTGACCAAAACTGGTACCGACGGGCTCCGTCGATGGGGGCTTGTTGTCGAAATTGCTGACGCCCTTCCAAGATGGAGCCAGCGGTGATGCCTGCATCGGGAACTCGCGTGTCTGCACGGGTGACGATAGCAGTGGGTTGATGCGTGGCGGTGAATTGCCAGTAGCAGAAACACGTGGGACTGCCGCGATCGCCGCTGTTGGCTGGGACACCGTTGGCTGACTTGCTGGGCGGAATGAATTTTGAGGAACGGCTGTGACGACGGACGAACCAAATTGCTGCCCACGCGACTGGAAGCCGACTTGAGAATTGACTTGGGGCTGAAACTGATTTTGCGATGACATTGGTGGAGCGAGCGGTGCGTTGTAGTTCATTCCCGCACCGGCAAACTGATTTGAGTCCAGGCCGAACTGGGTTGGCGTGTATCCGGGAGGCGGTGCCGTTCCTGTCAGATCAATGACGCGCATTCCACCGGATTGTGGCCGCTGGATGTTCGCTTGAAGCGGCTGATTGGGAAGCGGAGCACTAAACGAAGGCTGGCTTCCAAACCCGCTTCCGCTCTGCACCCAACCACTCGGTTGATTGCCACCAGGTTGATGACTTGCGAAGCCAGCGTTTGTTGACGGTCCGTATCCGCTTGAGACGCTGGAGCCAATTTGAGCCGATGCGGTTGCACCACCCATGTAATTGTTCGGAACTGCGAATCCGCCGGTTGGTGGAGGCGGCACACGCAGCGCCCCGCCCATAGGCCCCACGCCCGATGTCGCACGAACGGGTGCAAGCGAACCAGTGGAGGAAACTGGCGTCAGGGGGGACTGACCAGTAAGGCTTGTTTGCTGGCAACCGATCATTAGAGGAGCCAATGACAGCAATGTCAGGACTCCGGCAACGCTATGACGCATCTTCAACACCCCGATGGGGAAAACGAGTAGGACGTCAGCAGCTTTAGCAAAAAAGCAGATTTTCTTGAAAGAGCAAGATTTGCGTTTCGCGAGAGACCCGAGGGTGTGCAATCAACTTGGGCAGTTGGCTGTAAGTAGGTTACGGACCACAGTGGCTTTGCAATATTCACTCTCTCTTTGGGCAACGCCGTCGCGGACTCATGTGAGCCGCGACGCGTAAGCGGCCGGGCATTAAGTCGATCGTTGTTGCGAACAAGGCCCGTGGCCTCACGGCCAGCGGCTCACAAATGTGGTGATCTGCGGTTAGAAGTCGGCTTCTGCGCTTCCCTTCGGGAGAGTCGAGCCATACCGAGAAAAGACCAAGCAACCGTCGCCGCAAGTGATAGCAACTGGAAAGATGTACCGGCAAATGCGAACCAATCCCGTTCGGATTGCAATTGTGCCAGTCAATTTGACTGTAGGGACTATTCGGGCTGAGACGAAGAATGGGATTGAATGGGGGAAGCGCTCAGGAGCCTCGTTCTTTGATTTTCGATCTTAGACAACAAACCGTTGGATTTGCCGTGCGACATTACTTCGCCTGCTTGTTGACTCTTGGTGCTTTGGTCACCTCGACTCAATACGCCAATGCTCAATTCCAGATGCCTGATTCCCAAGCAGGTACCCAGGCTAGATCTCAATCCGGATCTCACGCCTTTGCAACCAATCGCCAGGTCTCGCACGTTGCGTCAGCCGCTGCCGACTCGGCAGCTCCGCAGCTAAAAAAGCTAACCGTTCCAGCGGATCAGGTGACCGAAATCTCGACTGCGCTAAGTTTGCAGTACCAAGACGTGCCTCAAATTCGGATTTCGCCGGATGTTCGCCAGGGACATCTAATCGTGATGGCGCCTGCAAACGTTCAGGACCGAATCGCAAACCAAGTCGTTCGCATGCTGACGGCAAACAGCGTTCGCCGAAATGCTCAAATGCAAGGTCCGCTTCAAATCGATTTGGCCCACATTGGTTGGCGACAATTCGAGCAAGCTTTGCAATCGGCCGATGGCGGTGGGACACCTGTCACGACAAGCCGCAATGGCCAGACAGCGACCTACCAGCTGATGTCCGACAATATGCAGGGCACGACGGTCCACGTCAGCCGGCAAACCAATTCGGTTCGCATCGAAACGCCCGCTGCGTCGTCGCAAGCTTGGCAGAAGCTAATCAGTTTGCTGGATCAAGCTCCAACGAAGTTCAACGAAACGGTTCAATTGGTGCGGATGGGAGATGCCGAGCAGGCTCCGATTCAGCGAGCTATGTACTTGTTGCAGAACCTACGCAAAGACGCGCCGGCACCGCCTGCCAATCGAAAAATGGCTGATCGCAACAGCCCGATCTTCCGAACCGCAGCCTTCCAGCAAGACGCTGGCCCCGGTGGCGATGCGGGACCGGCGCCCGCTGTGGGTGACGGCGAGGACGCTGGATCGGGTGTCATCGGCGATGCAAAGATCCAGTTCGTTCCCGAGCTGGATCAAATCATCATTCGCGGCACGAAACGCGATGTTGATCGCATCAAAGCGGTGATTGATGACATTCAAAAAGCAAGCGTGCTAACGCAACCGAAAATCGAAGTCGTGTCGCTGGCTCATGCCGATGCGAACGCCGTCGCGACCTTGTTGGCTCAACTCTACGAAGACGTGCTTTCGGCTCGCCAAGGTGAAGTCAGCATTACTTCGCTGGACAGCCCGAACGCTCTGCTGCTGATCGGTCGCGAAGAAGCGATCACGGCACTCAAGGAATTGATTTCCAAAATTGATAAGCCCGTCGAAGCAGAAAGTCGTTTGAGAGTTTTCCGTTTGCAAAATGCTTCTGCGGCTGACGCAGAAGCAACCATCAACGGATTCTTCGTCGATCAGCCGACCGCAGGTGGCGGCGGTGATCCACGTCCCGGAATCGGGCCGCGCGTTCGCGTCTTGGCGGATTACCGCACCAATTCGCTGGTTATCAGCGCCGCTCCGCGTGACATGACCGAAGTCACCCGACTGATTAACGAACTGGACGTGCAAAGTATCGAAGCGACAAACCAGATCAAGGTGTTCCCGCTGAACAATGCGGCTGCCGAAGACCTAGCCACCACTTTGCAAGAGGCAATCAGTGGCGAAGGCGAAGGTGGCAACGACAATTTAACCCAGCCATCGACATCACTTTCGATTGTCGCCTTGGATGCTGACGGCAACCGTGTGGTTAACTCGGGCATTTTGGCCGGCGCGACAGTGACGGCCGACACCGGTGCAAACGCGGTTGTTGTGCGTGCCCCTGCTCCCAGCATGCCGCTGATTGCAGAACTGATTCGCCAATTGGACAAAGCACCCGGCATCGATTCCTTGGTCAAGGTATTCACGATCGAAAACGGTGACGCGCAGCAACTGACCACCGCGTTGACAACTCTGTTTGGCGACGAAGCGGCCAACTCAGGCACGACGATCGGAGCTGGCAACGCTTCTGGCTTGCCACCGTCGACCGCATCGGCTGAAAGCACCTTGGTTCCACTTCGGTTTAGCCCTGACATCCGCACCAACAGCATCATCGCTAGCGGTAGTGCTGCGGATCTGGAAGTCGTCGAGAGCCTGTTGCTTCGACTGGACAGCGAAGGTTTCGCCGAGCGAATTACCGAGGTGATTTGGCTTCGTCACAACGATGCCGCCGTGATCGCCGAAGCGGTGACCAGCTACGTGACATCACGTCGAAGTAGTCAGTCGAATATCACGCAATACCAACAAGGCTTGGGACCATACGATTTGGTCGATCGCGATTTGATCGTCGTGCCAGAGATCAATAGCAACAGCTTGCTGCTAAGCGTCTCGCCGCGTCTTTATGAAGACGTCCGTCGGTTGATTGACCGTTTGGATCGTCGGCGACCGATGGTGCTGATCAAAGTCATGCTGGCCGAAGTCACCTTGGACGATACATTCGAGATTGGTGGTGAGCTTGGATTGCAGGATTCGCTCGTGTTCGACCGAGGCCTGAGCGTCATTGATGCTCCGGGAAGCGTTGCAACTGGCACGCCCGGATTCAATTTTAATAATGCCGGTGTGAACAACATCAACACGACTTCGCGCAACAACTTAGCCGCTGCAGGCGTCTCTGCATTCGGCTTAGGAACCAGCAGTCCGGTGACCCAGTACGGCGGATTTGTGCTTAATGCTGCAAGCGAATCGGTCAGCTTGCTGATGCGGACACTCCACGAAGCGAATCGCCTGCAGGTTCTCAGCCGTCCTCAAGTCATGACGATGGACAACACAGAATCGTTAGTTCGTGTTGGGCGGCAAGTGGCCAGGGTGACCGGCATTGAAAACACAAACTTTGGATCCCAGATAATCACCGAGGACATCGATGTTGGACTAACCCTTAGGGTCACCCCACGGGTCGGTTCGGACGGACTGATCACGATGGCTGTCGACGTAACACGTTCATCTCGCGACCCAGCCAACGGAACTCAGGTGCCAACCGCAGCGGGTAGCGTTGTCTTTATCGACGACATCATCGACACGACGGCTCAGTCAACATTGACCGCCTATACCGGCCAGACGGTTGTTTTCGGTGGATTGATTCAGAAGTCACGAGCCAACATCTCTCGTCGCGTTCCTGTGATGGCAGACATTCCGTTGCTGGGCAACTTGTTCAAATACGACACCGAACAGGAAACACGCAACGAACTGTTGGTCATCATGACACCCATGTTGATTAACGGTGAACAGGACTTGGATTACGTCAAGGAAACCGAGTCGCGACGCATGAGTTGGTGTTTGGCCGATGTTGTCGAAGCTCACGGTGACGTCGGGCTGAGCGGTGGCTACGGTCTGTGGGGCCCTGCAGTGGGCAACACGATCTACCCGGACATTCACCCGACCGTACAAAACGAAACCGTGGTCAGTGACGAACCGATTTACTCTCACGGCGGTAGTCAGGTCATCAACGACCCCACTGGCACAGTGACTGGTTCGGCGGCCGTTGAGTCGTTTCCTGCACAGCCAGTGATGCCTCAGGCCCCTGTGTCAGTGGAGCAGTTTCAACCTGCAACCGCATCACAGCTGATTGAATCGGCCGTCCAGGAAACACTGCCATCTCCGGTTCCGGCCCTAACGGACGGTGCGTCGGTGACGGGGGGCGCGTCGGTGACGGGGGGCGCGTCGGTTAGCTCATCCGGTGTGCAGCAATCAAGCTTTTCAAAATCAAATGCTGATTCGATGTCCAACGCGCCGTCGCAGAATCAGACGGTCAGTTGGACTTCTGCTTCGTTGAACACGGAATCGAAATCTCCCGCTTCGACGCCCAGCCGTTTGGGCGGCGATACGAAAGCCAAACAGAGTCTCTTTCCAAAACCAAAATGGAAGTCTTCAACGACGGATGCTCCCGCAAGCAATTCGTCAGTCGGTAAGTCCGGCGAAGGTCTTCTGCCCGCCATTTCTCCTCGTTCATGGATCCGGTGATGCGAGTTACACGAAGAAATTTTGCGGCCTCGGTCGCTTCGATAGTCATGCTTGGCAGCGTGGGTTGCGCAGGCTTGTCCAAAACTTCCGATCGTCCCCAGTCCAAGTCGGCCAGCCTCGCTGATCGAATCCCTTGGTTGGGTGACAAGGAAGAAGCTGACGATGCCATTCCGTATCCCAACCCAGTCAAGATCGCTGCGACTTGGACACCCGACACACTGGTGCAAACCGGACGGGTGCCGACACGCGGTTTTGGTGGCCGGATCTTCTTCTACGACGAAAGATCGCGACCGGTGCCCGTTGACGGCACGCTGATCGTGCATGGGTTCGATGAAGAAGTCGATGATCCAAAAATGGGTGTGAAACGTTTCGAGTTCACGCCCGAGCAATTCACGCGTCACTTCAGCAAGACGGACTTGGGCGCGTCCTACAGTGTCTGGATTCCTTGGGACGCGATTGGCGGACCGAAACGGCGAATTTCGCTGGTGGCATCGTTCAAGACTGCCGAAGGCAAGCCGGTTCAAGGTGTGCCTGCGATGGTCTTGCTGCCCGGAACCGCTCCGGTCAAATCCGCTGAAGAACGCTTAAGCATGATGTCGCCACAGTACCGCGAGTACAAAGACGCGTTGGCGATGAACGATGTCACGCATCAATCCGGATTGACCACAACGACGATCAAGCGTCGCCGTCGTTCAGCAGGACGTCCGGAGATGCCTTCGCTGGAAGCTCCCAAGGGAATTTCGGAAAAATCGATGTTGGCCAGCAAATCCACGACACCATCTTTGGAAATCGCCACCAATCGGCGCCCTGCCGCTCCAAACATTCTGCCTGCTAGTGCAGAGCTGCCGCAACGATCGCGTTTGCCGTCGGTGCGTCAGTCGTTTTTGAAGTAGCAAATGCGAAAAGGCTGGTGACGTACTTGGTGTACCGGCGTCAGCGCGATGCCACTAAGTTAAACGAAGTCCGATAACGCGAAGCGCCAGTTTTGATGTTGCGTTAAAACGGAAGAAATCGGCTCTTGCAAGACAAATAACCATTCAATGTTGCGTA
>CAYUGI010000188.1:0-13484 GCA_964444105.1 uncultured Pirellulaceae bacterium
CTTTGGTCAGCGATCGATGGGAAGAATTGGGATTTGAAGTCGCACATAACTTGGATGACATTCTGCCGCGATGCGATGTTCTAAATCTGCTGCGAGTGCAATTTGAACGGCAAAATGCTCAAGCGTTCCCCAGCGTCAACGAGTACGCGAATTTGTATGCCATGGACGTCGATCGGATGCGTCACGCCAAGGACGACATTTTGATCATGGCGCCGGGCCCCATCAATCGCGGCGTCGAGATTACGCCGGAAGTTGCTGATGGAAAACACTCCGTCATTTTGGAGCAAGTCAATAACGGGATCGCAGTTCGGATGGCGGCACTTTGGTTGCTCGCCGGCGCGGACGAGCGGGAACGAGGAGTCACATCATGAACGCCATTTTGATTCACGACGGACGCATTGTTGATCCGAGTCAGCAGATCGATCGCGTTGGCCGCCTGCTAATCGTGGACGACCAAATCACGGCGATCGATCCCAGTGATGACGATATCCCTAGTGACTGTCGACACATCGATGCGAGGGATCACATCGTCGCGCCGGGATTGATCGATCTGGGAGTAGAGCTTCGCGAACCGGGGCACGAGCAAGATGAAACGATTTTGTCCGGATCGCACGCTGCGTTGGCCGGTGGATTCACTTCGGTGCTCTGTTGTTCCAGCACGAAACCTGCGATCGATTCGCCAGGTGCTGTGGAGTTCGTCCGGCAAAAAGCTGCCAAGGCACGCGGGGCACGTATTCACGTGATTGGCTGCCTAAGCAAAGAACGCCAGGGCCAGCAGATGGCCGAACTTGGCCTGCTGGCACAAGCCGGCGCGGTCGCGTTCAGCGATTCGCCCAGGGCTCAGCGCAACGATGCGTTAATGAAGCGAGCCCTGGAGTACTGCCGCATGTTTGACCTGCCCGTGTTCGATCGCCCCGAAGTTCCCGGTTTGGCCGAAGGTGGTGTGATGCACGACGGACAGGTCTCGCTGCTATTGGGCCTGCGAGGACTGCCAACCGAATCAGAAGATTTGGCCGTCGCGCGTGATGTGCGTTTAGCGGAGGCAACTTCGGGAAGACTTCACGTCGGCCCGCTTAGCACGATGGGTGCCGTGGACCTGTTGCGTCGTGTCAAGAAGCGTGGGGTCAAAGTGACCGCTTCAGTGTGCCCACACAATCTTTGTCAGTCGGACGCTCTGCTGCGTTCCTATCATGCGAAGTACAAAGTTCGGCCGCCACTGCGAAGCCCGCGCCATGTCGAGATCCTCTGCGAAGCAGTCGCTGACGGCACAATTGACGCCATTCAAAGTGGACACATGCCGCGAAGCCTTGAGAAGAAGATGAACGACTTGGACTTGGCTCCGTTCGGAATTTCGTCCTTGGAGACATCGCTAGCGACTGTCATCACGCACCTTGTCATGCCCGGCGTCATTGACTGGTCGGCGGCAATCGATCGTCTTTCGACCAGCCCCGCCAAAATTGCTGGCGTCCCTGGCGGAACACTGTCGCTGGGTAGTAAGGCGGACGTCATCGTCATCGACCCCCAGCGTGAATGGGTCGTTGATCCTTCGCAGTTTGTGTCGAAATGTGTCAGCAGTCCGATGGACGACCAGAAATTAACCGGCGTCGTGACACACGCGATGGTCAGCGGTGAAGTTCGATTTCAGCGCAAGCCTGAGTTGCAGCAACTGGCGTAGGTTGATCCGAAACGACTTTTCTCTGCGTTAGCGTTCTCTCGATTCACTCTCCCTCCTGGCAACGCCGTAGCGGACTTTGGACAGGCAAATGAGGGTCGTAAGCCGTTGGCGCTAGCCACGGGCCTTTCTCGGAATCCCAATACGCTTTGCTACTGCGATGAAACACGACAACACTCGAGCGATTGCAACACGCAAGAATCCGGGGATTTGTGCGATAGAGGGGCCCGTGGCTAGCGCCAACGGCTGACAGAGAACCCGCTACGGCGTTGCCCTTCGGGAGAGTAAAATCCGATTTACGGAAGAATCGAAGCACATAAATCCGCTACGGCTTTACCCGAAGGCAGAGTGAAGTCCACTACGGCGCTGCCCGGACGGAAGCCAAAATGGGCAACACTAATTTGACGATGCCTGCGTGAGTTGAACCGTTTGGTCGACACCTTCAATTTCATGCGTCGATTCTGCACCACCGGGCCAAGCAACTGTCACTTGGTCGACTTTTGAATGTGTACCCAAGCCAAACGTCAGCACGGATTCACTTTGGCTTAGATAACTTCGCACAGGCATGAGTTGCTGCACCCGCGTTTCATCGCCGCATTTCACGCGAACCCTTGCGCCAATTCCATCGCGGTTTGCCGACGATCCTTGCAACTTGATTCGCAAATAGTGATTTTCGGTTCGCTGATCGTTACGCAACAACCTTGGCGATCCACCACTGACTGTAATGACAACGTCCTGGTCGCCGTCGTTATCGAAATCGCCGTACGCGGCTCCGCGTCCGACGACTGGGGTGCAAAATGCCTCGCCAACGTTGGACTCGGGGACCAGGACCAATTCGCTATTCGCTTCGCGTCCCGCGTTCCAAAACAACTGCGGCGACTGAGCGTATTGTTGCGTTCGCTGCGTCTTGGCGATCTCTTCCTCCAAGTGCCCATTGGCCCCCAGCACATCGGGACGACCATCCAAGTCGACGTCAAAAAAGAACATTCCAAAGGTGAGTCCACTGCGGGTCGGCGGCCCGAGTCCCGTCGCGATCGCACCATCGACAAACTGCGCTCGTTTGGGAGACGCCATGTACAAGGCGCTTTGCTCGTTGGCGAAGTTGCCGATGCCAATTGCCAGCGTTCCGTTGGGCCGAAAAACGGTCGTGTCGATGCCCATCGCGCCGCGGGCGTTTCCGCTGCGATCATAGGCGATTCCTACCAGGCGACCTTTCTCTGTGAACGTCCCGTCCTGGTTGTTTTCAAAAAGGAAGTTTCGCACCGTATCGTTGGAGACAATCAAATCCATCCAGCCGTCTCGATTGACATCGATCGGCGCTAGGCCCATTGCCTTTCCCAGTGGCACATCTGTGTCCTCATTGCGAACTTGGATGCCAGCCGCCGACGAAACATCAGAGAACTTTCCGTCACCATCGTTGTGGTAAAGATAGGAGAACGAACCTGCGAAAGCTTTCGGCGGACCGTAGGCACGCGTTTGACCGTCCAGTGTAAAGTTCTGGCTTAGATCAGCATCTTTGCTCCAGTCCACGTAATTGCAGACGAACAGATCCAGCAGGCCATCGTTGTCGTAATCGATGAAGCCGCAACTTGTGCTCCAAGCATCGCTCGCGCCGGCGACTGACGCGTCTGGCGTCACGTCGGCGAATTTCCCGTCGTCGTTACGAAGCAAGCGGTTCTCGCCGACTGCAGACAAAAACACATCGGCGTCTCCATCATTGTCATAGTCCCCGACGGCGACCCCCATGCAATACGACGTGAAATCAAATCCCGACTGGGCAGAAACATCCTTGAAACCAAATTCCCCGTCACCTGCGTATAGCTTGCAGGGCGTTTCCTGTTGCTTTTTGTCCCATGGCCAGCGACTGGAGTTCACGAAGAGCAAGTCTTGGTTGCCATCGTTGTTGTAGTCGAAGACGGCGACACCGCTGCCCATGGTCTCGGGAAGAAGCTTGTCGCCATATCGCCCGGTTTCGTGCTGGAAATCAATGCCGCTGCTCTGCGTTAGGTCGCTGAAAAGTAGCGTCGGAATTTTGCCCGCTTCATTACTTCGCTGTTCCGGATTTTGCACGACAGCTTCAACGTTTTCCTCAACCTTCTTGCGCAAGTTCAGGTAGCCAAGAATCGCGATCACCGGCAGCATCAAGAAAACGATTGCGATCAGCGACGCCCTGAGTGCATGGCCGATGACTTCGTCGTTTTCGACGTCATCGTTCTGAGGATCTACGTTCTGAGGGTCTACGTTCTTTTCGTCTTGATCAGTCATGCGAATTCGTAGAAGCAGGCTGTGGGTGTAAGGCAGTCAGGAAATAGTAAAGTACCAACGGACATCCTTGCCCGTTGAACAAGCGACGGAAAAGGATGTCCATCGTACGGTGTATTCTTTCGGCCCGGCTGCCTAAGTGGATGATGAGCGGTGATCTCGTTAACCCACTTTTTGGTCATGCCGATTGGGCAAATGCACTCGCATGGATTCAATTTTGCGATTGCTGGCCAGCAGGATTTCGATTTCGGCTTCACCGATTGTCAACTGCTGTCCTGTCTCGGGAATTGTGCCGGTGCTGGACAGGACGTATCCCGCGATTGTCTCGTAGTCGTCGCTCTCGGGTAAGTCCCAGCCAAGCAGTTCGTTAAGGTCATCAATCATCACACGCCCGTCGGCCTCGACAGTCGACTCATTGATGATGGTGATTTGGTATTCCTCTTCTTCGTCGGATTCATCGACGATTTCGCCAACGATTTCCTCCAAGGCGTCCTCGATTGTCACCACGCCCACGGTTTGCTGAAACTCGTCCAGCACGATCGCCATGTGGCTTCGACTGTGCAGGAATTCGCGAAGCAACAGCTCAACGCTTCGGTCAACTGGTACCGTCCACGGACGGCGAACTATGTCCCGAAGCGATTGCTCGGGAGCTTCGCGTGTTTGCAAAAATGACAAAAGGTCCTTTACGTACAAGACACCAATGATCTTGTCCAGATTTCCTTCAAATACGGGAAACCGAGTGCGTCCCGCTTCGACGATCGTTTTCATCACGTCGTCCCACGTTGCGTTCACATCGATTGCATCGACATTGTCGCGGTTCGTCATGATATGACCGACGGTATCTTCGTGCAGCGTCATCACACCGGTAATCATTTCGCGAACACCGGGACCGAAGTACCCTTCGCGAGTACCCGCAGCGACAATCGTCCGGATCTCGTCTTCAAGCTGCTCTTCGTCCTCGTCATCGGACTCCTCTTTGCCCGCGATGCGACGCGTCAGCAACTCCACGAACTCACCGGGAGCAGCCAAAGGCCTCATAAACGTTGCAAGCGATCGCCAGAACGGCCAAGTGTGGTAGAGCACTCGCGTCGATGCGAACCGGGTCACCGCCACCGGCAGCCACACGTGCATCAACATCAGCAGCAATGTGGCACCAATGCCCCAAAATGAAATTTCGATGTACGTCGGTGGCTCACCAACGAACCAAGCCGCTGTGCCACCGAGTAAGAAGATCACGGTCCCGATCAGTCTCAGGTACTCGCTCCCGCGAATGGCGGCGTCTTGATGATCCAGGACTGCGCCGAAACGATCACGGTTTTTCTTCAACCGACAATAGGCTTCCAAAGATCGACCTGCAAAACGATCCAGCAGCTCGCCTCCCAGGCCGCCGACGCTGCTGAGCAAAAAGCCGCCGATGCAAAGTAGGATCCAGTAAATCGAATCACTCATTGCGATTCCCCGTTTTGCTTGTCGGCACCGCAACGAGAAATTTCATCAATCCCCAATTCCAAGAACACCGTTTTCTCAGCTTCACGCATCGCAGCGCGGTCGTGCTCTTGATGATCGTCCATGCCGCAAATGTGCAGCACGCCATGAACGATGTATAGCAGAAGTTCATGCTTGACCGGCCACCTAACCTCGGACGCTTTTTGCGTGGCGGTATCTACGCTGGCAACCAGTTCGCCTTCGACGCGTGGCGGGTCAGCTTCATATCCAAAGCTAATCACGTCAGTTGCATAGTCGTGGCCCAAATGCTTGGCGTTTAGTTGGCGGATCGTGACGTCATCGGTGACACGGACCCCGATCGTGCCTTCCAAGAATCCCTCACGTGTCGCAGCCGCGCGAACCGCGGCTTCAATATCGCTCGCGTCCAAAGGCAGCTTGATGTCGTCGTCTACCGTCAGTTCCAACTCGACATTGCAGTGCAAAGAAGGAGGCTCCTCGTCTTGCTCAGGAATCTGCGGCAAACTGGATTCGACGTTACTGATTTTCATCACGCGGATTGTTGACCGGGATACTTGATGCGAGCGTGATAGATCGCGGTGAGCGACTTGACCAAACTTCGTCGAACGCGATCGAGCTGGCGGAACGTAAGACCACATTCATCGAACTGTCCGTCACCCATTTTCTTTTGCGCGATGGAGTCAACCAGACCTTGGATACGCGATGGCGTTGGATCGACCAATGTCCGACTGGCACTTTCAACGGTGTCCGCCAGCATCATCACAGCTGCTTCCAACGTTTGTGGCTTGGGCCCTGGATAGCGAAAGTCCTTGTCGCTAACGGCTTCGCCATTGGGATCTTCTTCGCTCCGACGGGCGGCTTCGCGATAGAAGTACTCGACCAATGTCGTGCCATGGTGCTGCAAGATGAAGTCGATAATGGGTTCCGGTAAATGGTGACTTCGGGCCAAGTCCGCTCCGTCTTTGACGTGCGCAATGATGACCAGCGTGCTCATAGCCGGCTGAAGCGTATCGTGCTGATTGACGCCCGAGCTTTGATTTTCAATGAAATACTCCGGCTTGAACATTTTGCCAATGTCGTGAAAGTACGCACCGACACGCACCAGCAATCCGTTAGCACCAATCGAATCGGCTGCCGCTTCACCAATGGAAGCGACGTTGATCGAGTGGTTGTAGGTTCCCGGGGCACGCTGAGCCAAACGACGCAATAACGGGTGACTGGCATCGCCCAGTTCCAGCAAACTTAAGTCCGTTTGCACGCCGAAAGCCCTTTCTACCAGCGGCAGCAATCCGGTCATCGCAAGCGCTGATCCGATGATGCAAATACCCGACCAAGTGGCTTTGCTAACCAAGCTGGACAAGACATCTTGTAGCAACGGACCTTGATAGACCGGCTCAATTTCTGCACCTAGCTTCACTGCCGACAGCGATGACTCGGTCACGATGCCAACACCGATGACCGTCGCGATCGTGACGGCGGCTGACATGGCACCGACGTACAGCAAGTGAGTGCGGCTGCGAATTCGGTCCAAGAACAACACACAAGTGATGCAAGCCGACGCGGTTGCAACGACTTCGGCGATCCCCGAGCCCAGTAGCAATGCCAAGCAGATGCAAGACGTTGCTGCCAGCAGCATGGCAAGCTGACGGCCGTAGACGACCGCAGAAGTGATCGCAGCTAATACCAGCGGGATCAATTCACTACGCCATTCGTCGCGGGCTGCAAAATACGAAAACGTGATCGTCATCACCCACAAGATCAACAATTTACCCAGGTGCCAGCGATCCAGGACGAGACGTCGATCATCTACAAAGTAGATGTAAGACCCGCACAGCAAATAGATCGCCGCGATCATTCCCCCGTACGCGATGACGCGGGAAAGCTGATCGGAAACTCTCATCTTTTCCGCAAGCGCCTCGCGTTCTAGGCGAAGCACCGTGATCTGTTCCTGCTCCAGGATCTTTCCTGCGCCCGCCAACTTGGTTGTGCCGGCATAGTAGTTTTTCATTACCGGCTCGATAGCAGCCGCGGCTTCGATGCGTGCTTTTTCGCTTTCTTCATCATCGTATTGCAGTGTTTCGTAGTCAGGCAATTTCCGCACGATCCAATCAGCAATCATCTTGGCGACCAGCCGTACGTCTTCGGCGCTGCTGCTGTCACCGTCGAACTGCACGCGAAACGGTTCGGCCAAATTCGCGTCAACGCGGCTTTCGACCAGACCGATTTGAACATCGTCGACTTGCACGTACTGAACGTCGCCGGACTGATCGCTTTCGAATACAGCGATCTGCTGCTGGTTGCCTTGCTCGGGTGGATGCTGAAGCGCCTTGAGCAGGCCATGTTCAAACTCGTTTTGAAACAAGAACCCGACAGCCGAATCGACCTTCTTGAGTTCTTTGTCGTTGCTCAAGACTTGCTTGAGCAGATCGAAACGTTTTTCAGCGGTCAGCAAAGGCGTGTCGTCTGCATTCTTGGCATTCTCTGCCGCCTGCGCCGCTTCATTGGCCTCGTTGAATTCATTGAACGCGGCGAACTCTTCCTGATTTTTTTGCAGCGACTCGTAAGACTCCGCACCGATCACCAGGACCAGCTGACTTTTCAAAGCCGAACGCAACTGTGCTAACGGCTTGGGCCGATTGCGGTAGCGTGCAGGCACTTCGCGGCGCTTTTGCAGTCGAGCGGCATCGGTCGCAGCGGTGTCTTCTTGGCTGAAGTCCACGCGAGTCGTGATATCTCGCGCAGGAATCTCGCCAGTGCGGTAGGCGAAAGGCGGTTTCCAAGTCTGGCAAAGCACGAGCAGCGCCAGCGCAGCGGCTACCGCCATGCCGACTCGAATTGCCCAGTCGGCTTTATCACTTCGTTGCCACCACTGAACGAACCGAGGTTTGGGGATCCCCAAAGATTCGATTCGTTCTTGGCTGGTGCGTTTTTTACTTGCGCCGCTCATGGCGAAGGAGTATGGGGCCGTAACCCGCTATTCCTATCTGTCTCCATTGGAGTCATTGGATTCTGATGCTTCGTACGCCGCGACGATCTCTTGGACCAATCGGTGACGCACGATATCGCTGGCTTGCAGTTTTACCTTACCGATGGCGTCAATTCGACCCAGCCGCCACAGAGCATCTTTCAGCCCACTGGTAACGCCGCGCGGCAAGTCTTGCTGAGTCGCGTCACCGCTTACAACCATCTTGCTGCGTTCGCCCATCCGAGTGAGGAACATTTTCATTTGCGCGATCGTCGCATTCTGAGCTTCATCCAAAATGATGAATGCATCGTTCAAGGTGCGTCCACGCATGTAGGCAAGCGGAATCACTTCGATGACATCTTGCTCCATGAACTGACGCGCCTGGTCGTAGTCGACCATTTCGCCTAGTGCATCCATCAAGGGACGCAGATAGGGATTCAACTTCGCGCGAAGGTCACCTGGCAGGAAGCCTAGGCTCTCGCCGGCTTCGACAGCCGGACGCACCAAAACGATCTTACGGACTTGACCCGCCTTCAACGCTTCCACAGCCGTCGCGACAGCCAGATAGGTTTTGCCGCAGCCGGCAGGGCCAGTTGCAAACGTCAGGTCATGACTTCGGATGGCTTCGACATAGCGAGCTTGCCCGGCAGTTCGCGGCTTGATACGGCGTCCAGCATGCTGAATGTCGATCTCTTCGCCGGACAATGCCGTCTCAGGACCGTTTCGATGATCGCCAGCAATCACGGCACCTTCTTCGGTGGCAGCCTTGTGAATGTCAGCGATGCACAGTTCACCTTTCTTTCGCGAAAGGTGCCGCAGTTTTTCAAGTGTGCGCGTCGCGCGCTGGACACCTTCTTCGTCTCCGGAGATCCGAACGCGTCCATCTCGTTGCGTGATGGTCACGTCAAAGATCTTGCGAAGTTTTCGAAGGTGCTGATCCCGCGCGCCGAACAAAGTTAGGATCTCGTCGGGATTGGTAATCGATAGAGTGGCTTCAGTCATTAAGTAGCCTGTGTGTGTCAAAAGCCCGACGCGGTGCCGGGCTTGGGAATTCTATACGTTTCGTGGCATAAGGACATTCCAATCTAGGCAGCGGCAATTCGCCCCCAAGATTTTCATTTACGCCCCAACTCCTGCCGCAAAGCACAAAAATGCTGGCATAATCGCTGCAATCAGTGAATCAGTGACGTCCCAGACGCCCCCCAAACCGGGCAGCCAATTGCCGCTGTCTTTGGCACCTGAGTCACGTTTGACCAGCGATTCGGCTAAATCGCCAATCATTCCGGACACTGCAAGAAGCGGGCCGAGCAGCAGCGCACCAAAAATGGGATTCGCCAAGGCGGCGATCGGTGGTGCGGGGACAGATTGCAGGGATTCAGGAGGCGAGAGCCCAGCGAGCGATACGATCCATGGGAAAAGCCATTTCAAACAGAGGAATGCGACGATTGTGGCAATGATGATCCCGCCCAGTGCGCCTTCGCGCGTCTTGCCGGGAGACAGTCTTGGGATCAGTTTCTTGCTGCCAAGCAACTTTCCGCCCAACGCTTTGCCTGAAAAATAAGCTCCCGCGTCAGTCGACTTGGTCACGATGATCATCGTCAACAAGGCGGCCAATCCCCAAGTGCCACCGTGAGTACTGCTGTTCATGCTTCGTAGCGTGACCAGCAATGCCATCGGTAGCCCGACGTAAAGCGACACGAACGATCCCGCGCAGGTTCTCTCAATTGTGCCCGAGATCAGATCAGAAATGGGTTTGTGTTTGTCGGTGCCGTAGGTCCGCATCTCTCCCAGCAAAATCCAAAACATCGCTGCAACACCAGCAATCACGATCCAGCCCAAACGACCGACGCTGCAACCAACTGGGTAGGTCGCATTAAAGTAAGGCCAGAGCAAGGGCAGGCACGCTGAGAGCGTTATCATTCCCGTCGCAACCAATGTCGAACCGTACCGAATCGGCCGTTTGCTTTTTATCAGCAAGTTGGAGATATCTGACGCGGTGCCCAGTGCGAAGAACAGTAACAGCGGAACCAGAAACAGCCCCTCTGCACCTTCCTTGGAGAATCGCACATCCAGATAGATCAACAGCGCGACGATCGAAATCAGGACGGCGGATGTTTTCAAACGATCTTTTAGCACGGCCGTTTGCCTTGGAAGTTGGAGAGGTAGGGTGAGTCAAAGAGCGAAAGCGATGCAGACCCACCATTTCTGCGAATCACCGTTTTTCGGTGGGACTGCGTCGTCAAGGCTCCTCGTCCCACCCTACTCATTAACGTTCAAGCCACCGAAGCGACGCTGGCGATTGGCAAACTCGCGGATGGCTTTCAAAAATTCATCGCGCGAAAAATCGGGCCAGCATTTTTCGGTCATCCAAAGTTCCGCGTAGCTCAATTGCCAAAGCAGAAAGTTACTCACTCGCAAATCACCACCTGTGCGAATCATCAAGTCAATTTCCGGTAACCCGGCTGTGTAAAGCCGACTGGAAACCAAATCTTCTGTGATGTCTGAGTCTGCCAAAGTTCCGTCGGCAACCTCTTGCGAGATCAGTCGAACGGCGCGAGTGATCTCATCGCGTCCGCCATAGTCGATCGCTAAAACCAATTTGGTTCCCGTGTTGTCCTTGGACAGTTCCAGCGTCTTATCCATTTCGGAAATCACGCCTGGTGGAAGGCGATCGCGCCGGCCGATTACTTTTAGCTTGAGCCCCTGGTCCAAAATGGTCTTTCGTTCTTCGACCAGATACTGCTCCAGCAGCTGCATCAAAAAATCGAGTTCCGCCTGCGGCCGCTTCCAGTTTTCGCTCGAAAGGCAATAAAGCGTGACGGCTTCGATGCCCAACTCCGTGCAAGTTTCACTAACCATTCGTACCGATTCAACACCACGACGATGACCTTCGATGCGGGGTAAACCACGCGATTGAGCCCAGCGACCGTTGCCATCCATGATGATCGCAACGTGAGCGGGACGATCCGATGACGGAACGTCTGCGAGAGCGTCGGCGATGGGTGATGAGTCTGTCATAACTTACTTCGCTCTCACTCCGGGAGAGTCGGACGCAGTAGCTGACCTTCCAGACTTCACTCTCCCTTCGGGAGAGTCGGACGCAGTAGCGGCCGGAGAGGGCAATTCGTGTTGGAAATGTTTGTCGTCGGCCAACTGGTTTGGGCCCTCTCCTCGCTAAGGCTCGACTCTCCCAGTGGGGAGAGTAAATTGCGTTCGTCAACGATTTTGGTGCTGAAACCTAAATCGCTTGCAACTCCAGCACGTCCGCTTGCTCCGTGAAAATCGTTTGTGCACGATCAGGACCAACCGACAGAACACCGACAGGAATACCAACCAACTCTTCGATGCGTTTGACGTACGCCAAAGCCCCTGCCGGAAACTCGTCCACACGTCGAACATCGTCGACTGGTTGATTCCAACCCGCGATCGTTTCGTAGATGGGTTTGCAGCGTCTAAGCTCGTCCGCGTGACTCGGGAATCGCTCGATGCGTTTTCCATCGAGTTCATAAGCGACGCAAACTTTGAGCTCTTCGAAGTGTGCTAGCACGTCCATCATCATCAGTGCCAAACGTGTCACGCCGCTTAGTCGCGCGGTGTAGCGAACAGCAACCGCGTCGAACCACCCGCATCGCCGAGGCCGACCCGTCGTGGTGCCAAACTCGTTACCAAGCTTACGAATCTTCTCGCCCGTTTCGTCGTCCAACTCTGTCACAAACGGACCACCACCGACTCGCGTGCTGTACGCCTTGCAAACGCCCAACACGTTCGTGATCCAACGTGGCGGCACACCCGCGCCAGCACAAACGCCCACACCACTGCTGTTGCTGCTGGTTACGAATGGATACGTGCCGTGATCGATATCCAGCAATGCGCCTTGAGCACCCTCGAAGAGCAGTTTCTTGCCATCGTCGACCGCGTCTAGCAGCGTGTCCGTCGTGTCGCTGATGATGTCTTTCAAGCGATCTGCCCAAACGGTCGCCATAGCCACGACTTTGTCCGGCGCGATCGACTCGAGCTCTTCGTCGGTTGCACCCATCGACTTCAAGATTTCGATCTTTTGCTCAGCGACCGTTCGGATGCGATCGTCACGATGCGGTTGGATCAAATCCGTCATGCGAATCGCATGCGTGCGTCCGACTTTGTCACGGTAGCACGGTCCGATGCCGCGGTTGGTCGTGCCAATTGATTCACCTCGCACCGCAGTTGCGTTTATGCGGCGGTCTTCGGCGATGTGCCATGGCATGACCAAGTGAGCACGTTCGCTGACGCGCATGTTGTCGGCGCAGTTGACACCTCGTTTTGCCAAGCCGTCGATTTCGACCAGCATCGTCTCAGGATTGATCACGACGCCCGGCGTAATGAAATTCTGAACATGTTTGTGCAGAATGCCGCTGGGAATATGATGCAGCTTGTACGTCTCGTCGCCAGCAACAACGGTGTGCCCAGCGTTTGCTCCGCCTTGGTAGCGAACGACCATGTCGAATTGCGGCGCGAGCAGATCGACGAGTTTCCCTTTGGCTTCGTCACCCCACTGAAGACCGATCACACAGGTTCCAGACACCCGATTCACTCCACAAAACGAACAAAAAAAATCGCCGCAGAGACCCTGCCGCGCAAACGCAAGAGCGTAGGCGCTGAAACGGGCGATGCAAACCCCGTAGGGTTGCATCGATCTGTCAGTGCTGGAACCTCATCCGAACGGCCGTCGCGATCAGTCGCTAACAAACAGCCGCAAGATGCTTACTTCTTGGCTTGAAGCTGCGACTCGATCGCCTTGACCAATTCGGCGTCCGAAGGCTTTGTTCGCGGCGAGAATCGCCCGGCGACGTGGCCTTCGCGATCAATCAGGAACTTCTCGAAATTCCAGCTGATGGGGCCTTTTCCTGCCGGCTTGACGTCTTGAGCCGTCAAGAATTTGTAGATCGGGGCAGCACTTTCCTCGTTTACATCAATCTTGCTGAACATCGGGAACGTCACGTCATATTTGGTACTACAGAACTTGGCGATTTCTGTGTCACTGCCCGGTTCTTGGCTGCCAAATTGGTTGCACGGAAAACCGATGACGACGAATCCTTTGTCCTTGTACTCCTCGTAAAGGCTCTGAAGGCCCTTGTACTGACC
>CAYUGI010000189.1:0-13438 GCA_964444105.1 uncultured Pirellulaceae bacterium
TCAAGCCAAGACTGAATGCTTGAAACTAATGAAAATTCACAGCCTCTCCGGCCTAAGCTCCACGCTCTCTAATGCAGGTAAACCAACAAAGACTGCTTCGGCACTAATTTTCGTTCAACAACTGAGCAGCCAGTGGAGCGTAGTAGCTGAGAATACCATCGGCGCCTGCTCGCTTGAACGCAAGCAGGCTCTCCAGCACCGTTTTGTCTCGATCCAACCAGCCTGCCTGTGCTGCTGCGGCCAACATCGCGTACTCGCCACTGACCTGGTAGGCAAACGTTGGCACACCAAAGGTCGATTTTACCTTGGCAACGATGTCCAGGTAGGGCATGCCGGGTTTGACCATCACGCTGTCAGCACCCTCGCTTAGATCCAACGCGACCTCGTGAAGTGCCTCGTCGCTCTGAGCCGGATCCTGCTGATAGGTTTGTTTGCTTCCACCGGCGAGATTGCCGGATGATCCCACGGCGTCGCGAAAGGGCCCGTAGAACGAACTGGCGTACTTCGCAGCGTAGGACATGATCTGAACGTTGCTGTGCTGGGCTGTATCCAAAGCTTGTCGGATTGCACCGATGCGGCCATCCATCATGTCGCTTGGGGCAATGATGTCGCACCCCGCGTCTGCTTGCACAACAGCCTGTTTGCAAAGCGCAACGATGGTTTCGTCATTGACGACGTAACCCTCACGAACCAATCCATCTTGTCCGTGACTGCTGTAGGGATCCAGTGCCACGTCGCAAATCACACCCAGCGAATCACCTACCTCTGACTTCACAGCTTGGACGGCACGGCAAACCAAGTTCTCCGGATTGAACGCCTCAGCGGCATCCTCCGTTTTCAGCTCTGGCGGTGTCGCTGGGAAAATCGCGATCGCAGGAATACCAAGCGAGCAGGCAAGCGCCGCGTTTTTGCGCAGCGAATCAAGGTCGAGTCGCTGGACTCCGGGCAGACTGTCAATTTCTTCGGTCCCATTGCCCGCATGAATGAACAACGGCCAGATCAGATCATTGACCGACAGCGTGTTTTCACGGACCAATCGACGCGACCAATCCTGTCGACGTGGGCGGCGCATTCGTGTGGCAGGATAAGGCCCGCGAGCAAACTGAAACATTCATATTCCTTGTGCGAATCGAGCAACCAGTGGTCGTTTGCGTATCTTAACCCAAGCACCGCCTTGTTGACGCCCCTTGTCGGTTGACGAATCTGAGAACGGCGCCGTCGGTTGCGCAGGACTTTCAGCTGCCCATACGGGGCCATTGGAGGGGAGAGTCATACCGGTTCTGCGGAAGCTGCAATGAACACCCACCCGTGGCCGGCCCAGCCCGAAAAACCAGAGCAACGCGGCATGCGATCAACACCCGAGCGAGGTGCGTTGAAGCGAATGTTCCGTACAACCGTTACTAGCAAACATTTTGCGTGTTGTTTGTGCGGGTTGACCTGCTCATGAGCGATTTGCACGGTGGGTCTGTACGGCCTTTCAGGCGAGGTGCGTCTGTGACTTCTTTGCCTGCGATTCGTTTGATGCGTAATCATGTCGGTTGTGAATCGCGTCCGTCGCCAAGCTGGCAAGAGTTGCTGCGAATCGATCAGTGGCGTGACTGCGACACGTCGATACCTTTGCTACCAGGGGTTCGAGTCATAAGGATGTGACTCCCGAACGACCCACTGGCAAACAGCGATCATCGAACAGCGAAATGTCTCATGGATGAGTTACGTTTCAAGTCGCAGCGAACTGCATCGCGGTCCGCACGCCGACTTGCTTTATTGGCAGCACTCAACTGCTCCGCGATCATCGGCTCCGGCTTTGCGCAGCTAGACCGCTCATGTTTTGCGGCAGAGACCAACACACCGCGATCATCAAGTGGTCTTCGTTCGTTGCTGACCGACGGATGGCAGCAAACCGCGCCGATGCCTACGCCATCATCCGAGAACACGAGTTTGACGGAAATCACCGTTGAAGCGTTGCGTAGTCAGGATCGGGCTGCGGCATCACTGATGCCCCAGTCAAAAGCAACGGCGAAAAACGACCAGACAAAGGCTGTTCCGTTGGCAGCCCCGTTCGCTGACAGCGCCAGTCGACTTGTGCCAATCAAGATCGACGAAGCCAAGCAGCTTTTGCGAGCTCCAAGCGGTTTGCCGACAAGCAGCTTGCACTTCGCTGATATTCCCTCACGCACGGTTGCGTCGAAAACCAAACGAATAGTTGCGTCGGAAGCCAAACGCATAGTTGCGTCGAAAGCCAAACGCACGTTTGCGTCGGAAGCCAAACGCACGGCGCGTCCTTTCGCATCAAGCCAGCCACTGCCGAAGCTGCCAGCACCCGATACCCGTTCGCAAAAAGCTGATCAGCGCGAAGTAAACCGAATTTCACCCTCAGGTCCGGCGTTTCGTCTGCCTGACGAAGTCGCCAAGGCCAACACCAAAGTCCGATCGCAGCCACCGCAAACGGATGACTTCCTTGATGATTCGATGGATGATCTCCGGACGCGGGCACTGCGTTCATTGGCCACGAAACAAGGTTTTGGACTGCTGAATACGGGGGTGAATTCGGCAGAAACGATGTTGCAAGGGCCGTCCATGCCGGCCTCGACTGCTGTGCTAACGAAGCCGCAAGAATTCGACACCAAGCTTGTCGTGATTGAGCGAATAGCGAGCGATACAACTTCCAGCGTCGCCCCCAAAGCCACGCCACGTTCCCTTCAGATCGATTCAACCATCCGGGCCAACAAGCTCGGTCAGATTGCTGCTGAGCAAATCAGTGATGCAAAAAGTCGATTGCAGCGAGGTGCGACACACAGTGCCAAACGGTTGACGATGCAGGCCATTCAAAATTTGGTCGCGGTGCAAGATGTGCGTCAGGGCAACAACGAAAACGCGCGTCACTTGGATGTTGCTCTAACAGCGATTCGCGAATCGGCAGATTTTGGAGCCCGATTCGGAACACTGGATCAACGCTCTCTCGGTCGTCTTGTGGTCGCTCATAAAACGAGAGTTCTGAAGGACAAGGACCTTAGTCTTGTTTCGCCGATGCGAGCTACGGAGGCCTACCTTGCCATCGCTCGCGAAGAAATCGTGTTGGCAACCGCTTCAGTCGCAATGGCTAGTGACGCGTTGGTGTTGCTTGGACAAATCGAATCATCGATTGCACCGGATTCGGATACACGCAGCGGCGCGGTGACCTTGTCATTGCAGCAAGCTGCCGTCGAAGTGGATCCCGCCAACAGTGATGCTTGGTTGCAGCTGGGCACCACGATGATGACCGAAGGATTGACCGAAGAATCGGTCGCAGTGTTGTCGCGAAGTGTTCAGTTGCGTCCCAGTCGCAAAGGCTACGAGCGATTGATGCTCGCCGCCCGGCAGGCACAAGACATCAGCACGATGCAGCAATGCCGGTTAGCTTTGCAGAACCCGCATCTGAAACGCCAGATACCTGTTCGGCAACTGACGCAAGAAACGTTTGCGTCCATGTACAAACCGACCAACGCGATCGCTCGCAATTCGGCGGCAGCCAAGCAAAAAAGCGAAACCGCAGATTCAAAAACCGAGGCCCAGCCAGTTTCAGGAAAGTCCAAGCGGTTTGCATTGCTTCGCTCCTGGGTCATGCCCAAATAGTCGCAGCAACGACAAGCGAAATACGAAACCAACCAAAGCCCACCACAATCAGAAGTTGTGTCTTCACCAAAGGATTGCGAGAGACCAATGATGTTATCAACGAAGCGCAAGAACTACATTTGGACTTTTGCCTGCATCCTTTTACTCAGCTGGATGGTGGTACCGTCATACACTCACGCTCAGGATGCGAGAGACACGGAAACCGAGGAGAGTGAGCTTCCAGATCCGCCCGTTGTCAAAGAAGCGCCGCCAGACCGGTTCGCTGACGAAGAATCGAACGAGGGATCGGAAGAAGAAGCTGAAGACACCGATGGCGAAGAGACGCATGCTTCTTCGGGCCGACGTCAGTTCAACGACGAGTACACGTCGCCATCAGACCGCACTGATCAATCAATCTTCATTCCAACTCATCGGAAGACCATCTCGCAGGGCGCGGTTTCGCAGGGCAATGGACACTACTGCTTCAACTGTGCTGATCGTACCGGCCGCACGGCGGGCTTGATCGGTGGATTCGGGATTTCGCAGGGAATCGGTCCCTGCCAGGACAAAGATTGCCAATGCTGGCAGTGTCCCCACAACGCACCGTTCTTGACCCACGGACCTGGCGACTACGCGGGACCGGCACGAACACACCGGTTACCTGAATACCGATTGCGAACCGGCGATACGCTTCAGCTGACCTACTTGGTCGCACCCATGAAAATGGCGGGCGCTTATCGGCTGGTCGTCGGAGACGAACTGATGATCGAATCGGTTGCTGATGAAGACTTGCAACGCGGCACGATGGAAAAGGGTCTCAAGATTCAGCCCGATGGGACCATTTCGCTGCGATTGATCGGTCAAGTACACGCAGCTGGTCAATCCGTTGGACAGCTTCGCGACATGTTGGAAGAACTTTACAAAGAGTATTACCCTAAGCCGTCGATCGACGTCACGCCGGTCAACACCGGAACCGCCGCACGCCAAGTTCGCGAAGCGATCAGTGGTGCCGGAGGATTCGATCCCCAGTCAATCACCCAAACGATCACACCCGAGGGCGAGATCCGACTGCCACGAATCGGCAGCGTGCAGGCTCAAGGCTTGTCGATGGACGAACTGAAAGAAGAGATCAATCTTCGCTACGACGATGTGGTGGGTGGTTTGGAAGTTGAACCATCCTTGCAAAGCCAAGCACCCCACTACTTCTTTGTCTTGGGTGAAGTTCGCCAATCGGGACGCTACAACATGGACACACCTACCACTGTGTTGGGCGGCATCGCGATGGCAGGTGGTCACACCACCGGAGCCAACCTGCGTCAGGTTGTGATTTTCCGACGAGGCGACGATTGGGAGTTGATTTCGACACTGATGGACCTACGAGGAGCGATCTTGGGGCGAACGGCCCACCCACGCGACGAAATCTGGCTTCGTGACGGTGATGTCGTCATCCTGCCCGAAGCCCCGATCGAATTGTTCAACAACTTCGTCCAGCAAGTCTTCACCGAAGGCATCTACGGGATCATCCCGCTAAGTGCCTCGTACAACTTCGGCGACAGTTTCAACTAGTCACGAAGATAAGAACCACTGTTGTTTGACGCATCGGCAAGGCGAACCCTGCGGGATCCCTTGCCGATGTGTCGTTCGAACGGGCGTTGTTCGGATATGAAGTGGTTGGGCAGTGAGCGCCGCGCGGCGGTGCAATGCTGCCATTTGCTTTCTCTTCCCAAATTGCTCTTGGTGTCCCAGAACGCCATCTTTCCCTAAATAGTTGCCAGTCTGATGGTCGATCAGGCCGAAGGGGAACAAAAAAGCAGTGCGTGTTATACGCATTACGAGTCCACCCAAAACGAGAAGGAGCTGGTCACTGCTTCAGGATCTAACCCAAGCAACATGAAAATCGCTGCACAGACGGTTTTCAGGTGGTTGGCGAATAGCTAGATATGGTGTATTCAGAGCCGTGTCGCTATCGGTTGCGGCTAGGCCAAGTAGAAGGCAGGGCGATCTGGAAGAAGAGGAGGCCTGGGGAGAATATCCGGGCAGTTCTTGGGTGCTTTGCTAATTGATCGCTATCATCTCAGCTCAAACTCAAATAGCTTACGACGCTTATTGTTTGGAAAGATGCGTTTAGCCAGGATGCTTTTGCTTCAACGCTGGATTCCAAGCTTTGTTTATTCGATCAGGCGGCCGTTTTTTTAAGGCGAGATTCAACATGAAAACGATGCAATTTTTTAGCAGATCATTGGCAATCGCCACTTTATTTGCGTTTCTTGCGGCCTCTGCGACTGCCCAAACGACTTACAACTGGACGGGCGGTATTACGAATGATCCCTGGAATGATGCAACGCACTGGGATCAAGCGACTCCAGCTGGCTCTATTCTAAATGGCGGGGCGTTGGACGACGACGTCGTGATTCAGAATCAACTGGCATCCGGTACCCAGAACGTCCGCCTGAACGTCGATGCTGGAACGATTGGGACTCTGACTGTTGGTGGCAACGCAACAACAAGCGTGAATAACACGAACTTTCAAGTCCGTACAAACGCGGGTGCTTTGAATGTGACTGGCGATCTCACACTGGGAGGTTTAGGAGGCGCGACAGGGACGACAGAAACGGCTGGACAGTTTCAGATGAACAACGGTAACTCCCAAGTCACGATCGGTGGAAACATTGTCAGCTCAGGTTCGTCAAGCGCCAACCGAGTGGTGCTTGACGCCGGCACCGGAGCGAACCTGAACCTCTTGGGGAATTTCGGATCAGTAACGGACAATGGAGTTGATCTTTGGATCAACCGCACCGATGCCCTGACAACTGTCGCAGGATCAACCTTGCACGTCGACAACTTTCGGGTTGGTACTGCTTTCAGTGGCACGAGGACTGGCACATCCAGGGTATGGGATCTAGACGGTGGTCGGACGATCGAGGCCACTTCGATGAACATCGGTTTCCTGGATGGGAACAACGCGACAAACCACACCGTCGAAGGGACACTGAACATTACCAACGCAACCGCGAACGTAAGCGGCGCGATCCAAGTTGGGCAGACGAACTCTACGACAGCGACCGGTGAGCGAGATGTCACCGGGGTGATCAATGTTGGAGTCGGGGGCACACTGACTTCAGCTAACACGCTGTTTGTAGGAAACATGAATCAAACAACCGTGAACGCAGGTTCGACGTCGATGGGTACGGTGAACCTCACTGATGCCACTTCAGTCGCCAGCGTGCAGTTTACGACTGTTGGAGCGAATTTGCGCGGCGAGGGCGTTGTCAACGTTGACGCTGGTACATTCACGTCGAACAGCCGCGTTTATCTTGGCGGCGACGAGAACAACGGTGACGACGCTGGTACGACAGGCACGTTTAACCTCACCAATGGCGGTACGTTGACCGTTTCTGCGGGTAATACGGAGGTGGGCCGTGGAGGAGCAGGTTTCTTAAACGTGGATAATTCAACTTACAACCAAGTGAACAATAACTTGGTTCTTGGACAAAGTCGGGGAGGAGGGGCAACGACTCAGGTTGCCACTGGCACCGTAATGTTCACGAATGGCGCGCAGGTGACCATCGGAACCGCTTCCAACGACATCAACTTCAATCGTGGTGGTGGCTCGATCACGGTTGATGGAGCGACAACGGTTGTCAATGTAGGCCGCAACGTGAACATGGCTGATGAGGGAACGTCGGCGGGCGGAAGCTTCTCATCAAATTTCACGATCAATGAAGGCACCGTCAACGTGGGCGTGAACGTTGCTGTCGATGCTGACAATTCCGGTAGCTTTAACAACGCCAGCAGTGGGCAAGGGTCAATCGGAACCGTTAATCTCAACGGCGGGACTTTGAATATCGCGAATGACTTCACTAACGCGGCGGCGAATGCGACTGGGGTGGTCAATATCAACGGCGGAACATTGAATGTTTCAGACACACTCCAAGTCGTCAATAACAATGCCGCTGTGAGTGGAACGGTTAACATCACAGGTGGCGATGTCAACATTGGGACAGGCGGCCCAAATCAAAATCTGAACTTATCGTCCGGCACAGGTGCAGGCACCGTCAATATGACTGGTGGCACCCTTGATGTTGCGAACAACGTGGACTTCCGCGGGGGTGCGGGAGTCGACATGTTTACCGTTTCTGGAGACAGTGCGGTGACGATCGCAAACAACCTGGACATGAACGGTGGAACGGCGGCGAATGTCAATCAACTGAATCTTGTCAACGATGGGAATGCATCGTTTACAGTGGATGGAAATGTTCTGCTTGACAACAACGCTCAACTGACATTCGATTTCATGAATGCTAATGGCGGTTCGCTCGCGATTGATGCTGGCGATGGAAATGTCACAATGACGGATGCGGATATCGTGTTTAACTTCAACGACATCACATCAGCATCCCTGTTCTCTCGAATCGATCTGATTAACGCAACGGGAACTCAGACCGGTGCGTTCTCCAGCTTTGCGTTTGGCGACACGGTTGAGACGTTTGGTGATGGTAGCTCTTATGAGCTGTTGAGCGATGGCAGCGGCGTGTTTCTGTCAGCGGTCGTCGCAGTTCCTGAGCCATCGTCCTTGGCACTGCTAGGCCTTTGCGGCGCAGGCGTGGCGATTCGTCGACGCCGACGCAGTTAAGATTGATGGCAATCTGTCAGTCGAAAGCGATGCTTTCTGGTAGGAGGGTATCGCTTTTTCGTTGGCCTGAACCTTCGCGATCCAGTCAACTTTTTCAACACTTGTCTGGCAGCCGGCGACGATAACATCCTGGACGCCAGTGAACGAATGCTCGAGTCCACGCAGGGCCTCTCGACTCGAGAAACGATTTCGCTGCAATTGGGTCAAATGGGGTAAATGAGACGCCTGGGGTAATAAGTCCGGTTTTTTTGCCTTTTCGCGGCTCAGTTTGCTGGTAAGCGGCCAGGTATTTCAATAACATATGACTCCTCCCGAGCAGGGTATCCAGTATGCCTGTGTACACTTGTTCATTTCTGTGCATTCGCGAAGTTTTTACCGCTGATTCAGCGGCCATTTGCGTCCCGAACGAGATTTCAAATGAAAACGATGCAACAACTTTTTGCTTTGACAACCGCTTTGATGTTTATCTTGGTTGCCAACACAGTTCACGCTCAATACGAAACGGCGTCGTCAAATACTGCTGACAACACAATTTGGGGGAGCACGACGGCGTGGGACAACCCTTTCGGCACGCCTTCAGCGAATGCTCCTGGTTCCAACGCGGGTGGTGCAGCGACTGACAATGTGACCTTCTCCCATCACGAAGGTGGTACCGGAACGCACACCTATCGTATCGACAGCAATATCGGCCAGATCAACAATTTGGATATCAACGGCGGGACCGCGACGGGTAATGGGGGAGCAGGCGATCATGTTCAGCTTCAAATGCGGACTGGTGGATCTCTTACGGTTGACGGGACCACCACTTTGGGAGCAAACGAACTTGGTAGCATTTTTCTAGGTCAAGGCGGAGCACACACCCTGAGCCTTTTGGGGGATGTCGAGATTGCTGCGGGGGCAACGGGGCAAGGCTTGAACAGTTTCATCGAGCATACTGCTGAAAACGCCAACGCATTGTTGATCATTGGTGGCAATGTCAACGGTTACAACAATGGAACCACGGCGAATGGCGGTGGCGTTGATATACGGGTCAACAGTTCATTCGGAACAACTGGAGTTGTTTTTAACACGACCGGCGGAACCACGACTGATACCAACGCCCAGACCATTAACGTGGATGATTTTGCTGTAGGCAGTAGCGGTGCCAATGATTCGGGCGTCTTCACGCTGGGTGCTGGCAAGACGGTCAATGCCGACGATGTGGTGGTTGGTAACAACTTCACTGGTGCTACCACGACCGACCGGGCTGTCAGTGGACAGTTGACGATCGAGAATACCACCGTGACGGCGTTTGATGATGGGGTCGTTGGCCAGATTGGCAATACTCCAAACGGCACTCAAATACGGACTGCCGACGGCACGATCAATGTGAGCACGGGGGCGACGTTGAACATTGGAGACGATCTTCAAATCGGAACTGGGTCAGGATCGACGACGGCCGCGAACCAAGGTGCCACGGGTACGGTCAATGTCATCAATGGCGGCATCCTGGCAGTGAACGACGACGTCAACCTGGGCGTTAACGACAATACTAGCGGAAACTTGAATGTCACCGATGGTAGCCTCACAACCACAGTGGGGCATCTGAACATTGGTGGCAATGGAAACTCTGGTTCCGACGTAAACACGGTCGGAGTGGTTGATGTTGGTGCTGCTGGAGTCGTGACGATCGGCGACGGAAACCAAGAACAACACATTTACGTTGGTCGAGATGGAATGGGAACCATGACCTCAGCAGGAACCGTCAACATCACCGATGGCGATTTGCGAATGGGTGACAGCATTGCAGGTGCCACGGGTGCGACGAACACGCTGACCGTAACGGGTGGATCGTTTACCGTCAGCGAAGAAACCCAAGTCGGCATGACCGCTGGTAACTCTGGCATCCTGAACGCGAACGGTGGAACATTCACAACAGGACAAGATCTTTACTTGGGTGGGAACTCGAACACCGGCGCAGACTTAGGTTCTGAAGGGACGCTCAATGTCGGAGCGGGAGGCACGGTAAATGTTACCGGACCAAGCGAAGAACACATTATTATTGGTCGAAGTGGGATGGGCACGGTTAACTCAGCTGGAATCGTTAACATCACCAACGGTGATGTGCGAATGGGTGATAACTCAACTGCGACTGGTGAGACGAACACGCTTAACGTCACAGGTGGCACCTTTACCGTTAGCGAGCAGGTTATTGCGGGCATGACGGCCGGCAACTCGGGCGACATCAACGTAACGGGCGGTACACTAAATGTTGGTGAAGAGATTTATTTGGGTGGTAACACAACCGATGGAACTGATGATGGTGCATCGGGGTCACTGAGAATCGGCGTTGGTGGCACAGTGGTAGTCAACGACGGAGCCTTTGCAACGAACCAGAATTTGGATGTTGGTCGTGACGGTACAGGCGTGTTGGATGTAGATGGCGGGACACTGAATATCCACACGGGCAACCTAGTTGCTGGCCAAACCAGCACGACAGGAAATGCTAACAACTCCAGGGGTACACTCACTTTCCAGAATGGTGCGATTGTCAACATTGGTGATACGTATGTTGATGGAGCGAACACAGATGGTGTTCAGGACAATTTCAACATCAATGCTGGTGGTGCGGACGTCGTCCACAGCGGTGCATCGATTGTGCGTGTTGAGCAAGATTTGCAAATGCAGTTCACCAACGCCGATGCATCCACCAACTCCAACTCGACCTACACCATTAGCGATACGGCCGCATTGGAATTGGGACGTGACTTCAACGCTAGGAACAACGCGACTGGCTCTAACACGCTTGAGATTATTGGAGGCGGCACAGATATCGATGTGGGGCGCGACCTAGACATTAACGACAGTTCATTTGAATTGGTTTTCGACTTTGATGGGACGAATGACGCAATCACCGACTTCAACTTTGACGTGGGCGAGGACGCAGAAGTCAACAATGCGACACTGACATTCCAAGACACGGGTGGCGATCTGGCCAGTTACAGCAGTGACATCCTGTTAGTTGATGTCACAGGCAACACAGTCGGCCAATTCGGAAATGCCGCCCAAGATGATGTGTTTGGTGCTTACAGGCTGACATACAACTATGATTCGGTAGCAATGATTGATGGGGGTGGATCCAGTATTGCACTCGTCCAAGTTATCGCCGTTCCCGAGCCATCGTCGCTGGCACTGCTAGGACTTTGTGGCGCTGGGCTGGCGGTTCGTCGACGACGCCGCAAGTAAGCGCCGGCAAGAAGATCTAGCTTCTCAACAAGCGATGTGTCCTATTCGGCGCGTCGCTTTTTTGATGCCTGCACACGTATGGGGTTCATATGTTTGAGAGCCCATTGGCGTCTGATTACGCGCACGCAGCCGCCTCAGCGACTCGCAGGCCGCTGTTCATGGCTCCTTGAATGCTGGGTGTCTCCTGGTGGTCGCCGCAGACGAAGATTCCATCTTGACACACAATAGGACGTTTGACGGGATCCAATTCGAGTTGTGGTAGGCCAAATGGGATGCGGAAACAACGCAGTTGATTCCACGCAGCAACCTCGCTGCCAAACCAGCACGTAAGCTGGGCGCGAACGGCATGATCGAGTTTCTCCAGTTCCTCGTCGCGGTTCGCGTCGGAGATGCTGACGCTGATGAGTGCTTTACCTGGTGGTGCATACTCGGGAGCCACATTGCTGAGCGTGACGGCAGTCTGAACCGGGCCGTTTTCATCGCCTCGCAGCATCAGCGTGTCATGGTTCACTGGCGCTTTGTCAGCAGAGTAGTAGATCGTTGTTGCGGAATTCCATTTCACGTCCAAACTTTCGCGGCCAAGCAATCTGGCCGCCGCGGATGATTCGGTGGCGACGACAATGTTGTCCGCCGTCAGTGTCTCGCCATTAGTAAGGTAAACGGTGCGATCGGTCAGCGATGAAACAGTCGTGCTAAGCCGCAACGTTCCTTGTGGCAGTCCGTCGGCCAGTTGTCTTGGGATCGCACCCATCCCGTCGGCTGGGATTGCGATGTCGCCAGCAGTGAACATGCGGAAGACAAATTCCAGCATCCGGCTGGACGTTGCCAGGGACTCGTCCAAGAACACTCCGCCGAGGAAAGGGCGGAAGAATCGGTCGATCATTTGGTCGCTAAATCCGTCGGACTGGAGACGATCGATGGTTGGCTGGTCTTCTCGCTGGTAAAGATCATCCAGTGAACCTTTCTTACTGGCTGACCGCAGCGACGCGATTTTCAGCTTGTCGCCAAGCGTGCCAACCGGACTGAGGGCCGTCGCGAGAGCTTGCGAGGGTTTACGCCAGGGATCTCCGAGCGTGGAGAACTTTCCGCTAACGCGAACACGCGCGCCTGGATCGAATTTTCGTAGCCGCAGGGCAGGGTAGTCCAGTAGTTCGCGGCAGGCCGGATAGGCAGTCAACAGCACTTGGAATCCATGATCCATCGTGAATCCGTCTACGACGTCCGTGCGTACACGCCCGCCGATACGGTCGGTCGCTTCGAGGAGGACTACTGATTTGCCGGCTTGGCAAAGCCGCTTGGCACAGGATAGCCCGGCTAGTCCCGCGCCGATGATGATGGTGTTTGTGTGGGTCAATGCAAAAATCTCGCGTGTCGTAGCATTTCTAATTTCAAAACTTCACCTTCAACATAAACTTCAACTTTTCCTCTATCTCCTACTCTTCCCTTCCTTTTTCTTCAACTCATCGTCTCACTCCAATACCCGCCCATCACCAAGCTCCGTCTCATACTCCCCCGCTTCCTCCCGCATTCGATCTCCCGCAGCGCTACGCGCCAATCCGGTCAACATCGCCGCGATCTCACCGATCATCGCTTTCCCTGTTGCTATCTCGTCTCGTGTCGCCATCTCCGTCGCCACCAGCACGTCCAAACAAGCCGCGCACTCCAGCGCCGAACCTTTGGCGATGTCGTAGAACTTCGCTTGGTCGCGACCGGAGTGCTTGCCGTTGCCTTCGGCGATGTTCAGTGGGATGGAGAGGTAGGCTCTTTTGAATTGGTCCAGTAGGACCCCGGTGATCTTCTTTTGGGTTGAGAGTTGAAACGACCACCCGACGAACTCGATTGCCTTTTGATAGACCGTGAGGGATTCGTGGGAAAGAGGTCGCATGGGTGAGCGGTGGGAGAGAGTTTAGGTTGAAGCGGGTGGAGGAGAAAAAGAGTTGGAGTTGGAGTTGGAGTTGGAGTTGGAGTTGGAGTTGGAGTTGGAGTTGG